>NZ_JBVVQH010000011.1:0-205647 GCF_055811115.1 Mesorhizobium sp. WSM4832 | reverse complement strand
GTGGCAGGCTCTTCTCACTCCTCGCCAGCAGCCAGCGGCGCGCCTGGCAGATAGAGCATGATCGGCCGGATCTCGTAGACGGCGGAGGGATTGACGCGCTTCAAGTCGCGCGCGGCCGCGATCGCCTCGTCCTGGTTCGCGCAGTCGAGGACATAAAGGCCGAGCAATTGCTCCTTGGTTTCGGCGAAGGGACCGTCGATGACCATGCCGTCCCCCGGACCGCGCAGCGTCACGGCATCGGCCGTCGCGCCGAGCCTGGCCGCCGGCCCGAGCTTGCCCTCGCGCGTCAGCCTGTCGTTGACCTCGAGCAGGTCTTTCATCAACGCGGCATCCTCATCGGGCGTCCAGGACTGGACGGCCTCTTCGACGTGATAGGCAAGGACAGCGTAGAACATGGTGTGGTTTCCTCATGCCGAGACGGGCGGCACTATCACAAGGAAGAGCCGGCCGATCCAGTAGCGTAGTGAGGTCAGGCAGCCGCCTGCTGACTCAACTTGCCACGGGCAGCCGCAGTTCGGTCAGCAGGCCGCCGCCGGGATAATTGGAAAGATCGACCTCGCCGCCCGCTCCACGGGCGATGTTGCGGGCGATGGTGAGGCCGAGGCCGAGTCCGCCGGTCGTGCGGTTGCGCGATTCCTCCAGTCGCACGAAGGAGCCGAACACCGCGTCCAGTTTCGCCTGCGGGATGCCGGGGCCTTCGTCGCGGATCGAAAGCGTGATCGTGTCGCCCGATCGCCGCACGCCGAGATGCGCCCTCTTGCCGTAGGTCACCGCGTTCTGGATGAGATTGGTGACACAGCGGCGCAGCGCCACCGGCCGCGCAACGCAGATCAGGCCGCGCGAAGGGGTCGCATCTTCGTCTAAGGACGCGCCGTCGAAGGAGTCCGCGACCGATTCCACCAGCGACCAGAAATCGATCCGCTCGGCCTTTTCCTCGGTCACCTCGAATTTGGCGAAGTCGATGACCGAGCTGGCGATGCTTTCGATGTCGGCGAGGTCGTGCGCAAGCGCCTCGCGCGCCGGCGACCTGCGTAGAAGTTCGAGGCGCAGGCGCATTCGCGTCAGCGGCGTGCGCAGATCATGCGCCAGCGCCGCCGCAAGGTGCTCGCGGTCCTCGACATAATCGCGCAGCCGCGTCTGCATGGCGTTGATCGCCTTTGCCGCGGCGCGGATCTCGCGGCTGCCGCTCTCGGCGATCGGCGGGCTCTTCAGGTCGTTGCCGATGCGCTTGACCGCCGTTTCCATCATCCGGTAAGGCGCGGTCAGCCGGCGCAGCGACCAGATCGACATAACGACGACCAGCCCGGCAATCAGCGAGTAGAGCGGCAGGCTGTCGAGGCTCAGAATCGGCCCCGGCGGCGTGATCGGCTCGGTGAAGTTCAGCCACTGTCCGTCCGCAAAGCGCAGCGATGCGGTCAGCTTGTCGCTCTGGGCAAAATCGGCTGCCAGAACCAGCAGGTCGCGCTCGACCTGGCCGACATCCTTGTTCACCGCCTGGCCGTCCGGGACATCGGCCTCCTGGGTGGCCGGATCGCGTCGCACGCGCGCGTCGGTGACGCCGAACTTCGACAGGCGGCCGACCAGGATGTCCTCCAACTCGGCCAGCTGGTCGTCGCCGGCGATCGAAGAGGTGACGGCGGGCGTGTCCGAAACCGTCAGCGCATAGGTCGAGTTGAACAAACCGGACGCGGTCGCCTTGCGCTCTTCGGGCGTGGCGTCATGCATCAGTTGCACCAGCGAATAAGCACGGTCGTTCAACCGGTAGAGATCGACCACGCTGTTGGCGGCGGCGCGATCGCGCGCGACGATGTAGAGCGTCGCGACCTGGCTGATCATGAGGCCGGCAATGACGATGAGCAGCACCCAGACAGGCAGGGTCTGCGGCAGGAAGCGTTTCATTCGGACGTCGTCTCGGGCAGGAACTGGTAGCCGCCGCTGCGTACGGTCAGGATCAGTTTCGGCGTCTTCGGATCGTCTTCCATCTTGCGGCGCAGGCGGCTCACCAGAATGTCGACGCTGCGGTCGAAGCTGTAGCCGGAGTCGCCGCCGGAAAGCTCGATCAACTGCTCGCGAGTAAGCACGCGTTGCGCGCTCTTGACGAAGGTCTGCAGCAGGTTGAACTCCGCCATCGTCAGTTCCACCCGGACATCGTCGGGCGCCGTCAGGCGGCGGCGCGCGAAATCCATTGTCCAGCCGGCAAAGCGGTAGATCTGCCTGGCTGTGGGGCGACGCGGCTCGGCGCTGCCGTTGCGTCGCAGCACGGCGCGGATGCGGGCCAGAAGCTCGCGTGGATCGAAGGGCTTCGGGACATAGTCGTCAGCGCCCATTTCGAGGCCCACCACGCGGTCGGTCGTTTCGGTGACCGCGGTCAGCATGATGATCGGCGTGGCATAGTTGGCACGGATATCGCGGCAAAGCTCGAGTCCGCTTCTGCCGGGCAGCATTACGTCGAGAACGATCAGGTCCACCGGCGTGCGGCGCAGGACCGCTTCCATCTCGGTGCCGTCGCCGGCCACCGTCGTGCGCAGCCCGCGCTTCTGGAAAAACTCCTGCAGCAGGTCACGTATGCCCTTGTCGTCGTCGACGATCAGTATGTGCGCGTCTGATTTCACTCGAAACCTATGATCCTGTTGCCTGGCATCCCTTAGCCGATCCACCCACACGATAGAATTCGGGCCACATGTTGGCCAGTGCCGCGATCGTCGCGCGAACCCGATCCCCCAGAAACAATCCAGAAACAAAATTCTACAGTCGGGAAAAACTGGTGAAAAGTTTCAAGGGCATAACTGATGCCGTGGCGGTCGGGTCATCGGCTGCGACGCGAGTTTCCGGAGTTACGGACGAGACCAATGCAGAGGTTCTGGATCAGCGTGACGGGTGCTTTGCTCAGCATATCGCTCGTGACCGCAGCGGCCGGCGCCTCCACCGCAAAGGTCGCGCCGCTCACCCGGAGCGAGCGCTGCACCAATCTGAGCCGTCAAGTTGACGAAGCCCTCGAAACCCATGCCGCGGCAACGCAGGTCACCGCGGCGAAAGCACTGCAAAGAAAGGGAATCCGGTTCTGCGCCAACAAGAAGCAGGCGCAGGGAATCCGGATGCTCGCAAATGCTTTGAAGCTGCTTGGAGTGACACCGGTCGATCCCGCTCAGTGACGCTCATCCAGACCTGCAAAAAGAAGGAAATGAAGCCATGAAGAAGTCCATCCTCTCCGCCCTCGGCCTCGGTGTTGCTCTCGCTTTCGCGATGCCGGCTCTCGGCAACGCCGCCGCCACGACGACCGCTGCCCCGGCTGCTTCGACCGCGACCACCACGGCTGTTCCGGCCGACAGCACCGCGAAGCCGGTGAAGAAAGTCGCCAAGAAGACCGTCAAGAAGCACAAGAAGGCTGCCACGAAGAAGGTCATCAATAAGACCGACAAGAAGGACGCCCCGAAGACCTGAACCAGGTCTCGGCATCATCTTGCAAAGCCGCTCCGGCCATTTCGGCCGGAGCGGCTTACGCGCGACAGAAGCCTCCCAGCCGGCAGCTTCCGCCGCGCCTGTTGCAGCGCTTAACCCGATCGCAATGCCGGTGATGTAGGGCAATCCGCATGAAGAAGCGGTTTTCGTCCCTGATGCGCTCGCTGACCATCGGTGGCCTGATCGCCACCGCGGCGGCGCGATCGTTGATCATTTTTACCGCAAGCCCCGTTCCGGATCCCGCCAGCGGCCGGACCGAGCCCGAGCTCTTCGCGCCGGCGATCTCATCGAGTTTCGACTATATCACCCCGGCGCAATCCTGGGTCCTGATCGTGCTGACCGGCATAACGCTGATCGGCCTTGCCGGCTGGATATTCTTTGCGTTCATGGAACGCGGCTCGAGCATCGATGGCGGCTCCGTCCCGGGCAAACCGGGAACCGCGATGCGCCGTCCGGTCGGACGCCAGGGCCGTTGACCCGCCGGCGGCGCTTCCCCACATAAGGTCGATCGTCCAATCCGTCGCCAGCCGCGCGGAGGGTTGGACGTGTGTTTTCCCGCGTGACAAAATGAGAGCGAGAACCCAGTTGCTCGCTGCTGGATACGATGCCCGAAACCGTTATCAAACCCCGCGTCAAGACGCAGCCGAAGACCGAGCGGCCGAAGCTCTACAAGCTCATCCTGGTCAACGACGATTTCACGCCGCGCGAGTTCGTGGTGACTGTGCTCAAAGGCGAGTTCAAACTGAGCGAGGATCAGGCGCACCGCGTCATGATCACGGCGCATACGCGCGGCGTGTGCGTCGTCGCGGTGTTTACGCGCGACATTGCCGAGACCAAGGCCACGCGGGCGACGGATGCCGGCAAGGCCAAGGGCTATCCGCTGCTGTTCACGACAGAGCCGGAAGAGTAGGGGCTTCTTTTCTTCCCTCGCCCCGTTTACGGGGAGAGGGACAGCGAGGCCGGCTTGCCGGCCGAGCAGGGTGAGGGGTGAGGCAAGCTCCGACTTCAATCCAAGGATGGCGCCGCCCCTCATCCGCCCTTCGGGCACCTTCTTCCCGTGGAACGGGGAGAAGGAAAGGGATTACCGCCCTTCGCGATACCACATCGAGCCGATGGCGAGCAGCAGCAGGCCGAGGCCGAGGAAGCCGCCGAACAACGGCACGCGCGATACGGCCTTGAGCGCGCTGTCGTCGGTGGTGCGCAGGCCGATCCAGTCGTCGCCCGCAGCGGCCGCCGAAGAGCGGATCGGCACGATCGACGGCAAGGTGACGCCGCCGGCGAGATTGCCGAGCGTCGATGACGGAGCCAGCCGCCGCACGCTGCCGCCGGTCGCCTCGGCAGGCGCCTTCAGCCTATCCTCGGTTGAGATCACGTCCGAGAATTCCGGCGCGTTGATCGGGCCGACATGCGCAAGCGCGGTGAGATCGCCATTGCCGATCTGGTAAAGGCCGATCTCACTGGTCTGCAGGCTGCCGGTAAAAATCCCGGGCTCGGACTTTTCGAGCTTTACCGTCACCGTTTTGCCCGAGGGCGTGATCACCTGGGCCGGGCCAGGGTCGTCGCTCATCGTCTGACGGCGGATTTCAAGCATCATGCCGCGGCCGTCGGCGGTCAGCCGCTCCTCTTCCAGTTCCGGCTCCTTCATCAGCCAGTGGGCGATGCGGCGGTAGAGCTGCACATGCGGGCCGCCGCTTTCGAAGCCGCGCGCCCATAGCCAGCCCTGGTCAGATAAGAGCATGCCGACACGGCCTTCGCCCTTGCGGTCGAGCAGCAGCAGGGGCCGGTCGTCGGCGCCCTTCATCACCACTTCGCCTTCCGGATTCTTGACGCCGATGGTGCGGAACCAGCGGCTCCAATGCGGGGGGTCGCTCGCCGAGCCATCGAGCCCGCGCGTCACCGGATGACGCTGGCCGAGATCCGTCAGGCGCGGATAGAAGGCCTTGTCCACCACCTCGCCGGTCGGCATTGCCGGCAGCGCGCTGTTCAACGGCGTGCGCGCGATCGAGTTTTCGCCGGCATATTCGGGACCGGCGGCAATCAGCAGCGCGCCGCCCTTTTCGACATATTCGGAGATGTAATCGTAATAGAGGATCGGCAGCACGTCGCGGTGCTGGTAGCGGTCGAAGATGATCAGGTCGAAATCCTTGATCTTCTCGACGAACAGCTCACGCGTCGGGAAGGCGATCAGCGACAACTCGTTGATCGGCGTGCCGTCCTGCTTTTCCGGCGGACGCAGAATGGTGAAGTGGACGAGATCGACCGACGCATCCGACTTCAAAAGGTTGCGCCAGGTGCGCTCGCCGGCATGTGGCTCGCCGGAAACCAAGAGCACGCGCAGGTTCTCGCGGATGCCGTCGACCAGCGCAATCGCCCGGTTGTTGGCGTCGGTCAGTTCGCCCGGCTCGCGGTCGATGCCGAGCTGGACGATGTTGCGGCCGGCATTGGGGATGGTGACCGAGAGCTTCATCGGCTGTCCGACGGTCGCGTGCTCGACCGAGACTTGCTCGCCATTGACCGAGACGCGCACATCCACCGGAGCGCCATTGCCTTCCGTCGAAATGACGCGGTAGGTCATGTCGAGCGGCTTGCCGACGAGGCCGAAGCGCGGCGCGTTCTCGAAGCGGATGCGGCGGTCCTTCTCATGCTCGTTGCCGGTGATCAGCGCATGCAGCGGCGCGTTGAACTCCGGCGTTCCGGCAGGCGCATCATGCACCTCGCCGTCGGTGATCATGATCGCGCCGCCAATGCGCGACGGCGGCACGTCGCGGAAGGTGCCCTCTAGCGCGCTGAACAGCCTGGTTTCGGTGCGCTCGTCGGCGGCTTCGGATTTGCCGGCCTCGACGACGCGGACATCGAACTGCTTGAAGCGGGCAAGACGCTGCTGCAACCCGGCCAGCGCCTCGTCGGTCTGCTTGGTGCGGTCGCCGATGTCCTGGCTCTGGCTGCGGTCGACGACAAGGGCGACGACGCTCTTCAGCGCGTCGCGCTCCTCGGCGAGAAAGACAGGGTTGAGCAATGCCGCGGCAAGCGCGAGCAGCGCGACGAAGCGCAGCGCCGAGCCGCGCTGGCGGAACCACAGGCCGACCAGCGCCAGCAGCAGCAACGGCACGAAGAGCAGGCCGAAGAGCGGCCAGGAGACGAGCGGTTCGAAAGAGATCGACCAGTTCATGACCTATTGCCCCAGCCGTTCGAGCAGCACGGGCACATGCACCTGGTCGGATTTGTAGTTGCCGGTCAGCATGTACATCATGATGTTGACACCGGCGCGCAGCGCATAGACGCGCTGCATCGGGTCCGGCGGCACGGTCGGCAGCATCGGATCGCCGTTCTCGTCGACCGCCCAGGCGCCGGCGAAATCGTTGGCGGTGATCATGATCGGCGAGACGCCGTCGCCGGTGCGCACCGGGCGGTTCTCGGTGTTGCTGGCGTCGAGCGAGGCCTCGACCCATAGCGGGCTGCCGTTGAAGCGGCCGGGGAACTCCGGAAGGATGAAGAAGGATTTGGTCAGCACATGGTCCGACGGCACCGGCTCCAGCGGCGGCACGTTGAGATTGCCGAGGATGTCGCGCAGCCGCTCGGTCGCCGGGCTTGCCGAGCCGGCGCCGATGCCGTTTGAAAACTGGTCGCGCGTATCGAACAGGACAGTGCCGCCCTGCTGCATGTAGGCATCGATGCGGGCGATCGCCGCCTGGCTGGGCATCGGCGCCGATGCATCGATCGGCCAATAAATCAGGGGAAAGAAGGACAGCTCGTCCTTGGCGATATCGACGCCGGCCGGCGGGCCGGGCTCGAGCGCGGTCTTTTCGATCAGGAAACGCGTCAGGCCTTCGAGGCCGGCGCGGCTGATCGAATCGACGCCGGGCTCGCCGGTGATCACATAGGCCATGCGGGTCTTCGAAATATCCTCGATCGCCTGGGCGTCGCCGGGCTTCGAATCGTCGGCGCGAGCAAGATCGGCATGGCCGACGAGGCCGCCGAGCACGACCAGAACGGCTGCGGCGGTCGCCACCGCGGCACGCCGCGGCCGGCGCGTCAGCAGGCCGCCCATCCAGAACACGGCCAAAGTGTCGAGCACCATCAACAGAAGCGCAATGGCGACCAGCGGCCCCTTGAGGTTCTCCGATTCGTCGAAGGCGTAGGGAATGGCTGTGACCGGCAGCGAAACCTGCGGGCGCGCCAGCGGCGCGAACGTGCTCGAAGCGTTGAGAAGATTATGTGCGAAGACGCCGGTTTCCGAGCCGTAAAGACCGGGCGGGTTTTCCAGCGTCACCGGCAGCGGGCCGGCTCCGGGCACCAGCGGCCGTGCATCCGGCGAAGGCGGCGTCAGCATGCCGTCGGCGCCGATCATGCGGTAGGGCGCGAGCGATGCGGCGGTGGCTTCGGCATTGGCGATCGCGGCGCCCTGGTTGCGCGACAATTGCACGACGCGCCTCAGCATCTCGACGAAGCTGCCGGAGATCGGCAGGTTCGACCATGTCGCCTCGGGCGTGACATGGAAGAGCACCAGCGTGCCCTTGTCCTTCTTCATGCCCGTCACCAGCGGCGTGCCGTCGGCAAGCGTCGCCCAGGTGCGCTCGACGATGTCGGGCGTCGGCTCGGCCAGAACCTGCCGGCTCACCGTCACTTCGGAGGGCGGGGAAAGATCGGCGAACGGACCATTCTTCGGGAATTCGGTGACCGCCTGCGGTGTCGTCCACGACAGAGCACCACCCAGCGCGCGCTCGCCGCTGCGCAGCCGGACCGGCAGCAGATCATCGTCATTGCCGGCCGCGGCAAGGCGCGGGCCGGCAAAACGCACCAGCGTGCCGCCCTTGTCGACCCAGTCGACCAGCCGCTGCTTGACCTGCTGCGGGATGGTGCCGACATCGGCCATGACGATCATCGCCGGCTTCTGGTCGAGAAGCTGCGGAATGGCGTCGGCGAGGTCGGCGCTCGACGGCTCGACCAGATCGGCGAAGGGCTGCAGGGCGCGGCGGATGTAATAGAGCGGCGACAGAAGCGGCTGCGCCTGGTCGGCCTCGGCCTGCGACAGCAGGCCGACGCGCCGCCGTTTCGAGCTTTCGTCCAGCACGCGCACGGCGCCGGCCTGATGCTCGCCGTCGAGTGCAATCGAGGCGAAGTCGTTGCGCAGCTCGAACGGGACCGCCATCGTGGCCGTGGCGGTGGCTTCGCCCGGCGCGAAGGTCAGCGTCGCATCGGCGATGCGGCGGCCCTTGTCGTCGAAGGCGCCCGCGGTGACCTGCGCCGGCGCCGGATCGCCCGGCGCGCGAATGGCGGTCAGCGCAAAGCCGTCGACCTGGTTGTCGGCGCCGATCAGGCCAGTCACCGAAGGCCGGTCGGATGTGGCCCAGACCAGCCGCGCCGCGTTCTTTTCGAGAAGCGTCTTGAAGGCGGCGTCGTCGCCTTTGGCGGCAAGCCCATCGGCGAGCACCGCAACGCTTGCGCCCGGCAGGCGCTCCAAGGCGGCGGCGACGCGGGCGTAGACGGCTGGACGATCCGTGGGGACCGGCCGCGGCTTGGCGGCGCGCAGGTGATCGAGCGCGACCGAGGCATCGAAAGGGCCGATCTCGGCATTGGGTTTCTCGGCGGTGAAGGCGATCACCACCGGCACGCCGTTCGAGCCGGCATCGGCGATCAGCCGCTCGGCGGTGGCGACGCGCTTGCTCCAGTCGGCGGCGCTCGCCCAGCCATTGTCGATGACAAGCGCCAGGGCAGCACCTTCCGCCGGCAGTTTCTCGCGCGGATTGAAGACCGGCTCGGCCAGCGCCATCACGACCAGCGCCGCCATCAGCAGCCGAAGCAGCGTCAGCCACCAGGGGCTTTGCTGCGGGGTTTCTTCGCGCCTAAGGACCCGGGCGAGGATTCTGAGCGGCGGGAAAACCTCCGTTTGCGGCCTGGGCGGGGTGAGCCGCAGCAGCCACCAGATCACCGGCAGCGCCAGGAGGCCCCACAGCACCACGGGTGCTCCGAAGGAAAGCGGCAGCCAGCTCATGCGACCGCCTTTCCGAGATTGGTGCCGTCGGCGGTCATCGCCAAGTGGACGCCCACCAGCGCCTCGGAGGCGAGACGGTCAGTATGGTTGACGGTGTAGCTCCAGCCGAGACGCTTGCACCAGGCGGCCAGTTCCTCGCGGCGAGCCCGGTAAAGCAGGCGATATTCCTCGGCCAGCGTCTCGGCGCGGCCGGCGGTCAGCTTATCGCCGGTCTCCGGATCGGTGAACTCGGTGCGGCCGGCATAGGGGAAGGTTTCCTCGGCCGGGTCGGCCACCTCGATCAGATGGGCACGCACGCCGTGGCGCGCGAGCACGTCGAGCCAGGCCGTGGTTTCCTCGACCGGATCGAGGAAGTCGCTGACCAGGACGATGTCGCAGAAGCGGCGGATGGCCGATAGGTCGGGCTTGGCCGGCAGCGCGGCGGCATGGCTGAGCTGGGCGGCGATGCGCTCGGCGCCGTTGCGGGCCGTGAACGGGTCGGCCAGGCCCGGCCAGGCGATGCGCTCGCCGCTGCGCGACAAAAGCTCCGCCAAGGCGAGCGCCAGCACCAGCGCGCGCGATTCCTTGGAAACGGCGGCGCCCGCCGATTTATAGAGCATGGAAGGCGATGGATCGGCCCAGAGCCAGACGGTGTGCGCGGCTTCCCACTCGCGGTCGCGTACATAGATATGGTCGTCCCTAGCCGAGCGGCGCCAGTCGATGCGCGAGGAATCGCCTTCGACATAGGGCCGGAACTGCCAGAAATTCTCGCCGATGCCGCGCTTGCGGCGGCCGTGCCAGCCGGCGATCACCGTGTTGACGATGCGGCGCGCCTCGACCAGCAGGTCCGGCACCAGTGAAGCCCGCAGCCGGCCACGGGCGAGCGCGTCGCGCGTCGCAACCGGTGCCTGGACCTCGCCTATTCGACCCATCAGATGCCTTTTGCCAGTTTCGCCACCACGTCACGCACCGAAGTGCCTTCGGCGCGGGCGGCGAAAGTCAGCGCCATGCGATGCTGCAGCACCGGTTCGGCCAAAGCGCGAACGTCGTCGACCGAGGGCGCCAACCTGCCATCATATAGAGCGCGCGCGCGGGCGCACAGGGTCAGCGCCTGGCTGGCGCGCGGGCCCGGCCCCCAGGCGACGTGCTTGTCGGTCTCGGCATTGCCCTGGCCCGGCCTGGCCGAACGCACCAGCTTGAGGATCGCCTCGACGACGCTTTCCGGCACCGGCATGCGGCGGATCAGCGTCTGGATTTCCCTCAATCTGGCCGGCTGCAGCACGTTGTCGGCCTTTGCCTCGTCGACGCCGGTGGTTTCAAGCAGGATGCGGCGTTCCGCCTCGATTTCCGGGTAAAGGATGTCGACCTGCATCAGGAAACGGTCGAGCTGGGCCTCGGGGAGGGGATAGGTGCCTTCCTGCTCCAGCGGGTTCTGCGTCGCCAGCACATGGAACGGCGAGGGCAGGTCGTGGCGAACACCGGCGATGGTCACGTGATATTCCTGCATCGCCTGCAACAGCGCCGATTGCGTGCGCGGCGAGGCGCGGTTGATCTCGTCGGCCATCAGCAATTGCGTGAAGATCGGACCGGAAATGAAGCGGAAGGAACGCTTGCCGAACTCGTCCTGCTCCATCACTTCCGAGCCAAGGATATCCGACGGCATCAGGTCGGGCGTGAACTGGACACGGCGCGAATCAAGGCCGAGCACGATGCCCAGCGTTTCGACCAGCTTGGTCTTGGCAAGGCCCGGCACGCCGACCAGCAGCGCATGGCCGCCCGCCAGCAGCGCCACCAGCGTGCGCTCGACGACCGCTTCCTGGCCGAAGATCACCCGGCCGACCGCGTCGCGGACCCTGGAGATGTCGGCAAGCGCCTTTTCGGCTTCCTCGATCATCGCTTTTTCGCTGATCGGGCTTTCCTTGATCATCACGCTCATGCCGTTCGATCCTTGTGGTTGGAAATACCGGCCTGCATTCTCAACGTCGCAGGATGCCGCGATTCGGCTTCGCCTGGCGCCTGCATTCGAACTTAAATCACAGACTTGCGCCGACAAGGCTGACAATCGGGACAACAGTGACTATTTCGTGACCATGGCCGAACGCAGCGAACATCGTGAGCAAAGCCCGAGCGAACAGAGCCTGACCGGCGCCACCGAGGCGCGCGGCCTGGAAGCGCTGATCTCGCGGGCCGCGCGGGCCGGCAAGGGGCCGGCGCCGGTCGAGCGCTGGAACCCCGACTTCTGCGGCGACCTCGACATGGAGATCAAGGCCGACGGCACCTGGTTCTATCTCGGCACGCCGATCGGGCGCATGCCGCTGGTACAGCTTTTTTCCAGCGTGCTGCGCAAGGATGCGGACGGCAAGACCTATCTTGTGACGCCGGTCGAGCGGGTCGGGATCCGCGTCGCCGACGCGCCGTTCATCGCCGTCGAAATGAACGTGTCAGGAAGCGGCGACGACCAGGTCGTCACCTTCCGCACCAATGTCGGCGATGTCGTCGCCGCCGGACCCGGTCATCCGCTGCGCTTCGTCGACGAAGACGAAACCGGCGGGCTGAAACCCTATGTCCTGGTGCGCGGACGGCTGGAGGCGCTGGTGGCGCGGCCGGTGATGTATGAATTGGTCGAGCATGGCGAGGAGATCGATATCGGCGGCAAGGCGATGTTCGCCGTCCGCTCGGGCGGCGAGGTCTATCCGATCATGCCGGCCGAGAAGCTGAAACGGCTGAGCGCGTGATGGACCAGGTGACGCCGGCACCGTTTTCGATCGCTGATTTTCGCGCCCGCGTCGCGGCGCAGGCCGAAATCGCTCCCGGCGACGATTTCGGCGACCATCGCTTCAATCCCGGCCACCCGAGGCTCAAGCACGTCAAGCCGCTGCGCGACGCGGCGGTGCTGATCCCGGTCGTCGACCATGCCGAGGGCGCCACGGTGCTGTTCACCAAGCGCGCCGAGAAGCTGCGCAGCCATTCCGGCCAAGTGGCTTTCCCGGGCGGCACCATCGATGCGACCGATCCTGGCCCTGAAGCCACCGCCCTGCGCGAGACCTTCGAGGAGATCGGCCTCGATCGCGACCACATCGAGATCATTGGCCGCATGCCGGATTATGTGTCGGGCAGCGGCTACCGCATCGTGCCGGTGCTTGCCATCGTCCGGCCGGGCTTTTCGCTGACGCTCAATGCCGACGAGGTCGATGCGGCCTTCGAGGTGCCCCTGAGTTTCCTGATGGACCCGGCCAACCACGCGCGCGACAGCCGTTTCTGGAACGACCTCGAATGGTTCTTCTACGATATGCCCTATGGTGGCCAGCGCATCTGGGGCGTCACCGCCGGCATCGTCCGCACCCTCTATGAAAGGCTCTATGCGTGAGCGCCGAGGTGTCTCTCTCGGGCCGGGCCGATTGGCTGGGCGACAAGCACTTGCAGCAATTGCTGGCCGTGCTGAAGCAGGGCGGCGAGGAAGCGCGTGTCGCCGGCGGCGCGGTGCGCAACACGCTGCTCGGACAGCCGGTCGCCGACATCGACATCGCCACGTCCACCTTGCCGAAAGAGACCCTCCGACGCGCCGGGGCGGCCGGCTTCAAGACGGCGCCGACCGGCATCGAGCACGGCACCATCACCGTGATTACGGGCGGCAAGCCCTATGAAGTCACCACGCTGCGTGCCGACATCGAGACCGACGGCAGGCGGGCGAAAGTGACCTTCGGGCGCGACTGGAAGCTTGACGCCGAGCGGCGCGACTTCACCATCAACGCGCTCTATGCCGAAGCCGACGGGACGGTCGTCGATCTTGTCGGCGGCATCGCCGATATCGAGGCGCGGCGGCTGCGTTTCATCGGCGACGCGGAAGCGCGCATCCGCGAGGACTATCTGCGCATCCTGCGCTTTTTCCGCTTCTTTGCCTGGTATGGCGACGGACGGCCGGACGCGGAAGGGCTAAAGGCCTGCGCCAGGCTGAAGGACGGGCTTGCCCAGCTTTCGGCCGAACGTGTCTGGTCCGAACTGAAGAAGCTCTTGTCGGCCCCGGATCCTTCGCGCGCCCTGCTGTGGATGCGCCAGGCGGGCGTGCTGTCCGCAGCACTTCCGGAAAGCGAGAAGTGGGGCATCGACGCCGTCCACGGCCTGGTCAGGACCGGGGCGGATCTCGGCTGGAGCGCCGATCCGATGCTGAGACTGGAGGCGATCGTCCCCCCTGATGCCGTGCGCATGAAGACGCTTGCCAAGCGGCTGCGACTTTCGAACGGAGAGGCCGATCGCCTGCGGCATTGGGCGCTAACCGTCGCCCCGGATGCGAAGGCAACCGAGACCGAACTGGCCAAAAAACTCTATTACGGCGATCGCGACGGCTATCTCGATCGCATCAGGCTGGCGCTCGCCGCCGCTCGGACGCGTGCCGTGGAGGACAATCAGGCGATGATGGAAGCCGGCGGCTTTTCCCGCCTGCTCAATTTCACCCTGAAATGGGAAAAGCCGGTGTTTCCGATCAAAGGCGCCGACCTGACCGGACTTGGCGCGCCGCCGGGGCCGAAGCTCGGCGCCACGCTGAAGAACCTCGAAAAGGAGTGGGTCGGGTCGGGATTCACGCTGGAACGCGGCGCGCTCATGGAACGCGCCGCGCAGGCACTGCAAACCTGAAGATATTAAGGCTCAGGCCGCGTCGCGGACCTTCTGGATGCGCGAACGGATCGCCTCGATCATCGTCTCGCGGATGATGGTCTCACCATGCGTCTCGCGCATATGCTCGACGGCGCGGCGCATGACCTCGGCTTCCTCGTCGGCGCGCGTGTGCCAGTCACAGCCGGGAACCAGCGATCCGCATTGAAATTCCTTCATGGGTTTTCCTTTCCTCGCTTTGGAGCTGCCCAGCCCGGCCGCTCCAGCCATTGTTTTTTATGCAATCCGTCGGAAGCAGGGGCGCGTTTTCGCGGAATTGCTCGGATGGATATCAATAACACATGCCGCCGTTTTCGGTTGCATGAAGAGTAGCCAGGGGCGGTCGGCGCGGCAAAACCCACGAAACCGAAAGGCGGAGCAAGGATGCTCCGCCTTTCGCGTTGCCTGAGCCTGGCTAAAGCGTGTCGCGCTGAAACGGATTCAGGCGACACGCTTTAAAGTCTTTGTTTTTATGCATGTCGTTGTCCCAGAACCGCTGCACACTTTTGGGCGACATGCATTAGAGCCGGACAATTTCAGATCAAGTCGACCTGAAATCTGAATCCGGCTCCAAATCAAAGAGATAGAGCATGATGTCGCCCGAAAACCGCTTCACACCTTTCGGCATCATGCTCAGCGCCGCTACTTCATGATCTTGACGGCCTCGGCAATTTTGTTCTTGCCGCTGATGTCCCAGGACACGCGGACCTTCTCGCCGGCCTGAATGCCGGGATCCTTGAAGGCCTTGGACAGCGTGAAAGTCGATCCATTGTCCAGAACAAGGCTCTTGGCCGTTCCATCAAAGCTCTTCACGGTGCCGGTGGTGTGCTTGACCGCCGCGAACGCGGCGCCACCGGAGGCGAGAAAGGCAGCGGCTGCTGCCGTCACGATCAGCTTGCGCATAGCATGCTCTCCTGGATGCGGGTGCCCCGTTCGGCAGGCACCCTCTTGATCGGGGCCGTCAAGTCGCGTCGGGTCACGGCCCGCGGGAGACCGCAATCTCCGCTTCTGCCGCCGGCGCTTCCCGACCCGGAAACGTTAAATACATCAATTCTTTCAAAAGGATATTAGACGAAAAAGATATCGTCCCTGCCACAATGCCGGCCAAGATTCAGCGAATGGGACAGCAATGCGGCGACGCCCGCGCTCACCGGATTGTTACGGCCATTTTACCTCAGGCGGCAGGCTGGAGAGGATCGAGGCGACATTGCCGCCGGTCTTCAGGCCGAAGATGGTGCCGCGATCGTGAAGCAAGTTGAATTCGACATAGCGGCCGCGCCGGATGAGCTGTTCGTCGCGCTCGTCATCGGTCCAGGTCTGGTTGAAGTTGCCCCGCACCAGATGGGCATAGACGACGAGGAAAGAGCGTCCGACATCCTGGACGAAATTGAAATCGGCATTCCAGCCGCCCTCGTCCTCCTCCGAATGCAGCCAGTCGAAGAAGATGCCGCCGACGCCGCGCGGCTCATTGCGGTGGGGCAGGAAGAAATACTCGTCGCACCAGGCTTTGAATTTCGGATAGTCGGCCACCGCGGGGTTCTTGTCGCAGGCGAACTGCATGGCGCGATGGAAAGCAATCGTGTCCGGATCGTCCTGGTTGCGGCGACGGTCGAGCACCGGCGTCAGATCCGCGCCACCGCCGAACCACTGGCGCGTGGTGACCACCATGCGCGTATTCATATGTACGGCCGGCACATTGGGATTCCAGGGGTGGGCAATCAGCGAGATGCCGCTTGCCCAGAAGCGCGGGTCCTCCTCGGCGCCGGGAATCTGCTTCCTGAACTCAGGCGAGAATTCACCATGGACGGTCGAGGTGTGCACGCCGACCTTCTCGAAGACGCGGCCGCGCATCATCGACATGGTGCCGCCGCCACCGCGGCCTTCGTCGCGCTCCCACGGGGTCTTTTCGAAATGACCGGGCGACCATGACGCTTGCGGTCCGATCAGTTCCTGCTCGATCTGCTCGAAGGTGGCGCAGATGCGTTCGCGCAAAGTCTCGAACCAGAGGCGGGCCTTCATCTTCTTCTGCTCGATGTCGGCCGGCAGGCCCACGGGAAGGTCAGGTCTTTCCAATTCGGTCTCCAGCCATAGGCACGCCTGCCTGACAAATGACTCGTTTTTTCTGCGCGCGATCCCTAATCTCTTGGAGACAAGGGTCAAGTCCTGTCTGACCCAGGTGCAAAGGAGTTGCTTCGTGCGCACCCCGGCGAGACCGCCGCTGGATGGCTTGAAGAAGAGGCTGGAACGCTCGCGGGCCGAGCGCATAAACCAGCCGCGTGACGGATTCCTGCGCGAGACCTTCGTGTTGCCGCGGCCCGACGCGCGCCTCAAGGCGAAGGAGTGGTTCGAGCGTTTCCCGAAACAGGCCTACTGGACCGAGATCGAAAGCTGGTTCGAACGTCCAGGCGACGTTATCGAGTTCACCATGCGGCGGCTGCCGGCGGCCGATTAAGGCGCGCTGCGAACGTAGCTACCTTCGATGTCAGCCGGGAACTTCCCGAGTTGGCCGCAGCAACGCCCTGTAGGTGGCCAGCATCGCATCGGCCGAACGTCCGGTGTCGATGATCGACTGCCGCGCTGCCGCGCGCATCCGCTCCAGGGCCGCTTCGTCGCCGACCAGCCCGGCAACGCGCGGCGTCAGCGCCTCCGGGATTGAGACCGGAGCGATGAAGCCGTTGATGCCTTCGCGGATGATGAGCGCCGTGTCGCCGACATCGGTGGCGGCCACCGGGCAACCCATTGCCAGCGCCTCAAGCATCGTGAGCGGCGTGCCTTCGATGCGCGAAGGCAGCACCATGATGCTGCAGGCGGCGTAAAACTGTGGCATCGCCGCCCGATCGAGGCGAGGCAAATGATGGAGGCGGTCGGCGATGCCGGCGGTACGGGCCGCATCGCGAAACGCTTTGGTCATTCGACCGTCGCCTAGCACCAGCAAGCGGACATGGGAATGGGCGGCGAGGATAGGCGCGGCCACCGCCAGAAAGGCGAGCGGACGCTTTTCCTCGCTCATCCGTCCGACGAAGCCGATGACAAAAGCGCCATCCTCGATGTCGAAGCGTCCGCGGGCTGCGTGGCGGTCAACGCTTTGCGGGTTGAAAACGCCTTGGTAATCTACGCCGTTGGGGATGACAGCCACCGTCCCGGAACCGGCACCGCCACGCGTAAACGAGCGCCCGATACTTTCGTTCACCGCGATGAGGCGATCAATGTGAAGCCCGGCGCGGAGCGCCGACGCCAGATGCCCCTTCGGCGCATCATTGTGCATGATGTCGTAGCTCAGGATCGCCGGAAATCGTGTCTTGATCCGCTCCAGATTGGCATAGAGGAAGCGCGATCCGCTCGACAGGATCGCCCGGGAATCGCGTGAGGCCATAAGCGCGGCGACGAAGTCGAACCAATGCCGCCGACTGAGCAGATTCGGCAAATGGTAGATTTCGGGGGTGATTGCCGCGAATGCCGGCGCCAACGCCTGGTCGCCGCGCTCGGTGGTGACGATGCTGAGGCGCCATTCGGCCTTGAGGCTGTCCAGGATATCGGCAAGCAGCACTTCGGCGCCGCCGATCGGCAGCCAAGGCACCAGGACGAGCAAGTGCGGCCGCAGGTCCGCATCATCGCGCGGCGACCGCGCCAGGGCGGAAAACAGCTCTCGAGATACGGCGGCGCGAGGCCTCAGCTGAAGGCGAGCCATCAGCCGGCGCCATTTTTCTTTTGTGCCCGACCAGCTTTTGGCCAGCGCTGTCCACGCAAGGTGCAGCGACGGCAAGGAGGGGTTGGAGCGCGTCATGTCTGTTCGATGCTCCACAGCGCCTCATGCGCCGGGGCCGGGATGCGCTGGGCCGGAGTGAACGGCTTTATCGAGGCCGGCGGCTCGACGAACTGGCTCGGATACAGCGCAACGAGCGCCAGTTTGTCGGCCGCCGCGCCGATGGGCCAGAGCGAGCGCTGCGGCTTCAACTCCACGGCAAGGTGACGGAACCTCGCAAGCCCGGTCGCCCGCGCCTGCCAGGCGGAGGCATAGTGCAGATCTTCGTAGAAGGCGATGCGCCAGCGCGCCCGCAGGGCGTTGTAATGCCGCAACACGACTTTGAGGACCACCATGTGGTCGATATGCCCGCCGATGGCCATCGGGCAGAAGAGCCAGGGCTGCCGGTCCTTGGGCTGTTCCGCTGCCGCGGCGAAGATCGCCGCGACGACGGCGCCGTCGAGCTGCCGTGCGTCGTCCTGGGCCTTGGCGGTTTCGAACGGATCGTGCCCGCGCAGCAGCGCCTCGTCGAGCCCGCCGAAACAGGGCCGCAGGCCAGCCTGCTCTGCAAAGGCGAGGTCTTCGCGCTGGCGCAGGCTGGAGATCACGGCGATGCGGTCATCGCCAAGCGCTGCGATCGTCTGCGGGCGGGCCACATAGCCCGATTTCGAGAACAATGTGAGCAGGACGCCCTTTCGTCGCCTGAGGGCGAAGGCCCCGAGCGAAAAGCAGATGTCGTCGCAATGGGGAGCGAGGTAGAGATCATGCGTCGAAGCTTCGGTGAGACCGGCCGGAGCAGGGCGCCGGCGCGAGGCAAAATCCTGCGCGGCGAGATTCAGGCCGTGCAGGGCCTTCGGACCGAAGGACGCGATGGCGTTCCAACTCATGCCGCTGCGATCCACCGGGTTGCGGAGAAGATTGAGGTCTAGGGCATTCTCCTGCAAGCGAAGGTCTTGTCCGGCAATGACTATTTTGGGGGACGATCTCGACGGCTCGCAGGATTGGCAAGATACCTGTCGGCCTTTGAGAATCAAGCATCTAAGCTCCAGTCAGCGCTCGACCAACAGCCGCCTCGCTCCCGCCCCTTGAGCGCTCAATCGGTCTTCCCTGTTCCTCAGCGGGCATTTGTCGATCGACATGCAGCCGCAGCCAATGCAATCGGTCAGGCCGTCGCGCAGCTTCTTCAACTGGCTGATCTTATGATCGAGCCCATCGCGCCAAGCCGTTGAAAGCAGATTCCAATCCTCGCGGGTCGGGGTCCGGCCCTCGGGCAGGGATTGGAACGCGGCGGCGATGTCGGCGAGCGAGATGCCGACCTCCTGGGCGACGCGGATGATCGCCACGCGCCGCAGCACGTCGCGGCCGTAGCGCCGCTGGTTGCCCGACGTGCGGTGGCTGCGGATCAGTCCGCGCGCCTCGTAGAAATGCAGCGCCGATACCGCCACGCCGCTACGCACAGCCACCTGGCCGACCGTCAATTCCTTTACCGTAGCCATTCGAAGTTTCCGCTTGACCTCAAGTTAAGTTGAGCTTGTAGCGAAGAACCGTCGATAGGGCAAATGCAGGAGAAGGCGATGTGCGCCTGGGTGAGAATGACGGGAGAAACCGCCATCGTCGGCGGCGGCAAGGAAGGTGGGCCACGGATACTAGCCGAGCTGGCGGAGGGCTTCGCCGGCGACCATGGCGACCGACAGCGCCACATTGATGCTGCGCGCGCCAGGCCGCATCGGAATGGTCAGTCGCGCGTCCGCCGCCTGGTGGACCTGATCCGGCACGCCGGCGGTTTCGCGGCCGAACAGGAGAATGTCCCCGGCGGTGAAAGCAAAGTCGGTGTAGGCGGCCGCGGCCTTGGTGGTGAACAGAACCAGGCGACGCGCATGCGCCTTTCGCCACTGCTCGAAGGCGTGCCAGTCGGCATGACGGGTCAGAGCCGCCATTTCGAGGTAGTCCATGCCGGCCCGTTTCAGCGTCCGGTCCGAGAGCGGGAAGCCGGCTGGTTCGACGATATCGACGGCAAGGTCGAGGCAGGCGGCGAAGCGCAGGATTGTCCCGGTGTTGCCGGCGATATCCGGCTGGTAGAGCGCGATGCGGAGACGATCGTTCATTTCCGCATCCTGCTAATAAGTGGCAGATCGGCCACAGGCATCTCCGGCTTTCGGCGATTTCTGGACTGGCGGGTGGCCATTTTCTGCGAAGTCGAGTATATGCCCATCATCGTCAACCCAAACCGTAGGAGGGGAACCACATGATGACCATGCACATCCAGCTCCTTTCCGGGGCTCACGTATGCCCGCAGGCGGTTTCGGTACGACGATTCTTCTGACACTTTAAGTCTTCATCGCACCGATTCCCGCCGAACCCAGTTTTCGGCCTTCGAAGGAATCTTGCGATGTTTTTCAAACTGCCAAAAGGGCGTCGTGCCCCACCTGAAAGTGTCGGGACCGACACTTGTCGTGTCCCAACCGACGCGTGCCCTCACGTCCCGACCGAGTCGATCCGCGCCTTCGGCCGAATGCCCGTGGTCGAGGCCGCATCACCATTTTTAACGCATTTGCATCTGGAGGACGGACCGATGTTCGATCCCTATAAGATACCGGGGTCAAGAAGCCTGCACGAGCGCAAGGCGGCGACCTGGGCGCTGCTGATCGGCGAGACCTATTCGTCGGCGGTGCATGCCGAGGAACGGCGCAGGCCGCATCGCGGCATGCTGCCGGACGTCGATTTCTCGCGCGCGGTGCCCGACCACAGCCGGCCCACGCTGGTGCGCCGGATCATCCGCTTGATCCGGCCGGGCGACAAGGCCCGGGCAGGCTCGAGCTTTTCATCGGGAAGTTCGGGGCCGTCGGGCTCATCGAACGAGCCTGTCGGCGAAAAGCCCGCGACACCCTATATTGCGCGAAGCAGGGCCGGCGATACGGATGGTTCCGTATCGCCGGCCCGCGGCGCCGCGCGGCCGAAAAACCTTGCCCATCAATCCCGCGCCGCGTGAGCGCAGAGACAGTCGAGTGCCTGGAATGTTCCGCTGGTTTGAAAACAGGCTCGATCCGTTCCCTGCCGAGGAGCCGGTCGAACCGCCGAAGACGCTGATCGCGTTCTGCTTGCATTATACGCGCGGCGCCTTGCCCTACATCATCCCAGACGCGATCCTGATGACGTCGATCGCCATCGCCGAAGTGTGGATGTTCGGTTTCATGGGCCGCATCGTCGACTGGCTGTCGGCGCAGAACCGCGAAACTTTCCTGCAGACCGAGAGCTGGAAGCTCGCCGGCATGGCTTTCGTCGTGCTGTTCGCGCTGCCGGGCACGGTCTGGCTGCATTCGCTGCTCAACCAGCAGACGCTGATGGGCAACTATCCCATGCGCATCCGCTGGCAGGTGCATCGCTATCTCTTGAAGCAGTCGATGGCCTTCTACCAGGACGAGTTCGCCGGCCGCATCGCCACCAAGCTGATGCAGACGGCGCTCGCCGTGCGCGACTGCGTCATCAAGCTGATCGAGGTTCTCAATTACGTCATCGTCTATTTCCTCGGCATGCTGTTCATCGTCGGCTCGGCCGACTTGCGGCTGGCCGCGCCGCTTGCCGTCTGGCTGGTCGGCTATATCGGGCTCTTGCGCTTCTTCATTCCGCGGCTCGGCAAGGTCGGCGAGGAGCAGGCCAACGCGCGCTCGACCATGACCGGCCGCGTCGTCGACAGTTACACCAACATCCAGACGGTGAAGCTGTTTTCGCACGCGCGGCGCGAAGCCACCTTCGCCAGGGAAGGCATGGCCGGCTTCCTCGATACGGTCTACCGCTCGATGCGGCTGGTGACCGTGCTTTACGGCCTGCTCTACATCCTGAATTCGCTGCTTCTGTTTTCCGTCACGGCGATCTCGCTGTGGCTGTGGCTGGGCCAGGCGGTGACGATCGGCGCGGTCGCCGTGGTCATCGGCCTGGTGCTGCGCATGTGGGGCATGTCGCAGTGGATCATGTGGGAGATGTCCGGGCTGTTCGAGAACATCGGCACGGTGCACGATGGCATCCAGTCGATCTCGCTGCCGCGTCTGGTCGAGGACAGGCCAGGCGCGAAGGACATCGCCGTCGCGCATGGTGAGATCCGCTTCGAGGACATCCGCTTCCACTACGGCAAGCAGAAGGGCGTCATCGAGAACCTGTCGCTTACCGTGAAACCCGGCGAGAAGGTCGGTATTGTCGGCCGCTCCGGCGCCGGCAAGTCGACGCTGGTCAATCTCTTGCTGCGCTTCTACGACCTGGAAGGCGGCAGGATCCTCGTCGACGGCCAGGAGATCGCGGTGGTGACGCAGGACTCGCTGCGCGCGCAGATCGGCATGGTGACGCAGGACACCTCGCTGCTGCACCGCTCGGTGCGCGAGAACATCCTCTACGGCCGGCCAGACGCAACCGACGAGATGCTGATCGAGGCGGCGAAACGGGCCGAGGCGCTGGACTTCATCAGCGAGCTTTCCGACCACAACGGCCGCAAGGGCTTCGACGCCCATGTCGGCGACCGGGGCGTCAAATTGTCCGGCGGCCAGCGGCAGCGCGTCGCGATTGCCCGTGTCATGCTGAAGGACGCACCGATCCTGATCCTCGACGAGGCGACGTCGGCGCTCGATTCGGAAGCCGAGGCGGCCATCCAGGAGAACCTCTACAAGCTGATGCAGGGCAAGACCGTCATCGCCATCGCGCACCGCCTGTCGACCATCGCGGCGATGGACCGGCTCGTCGTCATGGACAAAGGCCGCATCATCGAGGAAGGCTCGCACGAGGAGCTCGTCGCCAAGGGCGGCCTCTACGCCCAGCTCTGGCAGCGCCAGTCCGGCGGCTTCCTGCTCGATGACGCGCCGGCTGAGTCGGATGCCAAGGGGCCCCAATCCGAGATGGCAGCGGAGTAACGCGATCGCGATTGGAGCAATTCCAGGAAAAGTGCATAGCGGTTTTCCGTCCGGAATTGCGCAGCAACAAGGACTTAGCAATTCCAGGAAAAGTGCATAGCGGTTTTCTGTCCGGAATTGCGCAACAACAAAGACTTGGGGCGGTTCAGCGATTTTGTGAAATGCTGAACCGCTCTGGCACCAGCAGGTCACGACGATTGTCGGGAATCGATCCCGGGCGTAACCACGGCATGGTCAGAGCAGGCCGGCTACCAGATCGGTGCAGGCGGTTTCCGGCGTCCACGAGAGAAAAATGTTCGACCGCATCTTCACCTGGTTCGAAAGCCGTTATTCGCCGGTGGCGCTCGCCGACGACCGGCAGCCGCCAATGGGGCTTTGGCGGTTCTACTGGTATTTCATAAGCCAGTTTCGCGCCGCGTATCGGTTGCGCATGATCATCGTTGCCGTCGCCGCCATCGTCGACGCGATGCTGCCGATTTTCGTCGGCCTGATCGTGGGCGCACTGACCGACGCCAAGCCCGGCGATTTCTTCGCGGCGCATGGGCCGCTGCTCGCCCTGATGGCGTTCGTCGTGCTGTTGCGTCCGCTGTCGATGGTCGTCGACGCGCTCGTTCGCAACCACGCCATCGCGCCAAATCTCATCGACCTCATCCGCTGGCAGAGCCATTGGCATGTCGTGCGCCAGGACTGGTCGTTCTTCCAGAACGACTTTGCCGGGCGCATCGGGACCAAGGTCATGCAAAGCGGCGATTCCGTGGAGATGAGCGTCAACCTCACCGTCGACGCCGTCTGGTATGCGCTGGTCTTCGTCGCCGTGGCCATCGTCGTGCTGGCGCGGCTAGACACGCTTCTGCTGGCGGTGGTGGCGCTGTGGCTGGCGTTCTATTGCCTGATCTTCTCGTTGGCGATGCCCAGGATCACGCGGCGCTCGTCGGCGCTGTCGGAGCGGTGGTCGCAGGTGAGCGGCCGCATGGTCGACAGCTACACCAACATCCTGACGCTCAAGACCTTCTCGACCGGCGAACACGAAGACGAATATGTCTCGCAAGCGGTGGTCGAGCACGCCGAAACCTTTTACCAGCTGATGCGCGTTTTCACGCTGATGTGGTCGGCCTTGTTCGTGCTCAACGCGGCGCTGCTGATCGCCATAAGCTGGCTGGCGCTCGCCGGCTGGAACGCCGGCGCCATGACCACCGCGGCGGTGGCGACGGCCATACCGTTCGCGCTGCAGATCGCCAACATCTCCGGCAGGATCCTCGATGTCGGCGGCAACGTCTTCCGGCAGATCGGCGTCGCCAGCAATTCGATGACGACGATCGCGCGTCCCATCACCATGCAGGACCAACACGGCGCACCGGCCCTTATCGTGAGCGCGGGCGGCATCGAGTTCGACCGGGTGAACTTCAACTACTGGCGCACGGACGGCAAAGGCGGTGTCATCGACGATCTGTCGCTGAAAATCGCGCCGGGCGAGCGGGTCGGCCTGATCGGGCGATCGGGAGCCGGCAAGTCGACGCTGGTCAATCTCGTGCTGCGGCTGTTCGACGTGCAGGACGGCAAGGTGCTGATCGACGGACAGGATATCCGCGGGGTCTCGCAGGAGAGCGTCCGCGCGGCGATCGGCTTCGTCAACCAGGATACGTCGCTGCTGCATCGATCCGTTCGCGAGAACCTCAAATATGGACGTCAGTCCGCCAGCGACGAGGCCATGTTCAGCGCCGCCAAAGCCGCGCAGATCGACGATGTGATCGCTGGATTGACCGATCCGCACGGGCAGTGCGGCTACGAGGCGCTGGTCGGCGAGCGCGGCGTAAAGCTGTCCGGCGGCCAGCGGCAACGCATCGCCATTGCCCGCGTTATGCTGAAGGACGCGCCGATCCTTATTCTCGACGAGGCGACGTCCGCGCTCGATTCGGAGGTGGAAGCGGCGATCCAGGAGAATCTGTACAAGCTCATGCAGGGCAAGACCGTCATCGCCATTGCCCATCGTCTGTCGACCATCGCGGCGATGGACAGGCTGGTGGTGATGGACAAAGGCCGTGTCGTCGAGGATGGCTCGCATGAGGCGTTGATCGCCAAGGGCGGGCTTTATGCCCAGCTCTGGCGGCGCCAGTCGGGCGGGTTCCTGCTCGAGGAAAAGCAGGCCGCCGAAGACCTGTCGACAAAGGGTGAAGCCGCGGAATGATGCAAGCCATCTATCGCTGGTTCGAGCATTGGGTCTACCCGTTCCGCGAGCCCGCGAATCTTCGGCCGCCGGCCAGCGTCGGCGGCTTCCTGTGGCACTATGTCGGGCAGGCAAAGCTCGCCTTCTTCGCCATGCTCGTCATCGGCGGCATCGCGCCGCTGGTCGAGGCCGGCCTCTTCTATTTCGTCGGAAGGCTGGTCGATATCCTGGACCAGTTGCCCGGCGAACGCAGCTGGCACGCGCTTTGGGGCGCGGCAGGTCCCGAACTGCTGTTCATGGGCGCGGTGGTGCTCATCGTCCGCACGGCCGTTGTCGGCCTGTCGGCGTTGGTCGACGAGCAGACGATCACCCCCGGGTTCTACAATCTGGTGCGCTGGCAGGCGCACCGGCATGTCTCGCGCCAGTCCTACGCCTTCTTCCAGAACGATTTCGCCGGCCGCATCGCCACCAAGGTCTGGCAGGCGGGTCAGGCGACGGGCGACCTGATGGAGAGCTTCATCGAGGTGGTCTGGTTCATGATCGTCTATACGGTGACGACGCTGGCGCTGGTCGCGGGGCTGGATTTGCGGCTGGCGGTCATGGTGGTTGTCTGGATCTCCGCCTTCGGCTGGCTGGCGAAACTCTATCTGCCGGCGATCCGCAAACATGCCGAGGCGACCGCCGAAGCCGGCTCGATGATCACAGGCCGCATCGTCGATTCCTATTCCAACGTGCAGACGCTGAAGCTGTTTTCGGCCGACGGCGACGACCGCTATATCCGCAGCGGTTTCGACATCTATCTCGACGCGTTGCGGCCGTTCACGCGGCGGCTGACCGGCGTGCGCATGGCGCTGACCATGCTCTCCGGCATCATGATCACCGCGATCGCGGCCTTTGCCATCTATCTCTGGGTGGAAGGCTCGATCACCGTCGGCGCCGTCGCCTTCACGCTGTCCCTTGTGCTGAGGCTCAACATGCTGCTGGGACGGCTGATGATGCAGCTCAACAGCATCCTGAGGAACCTCGGCGTGCTGGAGAACTCCAAGGCGCTGATCACCCAGCCGCTCGGCCTGACCGATGCGCCGGACGCCAGGGAATTGGTGGTCGCCGGTGGCCGCATCGAGGTCAAGAACGTCACCTTCCATTACGGCAAGGGGGCAGGGGTGCTGGACGGCATCGACCTCGTCGTGCGCCCGGGCGAGAAGGTCGGCCTTGTCGGGCCGTCCGGCGCCGGCAAGACGACCCTGGCAAACCTGATCCTGCGTCTTTACGACCTGGAAGGCGGCCGGATCCTGATCGACAGCCAGGATATCGCCGGGGTCACGCAGAACTCGCTGCGCGGCAATATCGGCGTGGTCAGCCAGGACACGGCGCTGTTCCACCGCTCGCTGCGCGACAACATCAAGCTCGGCATGCCGAATGCCACCGATGCGCAAGTGATCGCCGCCGCGAAGAAGGCCGAGGCGCATGATTTCATCCTCGGCCTGCGCGACAACCGCGATCGTGCCGGCTACGAGGCCTATGTCGGGGAGCGCGGTGTGAAACTCTCCGGTGGCCAGCGGCAGCGCGTGGCGATTGCGCGCGTCTTCCTCAAGGATGCGCCGATCCTCATCCTCGACGAAGCGACCTCGGCGCTCGACTCCGACATCGAGGCGGCGATCCAGGAGAACCTGACGAGGCTGATGGAGAAAAAGACGGTGATCGCCATCGCGCACCGGCTCTCGACGATCGCGGCGCTCGACCGGCTGGTGGTGCTCGACGGCGGCCGCATCGTCGAACAAGGCACGCATGACGAGCTGGTGGCGCTCGACGGGCTCTATGCGCGGCTCTGGAAACGGCAGTCCGGCGGCTTCCTGTTCAACGAGGAAAGCGTGCTGGAAGAGACGCGGCCGGCGGAGTAGAACGGCACCATGTCGGTACGCATGCCCTCGAATTTCGGACGGTCAGGCGCGCAGGAAAATGCGCTCGACCTGCTCGGCCACGAAATCCTGGCCGAAAAGGCCGCCGCGCTCGGCCGCGCCGGGCAGCGCGTCGAACAAACGCTACGCAAGTTGCGCGAGGGCGGCGAGGGCGAAGATCGCGCCCGGCTGCTCAAGGAAGCGGCCGCGGCCGTCCATGCCTACTTCATCCAGCGCGAGCTTTGCGGGCTGCGCCGGCACGATGCGGTGATCCGTGAATACGACATTCCAAGGGCGGTTCTGGTCAGGCTTGGCGCCAGCTAGAGCGTTTCACCGTTTCACGGAAACGGCGAACCGCTCTATCTCTTTGTTTTGACGCAATTCCAGACGGAAAACCGCTCACACTTTTCCTGGAATTGCTCTAGGCGCGCCGATCTCTTTGCGAAAGCGTGCCAATCTTGCAGCGAGCGCTGTCGGGTTCTCGTCAGCCGCGAAGTGCCCGCTGTCGGCGATGATGTCGCCTTCGACCCGCGATAGACCCGCGGACCTGAAGCCGTCGAGATAATCGGCGATGTCGCCGGGTGCGGCCGAGCCCCTGAGATAAAGCACCGGCGTGGTAATCGGGGTCGCAGACGGCACGGAATTGGCCTGGCATCGTCGGCAAAGGCGCGATACCAGTCGAAGCCCGCCTTGAGGCTTTCCGGCCGCGAATAGGCCTTTGTGTAGATGTCCCGGGCTTTGGCAGGGATCGCCGACTTTTCCTTCGAAAGGACATCGAAGAAGAAATCGAAATAGGCGCGCTCATGGCCGCTCACCAGCAGCTCCGGCAAAGCCGGGATCGCATGGAAGGCAAAATGCCAGATGTGCGGGTTGCGGATGACCTTTTCCCACGGCGCCACGCCAGGGATGACGACATCCATAATCACCGCGCCGGACAACTCCGCGGACTTGTCCCGCAACAGCGCATAGGCGATCTGGCCGCCGACGTCGTGGCCGGCGACGATGACCTGCCGCAAGCCGCAGGCGTTAACCAGACGGTTCATCAGCTTGGCCAGATATGCCTTCTCACCGCTTCTGGGCATGCCGTGCGAGCCGCCGATGCCCGGCAGGTCCGGGGCGACCACGCGCTGGTCCTTGGCCAGCCGGTCGATGATTGCCCCAAAAGCGTAAGAGCTCTGCGGCCAGCCATGCAGCAGCAGAAGGCCGGGCGCATCGGGCGGTCCTGCTTCCCGGATCGCGATGGCCAGCCCCTCGACCTCAACGGTGCGAGTTAGCATGCCTCGATCTCCATCGGTGCCAGATGGATGGAACTAGGCCGCAGTCAGCCTTCGGACAGGTCCAATCGAAGGGTTGAAAGAATCATTCCAGCCACTCCGTGATGAAGTGGCCATTCTCGTGAATGTCGGTGCTTTCGAGCGGGCCGGGGCCGAGATTGGTGAATTTGTGCGGCGTGTCAGGCGGCACGATCAGGATCTGGCCGGCCGTGGCCTTGATTTCCTCGTCGCCGATCATGAACAGGCCGGTGCCTGAGCGGATGACGAATATCTCCGCATAGGGGTGCTTGTGCAGGCGCGGGCCGCCGCCGACCGTGGGCTGATAATTGAAGATCAGGCAGGAATTGGCGCCGAATTGGCCGCATTGCAGCTCGCCTTTCCAGCGGTCGGGGGCGTCGGCCCAGCTGTCGCGTTCAATGACATGCGCCATGGCCGCAGAATAGACCGGGCCAGGAGCCGCTGTCGAGGCGAACGCCGGCCCGATTTTATCCCGGATTCCCTGCTGTCTCACCCTATCCGGCGGCTTGGCGAAGAGGCGCCGGTCGCGACCGCCGTACATCCCCGCGACAATCTGCCCTTGTGGCCTCACCCCGCTGGACAAAAACGGGCCGCACGCATAAACCGAACTCCAAATGCCGGAGGAATTCGCTAGCCTGTTCGCCATGCGCTGTCGGGCAGGTGCGATTGAGCGGGGACAAGGCTCGGCCTCCGGTTAGGAAGAGGCGAAAGGATCAGGCACCCGTGAGCGCAACCGACATCCACGATCCCAACCGTCGCGATTTTCTCTACGTGGCCACCGGCATGGCCGCCGTTGTCGGCGCCGGAGCCGTCGCGTGGCCGTTCATCGACCAGATGCGTCCCGACGCCTCGACGCTGGCACTTGCTTCGGTCGAGGTCGATGTCTCCTCGCTGCAGCCCGGCAGTTCGCTGATCGTCAAGTGGCGCGGCAAGCCGGTGGTGGTGCGCAACCGCACCGAAAAGGAAATGAAGGACGGCGAAGCCGTCAACCTCGGCGATCTCAAGGACCCGATCGCGCGCAACGCCAACCTGCCGTCCGACGCGCCGGCGACCGACGCCAACCGCACCACGCCCGGCAAGGAAGCCTGGATGGTGATGGTGCAGGTCTGCACGCATCTCGGCTGCATCCCGCTCGGCCAGGAAGGCGATTTCGGCGGCTGGTTCTGCCCCTGCCATGGTTCGCAATACGACACCGCCGGCCGCATCCGCAAAGGCCCGGCGCCGGAGAACATGGCGATCCCGGTATTCAAGTTCATTTCCGATACCAAGATCCTTATCGGTTGAGGCAGGGGACATTTCGATGAGCGAGGGACACTCGACCTATACGCCCAAGACCGGTATCGAGCGCTGGTTCGACGCCCGCATGCCGCTGCCGCGGCTGATCTATGACAGTTTCGTCGCCTATCCGGTGCCGCGCAACCTCAACTACATGTGGACGTTCGGCGGCATCCTGTCGATCATGCTGGTCGCGCAGATCCTGACCGGCATCGTGCTGGCGATGCACTACGCGTCCGACACCAATCTCGCCTTCGATTCGGTCGAGAAGATCATGCGCGACGTGAATTCGGGATGGCTGTTGCGCTATCTCCATTCCAACGGCGCTTCGTTCTTCTTCGTCGCCGTCTACATCCACATCTTCCGCGGCCTGTTCTACGGCTCCTACAAGGCGCCGCGCGAACTGCTGTGGATCCTCGGCTGCATCATCTACCTCTTGATGATGGCCACCGGCTTCATGGGCTATGTGCTGCCCTGGGGCCAGATGAGCTTCTGGGGCGCCACCGTCATCACCGGCTTCTTCAGCGCCATCCCGCTGGTCGGCGACTGGATCCAGCAGCTTCTGCTCGGCGGCTTCGCCGTCGACAATCCGACGCTGAACCGCTTCTTCGCGCTGCATTACCTTTTGCCGTTCATGATCGCCGGCGTCGTCGTGCTGCACATCTGGGCGCTGCATGTCGTCGGCCAGTCGAACCCGACCGGCATCGAGGTCAAGTCGAAGACCGACACCGTCGCCTTCACGCCCTACGCGACCATCAAGGACGCGTTCGGCATGATCGTGTTCCTGTTCATCTTCGCCTATTTCGTCTTCTACCTGCCGAACTATCTCGGCCACCCGGACAACTACACGGTCGCCAACCCGCTGAAGACGCCGGCCCATATCGTTCCGGAATGGTACTTCCTGCCGTTCTACGCGATCCTGCGCGCCATCACCTTCAACGTCGGGCCGATCAACTCCAAGCTCGGCGGCGTGCTGTGCATGTTCGGCGCCATCGCCATGCTGTTCCTGGTGCCGTGGCTCGACACCTCCAAGGTGCGCTCGGCGGTCTACCGTCCATGGTACAAGGTGTTCTTCTGGCTGTTCGTGGCCGACGCCATCCTGCTCGGATGGCTGGGCTCGCAGCCGGCGGAAGGCAGCTACGTGTTCATGGCGCAGATGGCGACGCTGTTCTACTTCGCCTTCTTCCTGGTCGTCATGCCGGTGCTCGGCCTGATCGAGACGCCTAGGCGGCTGCCGAACTCGATCACCGAGGCGGTGCTGGAAAAAAACAAGGGCGGCGGACATCCGGCAGGCGCGACCGCCGCGCCGGAAACCAAAGGCTGAGAATCTGAGGGGATTTTGGGTATGAAGAAGATTCTCACCTCGCTGGCGCTACTCGGCCTGGTGGTTGCGGGTACTTGGATGTCAAGTGCCGTTGCCATCGCCGAGGAAGAGCAGAACCCGGCCGCGCCGACGCATTTCCCGATCAACGAACCGAAGGAAATGAGCTGGAGCTTCGCCGGCCCGTTCGGCACCTATGACAAGGCGCAGCTGCAGCGAGGCCTCAAGGTCTACAAGGAAGTCTGCTCCGCCTGCCACTCGATGAACCTGGTGGCGTTCCGCACCCTGGAAGGGCTCGGCTATTCGGAAGCGCAGATCAAGACCTTAGCCGCCGAATACACCATCCATGACGGCCCGAACGATGCCGGCGACATGTTCGATCGCCCGGGCAAGCCGTCCGACCACTTCCCGGCGCCGTTCCCGAACGAGCAGGCCGCGGCCTCCGCCAATGGCGGCGCCGCGCCGCCGGACATGTCGCTGCTCGCCAAGGCGCGCGGCGTCGAGCGCGGCTTCCCGCGCTTCGTCTTCGATATCTTCACCCAGTATGCGCAGGGCGGCCCGGATTATATCCACTCGCTGCTCACCGGTTATGACGAGACGCCGCCGGCCGGCATGGCGATCCCGGAAGGCACGCACTACAATCCGTACTTCCTGTCCGGAGTGTCGCTGAAGATGCCGAAGCCGCTCTCGGACGGCCAGGTGACCTATGACGACGGTTCGCCGCAGACGGTCGACCAGTACGCCCGCGACGTCTCGGCCTTCCTGATGTGGGCGGCCGAGCCTCACCTGGAAGAGCGCAAGAAGACCGGCTTCCGCGTGCTGGTGTTCCTGCTGCTGTTCGGCGCGCTCGTCTACATGACCAAGCGCAAGGTGTGGGCCGACGTGGCGCATTGAGCCACCCGGCTTCCCAGAAAAATGCCAGGGCGCCGAAGGGCGCCCTTTTCTTTTTGGCCACTTGCCGGCAAAACTGTCCGGCAACGGATCAACCGCCCATGAAATCCTCCCTCGAAGACACACTGCTTGCGGCCATCCGCACCATTCCGGATTACCCCAGGCCCGGCATCCTGTTCCGCGACATCACCACGCTGCTTGGCGATGCGCGCGCCTTCCGCCGGGCCATCGACGAGCTGGTGCATCCCTATGCAGGGCTGAAGATCGACAAGATCGCCGGCATCGAGGCGCGCGGCTTCATCCTCGGCGGCGCCGTGGCGCACCAGCTCTCGGCCGGCTTCGTGCCGATCCGCAAGAAAGGCAAGCTGCCTTATGAGACGGTGCGGGTGGCCTACAGCCTCGAATACGGGCTGGACGAGATGGAGATGCACAAGGACGGCGTCTCGCCGGGCGAGAAGGTGATCCTGGTCGACGACCTGATCGCCACTGGCGGAACGGCGGAAGCGGCGGTGAACCTGCTCAGGCAGATCGGTGCCGACATCGTCGCCGCATGCTTCGTCATCGACCTGCCGGACCTCGGCGGCCGACAAAAGCTGGAAGCGCTCGGCGTGCCGGTCAGAACGCTGATCGGGTTCGAGGGGCATTAGTCTTTCTCCCTCGCCCCGTTTGCGGGGAGAGGGAAAGCGAAGCGAGCAAAGCGAGCGGAGCAGGGTGAGGGGTAAGTGCGACGGTCGAGGTTGAATACCAACGCTGGCGCCGCCCCTCATCCGCCCTTCGGGCACCTTCTCCCCGTAAACGGGGAGAAGGAAAATCACTCCACCTTCACCAGCACGGCGCTGTCGAATTCGATGACCTTGTCGCCGGTCGAATCGAAACCTTCCGAGCGCAGCGTGAGCAGGTTCCAGCCTGGGCGGCCGGCAAGCGGGCGGTGCGCCTGCGCGGTGCGGGTGAAGGTCACCGTCTCGCCGGCATAGACCGGCTTCAGCCATTTCAGGTTGCGGAAGCCGGGCGAGGGGCCGAATTCGGGCTGCGGGCCGGGGCCGGTCCAGCGCACGCCTTCGGTCTCCATGCGCTTTTCGAGGTTGTATTTCATCCAGGTGGCCGCGGTGTGCCAGCCCGAGGCGCAGAGCCCGCCAAGTACGCTTTTCTTCGCCGCCTCTTCATCGACATGGAAGATCTGCGGATCGTATTTCCTGGCGAACGCCTTGATCTCTTCGGGCTCGAACCTGTGCGAGCCAAGGGTGACGGTTTCACCGATGAGGAAATATTCGTCGAGCGTCATGCCACGGCCTCGCGGGTGAGGAACATGCCGGTGTTCTCAAGCTCGAAGACACTCTCGCCGTGCTGGTTGACGAGCTCGCTGCGCATCGTAATGAGGCCAAGCTGAGGTCTGGATTTAGACTGACGCTTGGCCAGAATGGTGAGCTTGCCGGTAAGACGGTCGCCGGCCAGCACCGGCTTCTTCCATTTCACATGCTCGATGCCAGGCGAGCCCTGCGAGGTCGAATCGAGCAGGAAGGCGTCGCACAGCATGCGCATGAACATCGCGCAGGTGTGCCAGCCCGAAGCCGAAAGCCCGCCGAGGATGCTCGCCTTGCCTGCTTCCTCGTCGAGATGCATCGGCTGCGGGTCGAACTCCGAGGCGAATTCGATGATTTCGGCAGCACTTACGTCCTTGCTGCCAAGGTCGAGCGAGGCGCCCTCGACGAAATCCTCATAAGCCCAGGTCTTTCCGGTCATGTCGGCAATCCGGTTGACGTATGTACGATCCCTCAGGTCGGATGAAGGCCAACTGCGATTTGGTCAAGCCCTTTCTGGTAAGCCAGCCAAGGCAGCCGTCGCCGGCCGATGGCGTCAAAGCCAGCCGCGGCGGCGGAAATACCAGAAGGGCAGGATGGCCGAAAGCACCATCAGGCCGATGGCGAAAGGATAGCCGAGCTCCCATTTGAGCTCGGGGATGATGTCGAAGTTCATGCCGTAGATCGAGGCGACCAGCGTCGGCGGCAGGAAGATGACGGCGGCGACCGAGAAGATCTTGATGATGGCGTTCTGCTCGATCGAGATCATGCCGAGCGTGGCATCGAGCAGGAAGGAGATCTTCTGCGACAGGAAGGTGGCGTGGTCGGCAAGCGACAGCACGTCGCGCGACAAGGTCTTGATGCGAGCCCGCACATCCTTGCTCATCTTGGTCTGGTCCGCGACATGGGCAAGAAAGCCGGCAAGACGCTGCAGCGAGATCAGGCTATCGCGGATGGAGGAAGCCAGGTCCTCCTTGCGGCCGATGCCTTTCAAAAGCTCCTGGAAATCGCGGTTACGCTTCGAGGCCTTGGTCGAGCGCGCCTCGAAGATGTCGCGCGAGATCGCTTCCACATCGCGCCCGGCACGCTCGAGGATGTCGGCGAGCCGGTCGACGATCGCTTCGAGAAGACCAATCAGGATGGTGTCGCCGCTGGTGCAGCCGGTCGCCACTTTCTCGGCGCGCAGCGGGAAGGTCTTGAAGGCCTTGGGCTCATGGTAGCGGATGGTGATCAGCCTCTTGCCGGCGAGCACGAAAGTTACCGGCGACATCAACGGGTCGTCGGCCTCGGTCTGCGCCGGCAGCACGGCGGTCATGAAGTAGCCGCCGTCCTCGACATAAAGGCGGCTCGAAATCTCGATCTCTTCCATCTCCTCGCGGGTCGGGATGGCGATGCCCAGCCAGCTCTCGATGCGCGCCTCTTCCTCCTTGGTCGGGTTGAAGAGATCGGCCCAGACGACCCTGTCGCCGTCCGCCGAGAGATCCTCGGTGAGGCGCAGGCGATCATTGTCGACGACGAAGGTTTTTATCATCGCCGGGTCTCCTGGCGGATCAGGTGTTGAACTTGAACAGCATGATGTCGCCGTCCTGGACGACATATTCCTTGCCTTCGTCGCGTGCCTTGCCGGCTTCCTTGGCCGCCACTTCGCCGCCCAGCGTGACGAAGTCGTTGTAGGCGATCGTCTGGGCGCGGATGAAGCCGCGTTCGAAGTCGGTGTGGATGACGCCGGCCGCTTGCGGCGCCTTGTCGCCTTTGTGGATCGTCCAGGCGCGCGTCTCCTTCGGCCCGACGGTGAAATAGGTGATCAGCTGCAACAGCTCGTAGCCGGCGCGGATCACCTTGTTGAGGCCCGGCTCGTCGAGGCCGAGCGAGGCAAGGAACTCCATTTCCTCCTCGTCGGAAAGCTGAGCGACTTCCGCCTCGATCGCCGCCGAGATCACCACCGTGCCAGCGCCCTGCGCGGCCGCCATCTTCTCCACCGCCCTGGTGTGCTCGTTGCCGGTGGCGGCGTCCGCCTCGGCGACATTGCAGACATAGAGAACGGGATGCGAGGTGAGCAGGTTCAGCCCTTGCAGGATGCGCAGATCCTCCTGCGCGATGCCGTTGAGCAGGAGGCGCGTCGGCTTGCCGGCCTGCAGCAATTCAAGCGCTGCCTCCATCATCGGCAGGACGGCCATGGCTTCCTTGTCCTTGCCGGCGGCGCGCTTGCGGAACTGGGCGATGCGGCGCTCGAGGCTTTCAAGGTCGGCAAGCATCAGCTCGGTCTCGACCGTCTCGGCGTCGGCGACAGGGTCGATGCGGCCTTCGACATGGGTGATGTCGTCATCCTCGAAGCAGCGCAGCACATGCACGATGGCGTCGACCTCGCGAATGTTGGCGAGGAACTGGTTGCCCAGCCCTTCGCCCTTGGAGGCGCCGCGCACCAGACCGGCGATATCGACGAAGGAGATGCGGGTCGGAATGATCTCCTTCGACTTGCCGATCGCCGCGATCTTCTGCAGGCGCGGATCCGGTACCGCCACCTCGCCGGTGTTCGGCTCGATGGTGCAGAAAGGATAGTTGGCGGCCTGCGCCGCGGCCGTCCTGGTCAAAGCGTTGAACAGCGTCGACTTGCCGACGTTGGGCAAGCCAACGATGCCACATTTGAAACCCATGTTCGTCCAGTCCTGTCGGAATTCGATTTTGATGTGGGCTATGGGCGATAGGGGTGACGAACGTCAAGCCCTTGGCGCGATCGTTTCGACGCTCAGTCTTTTCGGAACAGCTTCTTCAGCATCGCGGCCATCGGACCGCTTTCCGGAGCTTTGACCGCCGGCTGCTGCGGACGTGCCTGACGGATATGGCTTTGCGCTTTCGGCGCCTTGGGCGGCGGGCGGTCGTCGTCGCCGGTCGGCACGAGCTTGTCGCGCAAGGCCAGCGTGACACGGTTCATGAACGAGCTGTCGTCGCCCTTGGCCAACAAACCGGCGTCATCGGCGATCGCGGCGAGCAGGACATCGAGCCACTCACGGTCGGCCTTGGCGAAATCGCCAAGCACGTGGCCGTGCACCATCTCCTTGACGCCTGGATGGCCGACGCCGATGCGCACGCGGCGATAGGCGTTGCCGACATGCTGGTCGAGCGAGCGGATGCCGTTGTGGCCGCCGGAGCCGCCGCCCACCTTGATCCTGAGCTTGCCGGCGGCAAGGTCGATCTCATCGTAGAAGACGGTAAGCGCGGCCGGCTCGAGCTTGTAGAAGCGCAGCGCTTCGCCGACCGACTGTCCGGAGAGATTCATGAAGGTCTGCGGCTTGATCAGCAGGACCTTCTCGCCGCCGAGCGTGCCTTCTGAAATCAGGCCCTGGAATTTTCGCGACCAGGGCGAAAAGGAATGGCGGCGGGCAATCGCGTCCGCCGCCATGAAGCCGACATTGTGCCGGTTGTTTTCGTATTTCGCGCCCGGATTGCCGAGGCCTGCAAAGACAAGCATCGCCGTCTCCTGGCGCGGAAGAAATTACTTCTCTTCGGAGGCGGGAGCCGCCTCTTCAGACTCGGCCGCCTCCGTGGTCGCTTCCGTCTCCGGCTTCATCGCCGACGAGCCGGCAACGGTCGCGATGGTGAAGTCGCGATCGGAGATGACCGGCTTGACGCCGGCCGGCAGCTTGACCGACGAGATGTGGATCGAATCGCCGATGTCGGTGCCGGTGAGATCGACGGTGATGAATTCCGGGATCGCGTTGGCCGGGCAGTGGAACTCGACTTCGTGGCGGACGATGTTGAGCACGCCGCCGCGCTTGATGCCGGGCGACTTGTCCTCATTGATGAAGTGGACCGGCACGTCGACATTGACCTGGGTGTCCTTGCCGATGCGCAGGAAGTCGACATGGACAGGAAAATCCTTGACCGGGTCGAGCTGGAAATCCTTCGGCAGGACCTGGATCTTCTTGCCGTCGACATCGATCGTGGCGATCGTGGTCAGGAACCCGCCGCCATGGATCTTGTAGAAAAGGTCCTTGTAGTTGAGCGCAATCGCCAGGGGAGGCTGCTTGTCGCCGTAAATAACTGCAGGCACTTTACCGTTGCGACGAACTGCACGGGCGGACCCCTTACCGACCTGTTCGCGCGCTTCGGCTTTGAGCTCATAAGCATCGTGGCTCATGGCATTTCCTTTCGCGTGTTATGGAGCGCTTGCGGCAAGCACGAGGCCAGCCGTAAACGTCGAAAGCCGTCGCGGCCTTGCACGATCTGTCCGATGCGTTTGGCGATCCAAATGCGTCTGGGGATCAAGCAGGCCTGGCCGGCCTTCCTCCGCGTTGCCTCCAAGGGTGTCTACGCGGGTGGCGGCTCTATAGCGGAAGGCGCGCGAGGGCGCAAGCGGATGGGCTGGAAGGCTTGCAGGGTGTTTTTTCAGTTCCCAAAGCATAAACCGACAATCCCATTTGTGACAAATGTAGGACTGGACGGATTTCAGTCGTCCTGCGGAATGCAACCAAGCCATGGGGACCGGTATGAAACTGCTGTTCAGCCGCAACCCCAATCCTCGCCTCGCGGTCGCGACGGCGCGCCATCTGAAGGCTGAGATCGCGTTTGAGTTCGCATCGCCCATGGCGCCGGGACAGGCCGAACGCTATCGCGCGCTCAACCCCAATCTGACATTGCCGATACTGGTAGGATCGGGATGGAGCCTGTGGGAGGCCGACGCCATCGCCTGCTGGCTTTCGCGCGAGACGCGTTCGGATTTCTGGCGCACCGGTGACGGCGAGCCGGACATGATCCGCTGGATAAGCTGGGGCAAGGAACGGTTCGCATTCGCTTGCGACATGGTGCATTTCGAGCGCGGAACCAAGCAGCGCTATGGCATCGGTCCAGTCGATCAGGCGCTCGTCGAGGAGGGGCTCAGGCAGTTCCATGGAGCCGCGGCGGTGCTCGAGCCTGAGCTCTCGGGTCGGGAGTGGCTGGTAGGCAACTCCATCTCCTATGCCGACTTCCGCATGGCGACGTTCCTGCCCTTCAACGACGTCGCCGGATTGCCGCTCGACGACTATCCGTCGATCCGGCGGTGGTATGGCCGGCTCGAGGCCATCGACGCCTGGCGCGACCCGTTCCAGGGGCTGGAGGCGCCTCAGCTGCCGCCGGTCAAGATCGAGGTCTGACCCGCATCCGACCCTTTCTCATCCATCTCAGACGGCATCGACCACCAGGCCGCCATTCAGCGCATTGCGTAGCGCTTGAATCTTCCGGTTCAGGGCATCGAGCTCAGCCAGTTTCATTCCTGACCGCTCGATCAGGGTCTCGTTCAGGCAATTGCACTGCACGAGCAAGGCTCGTCCGCTGGGGGTCAGGTCGACCTGCACCTGACGCTCGTCGGTCTGGCTGCGCTGGCGGGTGACAAGGCCGGCCTGTTCCATTCGCTTCACCAGCGGCGTGATGGTGCTCGATTCCAATGCGAGCCGATGCGCGATGCTGCCCACCGACATGCCGTCCGCCTCTCCCAGCGCATTGAGCACCAGATATTGCGGATATGTGATCCCCATCTCGTCCAGCATTGGCTTGTAGGTGCGATTGATCGCCATCGAGGTGGCGTAGAGCGTGAAGCAGAGCTGATTGTCCAACGGGAGAGGCACGGCGCATTCCTTTTGCCGACTGAGTATTCGTTGCGTACCACGAAAAATGATATCGCGATACATATTTTCGTGGACAAGGGTTTTGGTCTCCGTTATGGATATAGTTATCGCGATATCGTTTATCGCGACATCAACAAAAGGAGATTGAGATGACCTCGCAGACCAAGTCAGGCTCGGGCAGCGGCACGATCACCACCAAGGACGGAACGCAGATCTTCTACAAGGATTGGGGGACGGGCCAGCCGATCGTCTTCCACCACGGCTGGCCGCTGAGCAGCGACGACTGGGACGCCCAGATGCTGTTCTTCCTGGCACAGGGTTACCGCGTCATCGCCCATGACCGGCGCGGCCATGGTCGTTCCAGCCAGACCGACACCGGCAACGAGATGGACACCTATGCCGCCGACGTGGCGGCGCTCGCCGCGCATCTCGATCTCAAGGACGCCATCCATGTCGGCCATTCGACCGGCGGCGGCGAAGTGGCGCGCTACGTCGCCCAATATGGCGGCGGAGGCCGTGTCGCCAAGGCTGTGCTGATCGGCGCGGTGCCGCCGATCATGTTGAAGACGCCGGCCAATCCTGGCGGCCTGCCGATCGAGGTGTTCGACGGCTTTCGCGCGGCGCTTTCGGCCAACCGCGCCCAGTTCTTCCGCGATGTTCCGGCAGGGCCGTTCTATGGGTTCAACCGTCCAGCCGCCCAGGTTTCCGAAGGCGTCGTCGACAATTGGTGGCGCCAGGGCATGATGGGCGGCGCCAAGGCGCATTACGATTGCATCAAGGCCTTCTCGGAAACCGACTTCACCGAGGACCTGAAGAAGATCGACGTGCCGGTGCTGGTCATGCATGGCGACGACGACCAGATCGTCCCGATCGCCGACTCCGCGCTGTTGACGATCAAGCTGCTCAAGAAAGGCGAGCTCAAGGTCTACAAAGGTTATCCGCATGGCATGGCGACGACCCACGCCGATGTCATCAACGCCGACCTGCTGGCCTTCTTCAAAGCATAATACCTTTTGGAAATGATCAAGGCACCCGCCACCAGGCGGGTGCCTTTGCGTGCACGCAGCTCAGAGACCTAGGCGGCCGCCGCTTTCCTTGCTTCCCTCATGTTGGGCAGGAATACCGTCAGCAATCCGAGGAACGGCAGGTACGAGCAGATCTGGAAGACGAAGTCGATGCCCTTCATGTCGGCGACGACGCCGAGCACCGCGGCCGCGATGCCGCCGACGCCAAAGGCGAAGCCGAAGAAGATGCCGGCGATCAGGCCGACGCGGCCCGGCACCAGCTCCTGCGCGAAGACGACGATGTTGGAGAAGGCCGACGACAGGATGAGGCCGATCAGCACGGTCAGCACCATCGTCCATTCCAGATTGGCGTAGGGAAGCGCCAGCGTGAAGGGCAGCACGCCGACGATCGAGAACCAGATCATCGCCTTCTGGCCGTAGCGGTCGCCGAACGGGCCGCCGAGCAGGATGCCGAGCGCCGAGGCGCCGAGGAACAGGAACAGCATCACTTGGCTCATCTGCACCGAAACCCCGAACTTATGCATGGCGTAGAAGGTGTAGTAGCTGGAAAGCGATGCGATATAGGCGTTCTTGGTCAGCACCAGCAGCGTCAGCACGGTCAATGCCCACATGACCTTCTTGCGCGCGAAGGGCGACACGTGGGCAGCCTGCTTGCGGGTGGCCATCGAGGCGCGCAGCCGGCTGTACCAGCCGCCCACCCGCCACAGCACGACGATGCCGATCAGCGAGCCGACGGTGAACCACGAGATGCTGGTCTGCCCGAACGGCACGACGATGAAGGCGGCGAGCAGCGGGCCCATCGCCTGGCCGAAATTGCCGCCGACCTGGAACAGCGACTGTGCCAGGCCGAAGCGGCCGCCCGAGGCGAAGCGGGCGATGCGCGAGGATTCCGGATGGAAGATCGCCGAGCCGATGCCGATCAGCGAGGCGCCGATCAGGAGCAGCCAGTAGTGGCCGGCGTGAGCGAGCACCACCAGGCCGACCAGCGACGAGGCCATGCCCCAAGGCAAGGAGTAGGGCATCGGCCGCTTGTCGGTGATCATGCCGATCACCGGCTGCAGCAACGAGGCCGTCACCTGGAAGGTGAAAGTCAAAAGGCCGATCTGCCAGAAATCGAGGCCGTAATTATCCTTGAGCAGCGGATAGATCGCCGAAAGCAGCGACTGCATGATGTCGTTGACGCAGTGGCAGAAGCTCACCGCAAGAATGACGGTGAAGGCCGTCGCTTGCGCCGAGATGTTGCTTGCCGGCGCCGGGGCGGCGACGGAGGTGGCGGTCGTATCAGTCAAGGCAATGCTCCGTAGACTTCTAGCGGCGAACCGCAGGCGGCCTTATAGGCCTGTTGCCAAGCGACTTCTTTCGTGGTTTGGTCCAATAGTTTCGCAAGTGGGCCACATCCGATGCCAAATAGCCGGGAGATATTCAGGGGCGACGCCGCCGAGCTCGGCCGGTTGCATGAAAGCCGCTGGCAATGGCTGGAACAGGCCGTCGGGCCGGCGGTCGCGCTGCCGACGGAGTATCCGGACGGCTATCACGTACCGCGGCATCGCCACAGCCGCAGCCAACTTTTGCATGCGCTGGTCGGCGTGGTCCTGGTGACGACGAGGCACGGGCGCTGGATGGTGCCGCCCGACCATGCGATGTGGATACCGGCCGGCACCGAGCATTCCGTCGAGATGCTGGGCGACGTTTCGATGCGCTCGGTCTATGTGATGCCAGGCGCCATTGCAGGCCTGCCGGAGGGCTTGCGCGTCGTCGGCATCACCGAGCTGATGCACAGCCTGATCGTCGAATCGGAGAAGCTGCCTCAGGGCGGCGAGTACGAAGGGCGCGCCGCGCTCGTCATGGGGCTTTTGCTGCACGAGATCCCGAACCTGCCGGAACGGCCGCTCGGCCTGCCTTTCCCGTCCGATCCGAAGCTCGCGGCGCTCTGCCGGCGCTTCGTGGCGGCCCCTTCGCCGCATGCTACGATCGACGAATGGGCGGATGCCGCGGGCATGAGCCGGCGGTCCTTCACCCGCGCCTTCCATCGCCAGACCGGGCTGTCGCTCTCGACCTGGCGCCAGCAGGCATGCCTGTTCGCGGCACTGCCCAGGCTTGCCGACGGCGAGCCGATCACCAGGGTGGCTCTCGATCTCGGCTATGACAGCGTGCCGGCCTTCATCACCATGTTCAAGCGCATGCTCGGCGCCTCGCCGCGCGGCTATATGCGCGGCGCGATGCCGGTAAAATCCCGCGCCGCATAGGTGGTCCGATCGCCGCGTGATGCGTCGGCTCCCGGTCAAAGGTTTCATTTGCCAGAATACTGATTGCAAATTGCAATCGGTTATGTTTCTCTTTCCGGAGAGGCAAAATCGGAGGAACGCTGGTGGCGACGATCGTCTATGCCATGCTGACATCGCTGGATGGCTACATTGCCGGGCCGAACGGAGACATTAACCTGCCGGTTCCCGAGGAAGAATTGCACCGGCATTTCAACGACGAGATGAGGCGGACGTCGATCGCGCTGTGCGGGCGCAGGATGTATGACGTCATGCGCTTTTGGGACAGCCCCGAACGGGAGATTGCCGCTGAAGACGTCGAGCGGGATTTTGCACGCGCCTGGCGGGAAACGCCGAAGATCGTGTTTTCAACCACACTTCAAGAAGTCGGGCCGAATGCTCGTCTGGTGAAGGGCGACGCGGAGGCGGTGGCAAGGTCGTTCAAGGCGGAAGCGGATGGCGAGATTTCCGTGTCCGGCGCCGAATTGGCCGCGCATCTTGCACGCGCGGGCCTGATCGACGAATACCGGCTCTATGTGCATCCGGTCGTGCTGGGCGGCGGCAAGTCGTATTTCCAGCCCGGCCTGTCACTGGCGTTGAAGCCGCTCGGCACGGAGCGCCTTGCACAAGGTGTCACGCTGCTGCGTTACGCGCGATAATCAGTCGAACAGGCTCGATACCGATTCTTCGGTTGCCGTGCGCGAGATCGCTTCGCCCATCAGGTCGGCGATCGAAATGACACGGATGTTCGGCGCGTCGAGCACGGCCTGGCTGGGCTGGATGGAATCGGTGATCACCAACTCCTGCAGCTTCGAGCCGGCGATACGGGCAACGGCGCCGCCGGAAAGCACGCCGTGGGTGATGTAGGCGGTGACGGAGGTCGCGCCGTTGGCCAGCAGCGCGTCGGCCGCATTGCAAAGCGTGCCGCCGGAATCGACGATGTCGTCGATCAACAGGCAATCCTTGCCGGCGACAGCGCCGATGATGTTCATGACTTCCGATTCACCGGGGCGTTCGCGGCGCTTGTCGACGATGGCGAGCTGGGCGTCGAAACGCTTGGCCAGCGCCCGCGCCCGCACCACGCCGCCGATATCAGGCGACACGACGACGACATTGCCGAGCTGCTTGTATTTGGCCTTCACGTCGCGGGCCATCACCGGCACCGAGAACAGATTGTCGGTCGGGATATCGAAGAAACCCTGGATCTGGCCGGCATGCAGGTCGAGCGTGAGTACGCGGTTGGCGCCGGCGCGGGTGATCATGTTGGCGACCAGCTTGGCCGAGATCGGCGTGCGCCCCGAGGCGCGGCGGTCCTGCCTGGCATAGCCGAAATAGGGGATAACCGCCGTGATGCGCTTGGCCGAGGAGCGCATGAAGGCGTCCATCATGATCAGCAGTTCCATCAGATGATCGTTGGTCGGATAAGAGGTCGACTGCAGGATGAAGACATCCTCGCCGCGCACGTTTTCCTGGATCTCGACGAAGATTTCCTGATCGGCGAAGCGCCTGACGCTGGCCTTACCCAGCGGGACGTTGAGATAGCGAGCGACCGCCTCGGCCAGCACCCGGTTGGAATTGCCCGCGAAAAGCTTCATGCACCGTTCCTGGTGAAGGATGGAGAGGCCGGAGAGACTCTCATATGCCTTTTATGCGGGCTTTTAGCGGCCCGCGCCGGTATTGCAAGCCTCGTTGTCGGGAATCCTTCCGGCGACCGCAACAAACGTCGAAAACATCGCAAACCGGCAACAGTTCGGCCGGCAACAGTCTGGCCGGCAACAGTTTTGTCACCCGGCGCCACCGCTGCCTAGCCAGGCGGCGAACTGGTCGATCGTCTGGTCGGCAATGGCCTGCATGGTCGCGGGCGTCACCGTGGGCCAACCCTCGCCGCTGCCGACCGCGGCCGCCTTCTGCTGGCCATTGATGCGATGCAGGCGGTTTCCGGACGGGTCGTAGATGTCCCAGACATAGATGACGGTGGTTTCCTTGCCCTCCGACATCGTCGAAAAATAGCCTTTCAGCACATGCGTCGCCGTCTGGTCCGTGCTGCCGACAAGCGTCAGGCCGCGCTGCCTGGCGCGGGTCTGCAGTTCCGCCGTCAAGGGCGCTGCAGCGTCCACGGACGCGCCGACGATCGGCGCCACCTGCAACCGTGTCTTGGCGAGGACGGCGGTCTTGGCGGGCGTGGCGGGTGTCGTGGACGACGGCGCCGTCGAAGGGGCCGGCGCGGTCGTGGTCGGGGATGTGGCGGTCGTCGATGTGCCCTGCGTGGCGGGCAAAGGCTGGGCCGAACTTGCCGGCGGAGTGATGGCGGAAGGTTCCAGAACGTCCTTGGCGTTGGTGCAAGCGCCAAGCGCCAGCGCCGCAAGCAATGACACGGTCGTCACCTGCGATCGTCTCATCTGCCTGAAAACTCCCTAGTGGCGAACGCCCCCGCGTGAACCAACCATCATGGATTCACTGCACGATCAAGTCGAGATCATGGCGCGACAGCGGCTTTGGCGCCGATTCCGTGGTGAGGTAGGTCCGGCCGAGCGTCATCGCGGTCTCGGTCTCGGAGTCCATGATGATCATATGCGCGAACAGCGTCATGCTGGGCGCGATCGGTTCCGGGTTGCCCTGGTAGAACATCGGCATGTCCATCCAGGACGGCGTGAAGCGGGCACCGACCGAGTAGCCGCAGGCGTTCAGCCGGTGCTTGGTCAGATTGTGCGCCTCGAGCGTGCGGGCATGCGCGTCGAAGACATCGCCGAAGGTGTTGCCCGGCGTCATCGCCTTTTCGACCGCGAGCAGGGCGGCACGGGCGGCATCGAACAGCTCCTGGTGTCGTTTCGACGCCTTGCCGGTCAAAACGGTGCGCATCATCGGGGCATGATAGTGGTGGAAGACGCCGGCCCACTCCAGCGTCAGCTGATCGTTCTTGGTGAGCTTGCGCCGGCCGGCCTTGTAGCGGCACAGCAGGGCATCGGCGCCTGAGCCGATGATGTACTCGTTGGCGGGATAGTCGCCGCCGCCGGCAAAGACCGCGCCCTGCATGGCGGCGAGGATGAGCCCTTCGTCGCCTCCCTGCTTGATCAGCGGCAAGGCGGCGTCCAGCGCGTCGTCGGAAAGATTGGCTGCCTTTTCCGCCTTGGCGACCTCGGCGGGGCTCTTGAACAGGCGCAGCCGGCCGACGATGCCGGATGCATCGGCGATCTGGCCGAAGGTCTGCAACTGCTCGTCCAGGCGCCGGCCGTTGTAGGCGGTCAGGCCATGGGTGTCATACTCGACGCCGATGCGGGCGCCGAGCAGATCAAGGTCGTTGAGCAGATTGCGCAGCTCGATCGCCGGATTGGCGCCCTGGCGATCGGTCCACAGCACGATGTTTTCGATGGTCGAGGTATGGCGCGCCTGCCTCAGATCGGCGGAACGGGTGAGCAGCACCATCGAGCCGTCGGCCTTCACCACAAGGCACTGGAAGAAGCAGAAGCCGAACGTGTCGTAGCCGGTCAGCCAGTACATGCTCTCCTGCGCGAACAGGAGCACGGCGTCGAGCTTCTTTTCGGCCATTTCGATCAGCAGCCGGTCGCGCCGCGCGTCGAATTCCGAACGTTCGAAATGCAGCGCCATTACTCTTTCTCCAGGACAATTGCCGAAACCTGGCGCCCGTAATCCGCTTCCTTGCGGTGTGTGGTGCGCCGGTAGGAATAGAAAAGATCTTCTTCCGCGTAAGTGCAGCGGCCAAGGCCTTCGGCGGTCACGCCGGCCTTGCGCAGCCGGTCGACCGTATATTGGTTGAGGTCGAACATCGAGTGGCCGTCAGTCTTCGATGGTCTGAAATAGCGCGCGTTGCCCATATCGGCCTCAATGAAGCGGGCGACGAATTCCGGCCCGACCTCGTAATTGTCGGGCCCGATGGAGGGACCAAGCACGGCGACGATGCGCTCACGGCTGGCGCCGAGGCCCTCCATCGCGGCGACAGTGTTTTCGAGCACGCCGGTGAAAGCGCCTTTCCAGCCGGCATGGGCGGCACCGATGATGCGGGCCTGGGCATCGGCGAAGAGGACCGGCCCGCAATCGGCTGTCGAGGCCCCGATGGCGATGCCCGCACGGTCGGTGACGATGGCATCGGCCCTCGGGCGAGGGCCCGCGAAGGCTTCCCTGGCGATGACCACGTCCGGCGAGTGGATCTGGTGCGCGGTCAGCAGATGGTCGGCTGCGACGCCCATCCAGTCGGCGACGCGTCGCCGGTTCTCGGCCACCAATGTTTGGTCGTCGCTGGAGCCCGTGCCGATGTTCAGTCCCCGATAGATGCCACCGGAGACACCGCCGATGCGGGTGAAATAGCCGTGACGGATGCCTTGCGCCTTTTCAAGGAGCGGCGAGCGTACAGGATCGGGCCTGGTCTGATTCAGCATGGTTGGGTTTGTCGTCCGTGCGGGGCGGCTTCGTCAAGGCGAAGTTGGGACGGCGGAGAGGGCCAGGCCGCAGGACCGCCCGCCTGGCTCAGGCGGCTCCCGCCGCCGGCAGGACCTTCATCACCTTGAACAGCTCGCCCATCGCCTCTGGGCCGGCCAGGCGTTCAACCGCGTCCGAAATGGCTTGACGGGCCTTGGCATCAGCATCGGCGCCGAGCGTGCCGGCGCGCTCGAGCAGGCCCATGCCGAGCAGGAATTCGCCCTGCGTCGTCATCTCGACATCGAGCCCGACGGAGCGGGCTGCCGCGGCAAGGGCGGCGAAATCGACATGGGACGTGATATCGGCCTCGCCGGGATTGGCCAGCACGTCTTCGTGTTCGTGTCGGCGCAAGGCCTGCAGCGTGTCGCCGATGCCTGGCTGCAAATGGCCATAATCGATGAAAAGGCCCGCGCCGCCTGGCGTGCCGATACGCTCGGCGATCGCCGCCATCAATGCCGCGCGTGCGGGGGCCACCTCGGCGATGGCGCCTTCAGGCGCGTCTGAGGCATTGTCGGGCAGCAGCGTGGGATCGAGCGAGCCCGCGCCCGCGAAGAAGCGCAGGTCGTCATTGTCGTCGAGGCCGACCATGCGTTCGCGCCAGCTTTCGCCAAGATGCACGAACTGCCGGATCGGCACGGCGTCGAACAGTTCGTTGCCGACGATGAACAGCGGCTGTCGTGCCAGCGTGTCGACGGTCTGGTGCCAGGCAAGCTTTGCGTCCTGGCCGGCAAGCGTCTCTCTCTGGATTTCGGCAAGGCGCGGGCTGGTCTCGATCAAGGCGAACGAGGCGTTGCCGGCGAGGGCAGGATCGAGCCGCGACCAGGTGCGCAGCATATCCTTCATCAGCGTGCCGCGGCCCGGTCCGATCTCGGCAAAGGTCGCGGGCAGGGGCCGGCCGGCGCCCTGCCACGCCTGGTAAAGCCAGACGCCGACAAGCTCGCCGAACATCTGGTTGATCTCGGGCGCGGTGATGAAGTCGCCGGCGGCGCCGAAGGGCTCGCGCGTCATGTAATAGCCGTCGTCGGGATCGAACAGGCAAAGCGCCATATATTCGCTGACCGGTATCGGCCCCGTCGCGCCGATCAGGCTTATGATGCGCTGCTTCAGCCGGCTCATGCCGCCAGCGATTGCGGCGCCGGCTTCGCCGTCGCCATGGCCCAGATGCCGGCCAGCACCATCGGCGTGGACAGGATCATGCCCATGGTCAGCCAGTTGGTCCCGAGGAGATAGCCGAGCTGCTGGTCGGGCTCGCGGAAGAACTCGACGAAGATGCGCGACAGGCCATAGCCGCAGATGAAGGCGCCGCCGACGAAGCGCGGGGTCTTCAGCTTGAGCCGCGAATGGGTCAGGAAACGCAGCACCAGGAAGAGCACGAGGCCTTCGAGCACGGCCTCGTAGAGCTGGCTGGGGTGGCGGGTGAACGGCCCGCCATTGGGGAATTCAATTGCCCAGGGCACATCGGTCGGCCGGCCCCAAAGCTCGGAATTGATGAAGTTGGCGACACGCACAAGACCGAGACCGACCGGCACACCAGCCGAGACCACGTCGAACAGCGTCCAGGTGTGAATGCCGCGCTTGAGCGAAAACAGCGTCATGGCGAGGATGACGCCGAGCAGGCCGCCATGGAACGACATGCCGCCCTGCCAGACGGCGACGATGTCGAGCGGATGCGCGATGTAGCGCGGCAGGTCGTAGAACAGCACGTAGCCGGTGCGGCCGCCGAGCACGACGCCGATCGCCGCCCAGACGATGAAGTCGTCGAGGTCCTCGGGCTTCATCGGCAGATTGCCGTCCGGCCAGAGGCGAGGGTTGGTGACCAGCCGCTTGGCGTACCACCAGGCAAAGAGAATGCCGACGATGTAGCCGATGCCGTACCAGTGCACCGCCAGCGGCCCGATGTTGACGATGACCGGATCGATGTTGGGGAAGGGCAGCGAGGCCAGCGGCAGCAGGAAATATTCGCTCAAACTGGGGTCTCCCCGGTGACGGTCACGATTGGGCGCGGACCATGCGGCAGGGTTTTGGCGGGGTCAAGGCAAGGTGGGCACCGTACAGGCGGGGAGCTCAATCCTGAGGCTTGGTGGCTATCATCTGCCGCAACGCGTCGTTGATCCTGTCCTGCCAGCCGGGACCATCTTCCTGGAAATGATCCAGCACGGCCCGGTCGATCCTGATCGAAACAAGCTCACGGACATTCGGGGCGGCAGCGGGTTCGCGAATTGGGGCCGCTGGTTTTTTGGCCGGCTTGAAGGCGGCTTCTGCGGCGGCCATCGGATTTATCGGTCGGCGCGGGGGCGTTGCCATTGGTTGACCTTGAAGAGTGCTGAAGCGATACGCAACACAATAGGCGAATTGGCGTCTTCAAGTACAGCTTGGGGCGATTTGAAAGCTTTGCGCAGGCAAGGCATGGCACAGCCGTGCGCCATAGCAACGCAGAGGAAGCTTCAACCCTTAACGTTCTTGCATTCCGCGCCGCGCGCCACTACGTCAAAACGACAAAGCGAGGATCTGCCATGTCGACCGGACCGAACCGCGTTCTCGATGAATTCGCCAAGCTGATGACCGATGCAGCAGGTGCCGCGCAAGGCGTGCGGCGCGAGGTGGAGACGGCGTTTCGGGCGCAGGCCGAGCGCATGCTGAATTCCATGGATGTGGTGCAGCGCGAAGAATTCGAGGCCGTGCGCGAGATGGCGGTCAAGGCGAGGGAAGACAATATCCAGCTGGCGACGCGCGTCGAGGCGCTCGAGGCCAGGCTCGCCGAACTGACCGGACAGGCCGCACCTGCGGGTGCTGCGAAGCCCCGCGCGAAAAAATAATTATTAAACTTTTCCACATAGCGCGATCCGAAAAATCGCTTTGCCGTGAATCGCTTACCGGCATTGCATGAATCTTTGTGACAGCGACCTTTCCACATGCTTATGACGCAGTGCGAAAAATTGGGCTGTTCACGCGACTCCCGATCAATAGACTGAATTTGTTGCATGATTCGAAGCAGGGTCATGCGCCGGGCGGTGGGGTCCGGTCTGGGGTCTCTGCGTTTGAGAAGTTCCTGGCCGTCCGAGTTCTAGACAAGATTGTTCGTCGTGTGTGCCCCGCGGAGCGCGTGGCGCTCCCCTGAACACAGGAAGCATCCATGGAACTTCTCGAACTCGAATTCTCCCGCGAAATCCACCCGGTGGATGTCATCGAGCAGGTGGCCCACAACAACGACTGGTCCTTCGAGCGTGCCGGCGACGACGAGATTTCCATTTCGGTGGCCGGCAGTTGGACCGACTATCACGTCTCCTTTTCCTGGATGGAGGATTTCGAGGCGCTGCACCTGGCCTGTGCCTTCGACATCAAGGTGCCGGAGACGCGGGCGCTGGAAGTGATGCGGCTCTTGTCGCTCATCAACGAGCAGATGCTGTTCGGCCATTTCGATCTTTGGGAGCAGGAAGGCGCGATCATGTTCCGGCAGTCGCTGCTGCTTGCCGGCGGGGTCGAGCCATCGAGCCAGCAGGTCGAGGTGCTTTTGTCCTCGGCGCTCGAAGCCTGCGAATGCTATTTCCAGGCCTTCCAGTTCGTCGTCTGGTCGGGTACATCGGCCAAGGACGCGCTGTCCAGCGTGCTCTTTGAGACCCACGGAAACGCCTGAACCAAGCCGATATACCGATGAGTTCCAGCAGCGAGCGCAAGCCCGAGATCAGCTTTGCCGATTTCGACCGTGTCGACATCCGTGCCGGCACGATCGTCGAGGCCGAGCCGTTTCCGGAGGCGCGCAAGCCGGCGTTCAAGCTGAAGATCGATTTCGGTCCGGCCATCGGGATCAAGAAGTCGTCGGCGCAGATCACCAAATACTACGCGCCGGAAACGCTGATCGGCCGGCAGGTCTTCGCGGTGGTCAACTTCCCGCCGCGCCAGATCGGTCCGTTCATGTCGGAAGTGCTGACGCTCGGCTTTCCCGATGAAGAAGGCGCCGTGGTGCTCGGCGCCATCGAGCGCAAGGTGCCGGACGGCGGGAGGCTGTTCTAGGCTGGATCGCCGACAGCCATGTCGGGTCGCGGGATCGCAGTGCTTTCGTCATCCACGGGCGGAGCGGGAGCGTAGCGGACGCGTAGACCCGAGGATCCATGCCGTTACCTCGGCGGAAGATTTGCGGCGGCCCAGAACAGCGCGGCTATTTTTACCTGACCATTGAGAAGTCGCCCACCGAGAACGAGCGATCGCGTCGCCGGCTCAATTCTGCAAATTCTCCACCGCAGCAAACGCTCGCAGGTCACGGAATGGATCCTCGGTTCTGCGCGCGGCTTCGCCGCCGCTTCGCCCGTGGATGACGAAGGGGAGGGTCAGGCCGCCAACTTCCGCGTCCTGCCCAGCGCTTCGTCGACCGCGTCGAGGAACATTTCGGCGCAAGCTTGCCAACTGTAGCGCATGGCGCGTTCGCGGGCCTCGGCGCGATCGACGTGAAGCGCCTTCGTTGCTGCCTCGGCCAGATCTTGCGACACAGCTCCGCCGACGCCATCGCCGACAATGTCGATCGGCCCGGTTACCGGAAAGGCGGCGACGGGTGTTCCGCTGGCCAGCGCCTCGATGATGACGTTGCCGAAAGTATCGGTGCGGCTCGGGAAGACGAAGACGTCGGCCGACGCGTAGATCTCGGCCAGCTCGTCGTTCGGACGGTGGCCGAGGAAATGCGCGTTGGGATAGCGCGCCTTGAGTTTTGCCAGTTCCGGTCCTTCGCCGACGATAACCTTGCTGCCGGGCAGGTCGAGGTCGAGGAAGGCGGTGAGGTTCTTTTCGATCGCGACGCGGCCGACGCACAGGAAAACCGGGCGGGCAAATTCGGTTTCCTTGCGTCTGTCCGGCCGGAAATGGTCGGTGTCGACGCCGCGCGTCCAGGGTCTCAGCTTGTTGAACCCGCGTGCCGCGAGATCGTCCGCCAGCGATTGTGTCGCCACCAGCGTGCCCTGTCCGGAATTATGGAAGTCGCGCAGCCAGTTGTAGGCCCAGCTCTCCGGCACCGGCAGGCGGGCGCTGAGATATTCGGGAAAGCGCGTGTGGTAACTGGTGGTGAAGGGACGGCCGATCCTGCGGCAATGGCGGCGCGCCATGATGCCGAGCGGACCCTCGGTGACGATGTGGATATGGTCGGCCTTGGCGGCCTCGATCAGGCGCCCGACATGGCCCGGTGTCGTCAGCGCAAGCCGGATGTCGGGATAGGTCGGCATCGGCAAGGTGCGAAAGAGGTTGGGCGTCAGGAAATCGAGCTCGACGTCGAAGGGTTTCAGCGCCTCGGTGAGGCGCTCCAGCGTGTGCACCACGCCATTGACCTGCGGCCGCCAGGCGTCGGTGACCATCAGGATGCGCATGGCGATCCCGATGCGCATGACGGCCCTTTGCCGCAATAATTCCGGAACGGCAACCAGGCAGCGGTCCGCGCCTCGCTCCAGCGCACCCGGGCAGGCGCGGGATCGAAGCGGGGCGGCAGGGCCGAATCAACAGAGGTCGCGCGCTTCATGCGCGCTCTTGACCATGATTTCATGACGGGCGGATGAAGCTGCTTTTTGATTGAGCATGAATCTTATCCGAACCGAAGGCTCGGATCATGCTCCGACTATGCTGGTACTTTGATCACGGCGCGCAGGCCGCCGAGCGGGCTGTCCTCGAGACTGATGTCGCCGCCATGGCTGCGGGCGATGTCGCGGGCGATCGACAGGCCGAGCCCGGTGCCGCTGGCATCGAGGTTGCGCGCCTCGTCGAGCCGCAGGAACGGCTTGAACACCTCTTCACGCTTGTCGGCAGCGATGCCCGGGCCGTCATCGTCGATGGTGACGGTGAGTGAGCCGCGACCGTGATTGGCGTGGACCTCGACCGTCTTGGCGTAGCGAAAAGCGTTGCCGATGACATTGGACAGGAGCCTGGCGAAAGCGTTTGGCCGCACATGCACGGCCGGATCGCCGGTCAGTGTCGTCGTGAGTTTGCAGCCGCGCAGTTGCGCTTCCTCGCCGAGCTTCTGGAGATAGGTCTTGAGATCGAAACGGCCGGTGTCCTCCGCGGCCTCGCCACGGGCAAAGGAGAGATAGCCTTCCAGCATCGACTGCATGTCGTCGATGTCCTGGTTGAGCGCGGCCTTGGTCTCGGACTTGCCGCCGGCCAGCGCCAGCTGCAGCTTGAAGCGGGTGAGGATGGTCCTCAGGTCGTGGCTGACGCCGGTCAGCATGGCGGTCCGCTGCTCGATCTGGCGCTCGATACGCTCGCGCATCTGGATGAAGGCGAAGCCGGCGCGGCGGACTTCCTCGGCGCCACGCGGGCGGAAATCGCGCGGCATCGGCCGGCCCTTGCCGAAACTCTCGGCGGCCTCGGCGAGCGTCAGGATCGGCCTGATCTGGTTGCGCAGGAAGGGGATGGCGATCATCAACAGCACCAGCGAGGTGCCGACCATCCAGATCAGGAAGATGTGGGTGTTGGAGGCATAAGCCTGGCTGCGCCGCACGAAGACGCGTAGCACCTTGCCTTCAAGCTGGACGCGGACCTCGACGACGTTGGAATTGCCGACCGTGTCGATCCAGAACGGACGGTTGATCTGCTTTGTGATCTCCGACGATAAGGCCTCGTCGAGGATCGAGAAGAACGGTTTCGGGCCAGGCGGCGGCAGCGGGTCGGGCGGCAAAAGGTCGACCTTCAACTGCATGCGGTCCTGGGCGATGCGGATGATGTTGGCGTAGTCGGCGTCGTGCGGATAGGTCTCCATCATGTCGATGACGGCCGCTATGTCCGAGATGGTCGCCTGCGACAGGCGCTGGGTGACCGTCTGCCAGTGGCGCTCCATGAAGACGAAGGCGACGACCGACTGCAAAAGGATCATCGGCGCGATGACGATGATCAGCGAGCGGGCGTAGAGCCGCTTCGGCATGTAGAGCGCGACCAGGCGCCAGAACCGGTTCCAGGCGCGCGGCATCGCCCTCAGCGTGCGCATCGCGAGTACGCCGAAGCCGCCGTCCTTGCGCTTTTCCAGTTGCGTGGTCGCCATTCGCCCTTCCGCTCGTCGATGGCCTGTTCAGCAAAGGGCCTTCGACGCTAACTTATTCCACGCTGAGCCGATACCCAATACCGCGCACCGTCTGCAGCCACACCGGATTGGACGGATCGCGCTCGATCTTGCGGCGCAGCCGGTTGATCTGGACATCGATGGTGCGCTCGCCGACATCCGATTCATCGCCCACCAGTTCATGGCGCGGTATGGTCTCGCCAGCCCGAGCCGCGAAGATCGCCAGGATCTCCTGCTCGCGGTCGGTCAGCTTAAGCGCCTCGCCGCCGCGCTTCAATTCGCGCTTGGCGATCTGGAACGTGTAGGGTCCGAACACCAACTGCTCTACCTTCGGCGTCGCCGCCGGGCCGCCACGGCGCAGGATGTTGTTGATGCGCAGAATCAGTTCGCGCGGGTCGAACGGTTTTGGCAGGTAGTCATCGGCGCCGGCCTCCAGCCCGGTAATGCGGCTGTCGGTCTCGGACAGCGCCGTCAGCATCAGGATCGGCACGTTCTTGTCGGCCCGCAGCGCCTTGGTGAGGTCGACGCCGGTTTCGCCCGGCATCATGACATCGAGCACCAGAAGGTCGAAGTCGAGGCCGGCGAGCTTGCGCCGGGCCTCGCCGGAATTGCCGGCGACCGTGACGCGAAAACCGTTCTCGGACAGATACTGCTTGAGCAGGTTGCGGATACGCGTGTCGTCGTCGACAACCAGAAGATGCGGCGCGTCATCGTCGGGCGCGGCCGGATGATCAACCTTCTCAATGGTCTCCATGGTTCTTCCTCGATGTTTGCGCAGGCACAATGTCGATCTGCGCCCTTAGTTCCGGATTGACCATCGCTTCCAGGAATCGCTCGATCGTGGCGCGTTCGGTGGTTCCGGAGTCTTCCAATGCCGCACGGATGCGGCGCGACTGTGGCCGTGCCAGAGCCAGGGCCAGGGCGCGGCCCTTGGCGGTCGGGTAGAGTTCGCGCTGCCGGCGGTCGCGCGGACCCTGCACCTGGACGATATGGTCGGTGTCGATCAGCTGCTTCAAAACCCGCGCAAGGCTCTGCTTGGTGATCTTCAGCACATCGAGCAGTTCGGCGACGGTAAGGCCCGGCCTGCGGTTGACGAAGTGCAGCACACGATGATGGGCGCGGCCGAAGCCGTAATCGGCGAGGATCTGGTCCGGGTCGGAGGTAAAGTCGCGATAGGCGAAGAAAAACAGTTCGATGATGGCGAAATCGATGCCGTCCTCATCGGTGATGGCCGTCCTGATCGGTTTTCCGGCTGCGGGGCTCGTCATCATTTCTCCATGCGAGGCGGAATTATGTCAGTACTATTGACGTAATTTCCGGGCAATGATAATTTTTGACAAGCTTTTCGGCGGATTGCGAACGAAAAGGCAAGAGGAAGCCTTTTTTCCGGAACTTCCTGAGTTTGCCACGGATTGAATATCCGCCTACGCTTTCAAGTACTGGCCAGCGTTTCGGGTCCCGTGGCGGGACCGGCGCGAAAGGCCATATGACATAACGATTTGCGGGCGCCCGCCCGCGGGAGGTTTCCATGGCATCCGTTCCTTTCGATCAATTGGACGGCTTCATCTGGATGAACGGCGAGTTCGTCAAATGGGCCGACGCCAAGGTCCATGTGCTGACACATGGCCTGCACTATGCCAGCGCCGTCTTCGAGGGCGAGCGCGCCTATGGCGGCCAGATCTTCAAGCTGACCGAGCATAATGAGCGCCTGCATGAATCGGCGCGCCTGCTCGGTTTCAAGATTCCCTATCCGGTCGCCGAGATCGACGAGGCCTGCCGCACGCTGCTGAAGAAGCAGGGTTTTCAGGACGCCTATGTGCGTCCGATCGCCTGGCGCGGCAGCGAGCAGATGGGCGTCTCGGCGCAGAACAACCGCATCAACTGCGCTATCGCCATCTGGCAGTGGCCGAGCTATTTCGACCCGGCGCAGAAGCTCAAGGGCATCCGCCTCGATGTCGCCGAATGGCGCCGGCCCGATCCGCGCACCGCGCCGTCCAAGTCGAAGGCCGCCGGCCTCTACATGATCTGCACGCTGTCCAAGCATGCCGCCGAGGCCAAGGGCTATGCCGACGCCATGATGCTGGATTGGCGCGGCCAGGTGGCGGAAGCCACGGGCGCCAATATCTTCTTCGTCAAGGACGGCAAGATCCATACGCCGACGCCCGACTGCTTCCTCGACGGCATAACCCGCCGCACGGTGATCGGCCTGGCGAAGGACCGCGGTTTCGAAGTGGTCGAGCGCATCATCATGCCGGAGGAGCTCGAAGGTTTCGAGCAGTGTTTCCTCACCGGCACCGCAGCCGAGGTCACGCCGGTTTCGGAGATTGGGCCATACCGATTCGAGGTCGGCGAGATCGCCAAGACGTTGATGAATGACTATTCCGCTGCGGTGCAACCAAAGCACGCCATCGCCGCAGAATAGCGATAGTCACAGCTTTTTTGTGCAATAGGGGCGGTTTTCCAGCCGCCCCTTTTATTTAAGCGCTCGCGCATTTGACTTTCGAACAATTCGGCGTCTCATGATGGCGTCGGCCCGAGGAGGCTGGCGGCTATGGAGGGACTAGGTACATGGATACGAACACGCTTGTTGCGATCGTTATTCAGGTGATTACGGGTGTTATCGGCGGTCAGGCAGTCGGCGCGGCGCTGAAAACGGCGGCGTTGGGCCAGCTTCCTAAAATCCTCGGCGGCGCCATCGGCGGCGTCGGCGGCGCGGCCATCCTGGGCAGCCTGCTCGGCGGCGGTACGGTCGATCCGGCGGCTGCTGCGGCGGCAGCGGGCGGATTGGGCAGCGCGTTGAACATCCCAAACATCGTCGGCGGCGCCGGCGGCGGCGCCATCCTGACCGCCATCATCGGCGCGGTGATGGGCGCGATGAAGAAATAGGCCCAGATATCCCCTTCGGGCCATCGCATGGGCGGCTCCGGCCGCCCATTTCTTTTCGAGGTTTATTCGCTCCGGTCGACGGTGGACGCGGCTCGCCATGGCCTCTAAATCAGGGGCCTCTACATCAGGGCGGCATCTCGAAAGGAAAGCCATGGGTCAGCTCAATGCCGGCATCGTGCCGGTCACGCCCTTCCAGCAGAATTGCACCATTCTCTTCGACATGGACGACAAGAACGGCGTCGTCGTCGATCCCGGCGGCGATGTCGACAAGATACTGTCCGCGCTGAAGGACAATGCCATCGACGCCGGCGCAATCTGGATCACGCACGGCCATATCGACCATGCCGGCGGCGCGATGGAGCTGAAGGAGGCGCTGGGCATCGACATTATCGGCCCGCACGCGGCCGACAAGATGTTGCTCGACAATCTCGAGAACCAGGGCAGGCGCTATGGCATTTCGGGCGTGCGCAACTGCGTGCCGGACCGTTTCCTCACCGAAGGCGAGACGGTGTCGTTCGGCAATCATCAATTCGAGGTGCTGCATTGCCCGGGGCACGCGCCGGGCCACGTCGTCTATTTCAACCGGGCAGCGAAATTCGCGCATGTCGGCGACGTGCTGTTCCGCGGCTCGGTCGGGCGCACCGATCTGCCTGGCGGCGACCATGCCGCGCTGATCGCATCGATCAAGGACAAGCTTCTGCCGCTTGGCGACGATATCGGTTTCATCTGCGGCCATGGCCCGGGCAGCCGTTTTGGCGACGAGCGGCGGACCAATCCCTTTCTGACCTGACCTTGCAAGCAAAAGAAAAGCGCCGCTGGAGGCGCTTTTCTTGGGCAGGGAACCCAGCCGGATGGAAGGCTACGGCGAAGGCGCCGAACCTGGCCGTTTCACTGTTTGCTGCGGTCAGTTGGCGACGCAGAAATGCTGATCGCCGTCATTGCCGGTGAAGGTGCCGGTTCGGGAATTGAAGCTGCGGTAGCGATCCGAGCAATACTCGTACCAGGCCCGGGTCCATGGCTCGGCATAGCGGTCGGCGTAAACGACGCGCGGCTGCTGCACGTAGTAGCGACGCACCGGCCGGTCGACATAGTAGCCGTCATCATAGGCCGGGTCGTAATATCTCGGGCCGGGGTTGCTGAGCGCGCTGCCGATCAGGGCGCCTGCCGCGAGGCCGACAACGCCGGCTGCGAGGGCGTCGCCGCCGCGATCACGATGATGGTGCCACCGCCAGTCATCGGCATTGGCGGCCGAGAAGGTGGCCAAAGTGGTCGCGGCAATGCCTGCGGTCAGGATGGCGGTCTTGAGAAAACGGTTCATTTTCGGTCTCCTTCGCACCGGTCCGCGCATTTTTCAGGGGATGCGGACCGGCTTTAGCAAAGGTTAATAGAGGACCGTGGCTGAACGGAGGCTGAACAGAAATCGGCATGACCGATTTTTCGAGGCCAGGGCACAATCCATTCAGGGCGGGAGATGGCCCGCCTCAACAGCCTCCGTCGGATCCGTCGTGAGCCGGCTTAGCCGATTGACAGATTGACGGCCTTCGGACCCTTGCCGCGCTTGTCAGGCTCGGTGTCGAATGTGACTTTCTGCCCATCCTCAAGACCGGGAAGGCCCGACGCCTGCACAGCCGAGATGTGGACGAAGACATCCTTCGCGCCATCATCGGGCGTGATGAAGCCGAAGCCTTTGGCATGGTTGAAGAATTTGACGGTGCCGGTCTGCGGCATGGGAAACTCCTTTGGTCCCATCAAGTCAAGTCTCGGGCCGGCAAACTGCCCGAAAGGAAATTTGTCCTTTATTTTAGCGCTATCGGCAAGAGAAAGTTTTCGCCTGCCGATCCAAGCATTTGCGTGCAAAAAAGGCGCGACGAAACCGTCGCGCCTTCGCAATTTCGGGCCTGTCGAGAAGCCTGTTCATCATCCTGCCGCATCATTGCATCCGCAAGGACTGGCCGGTTGCGTCGATCAGGCGGCGCGCAGGTTGACCGCCTTCGGGCCTTTGCCCATGCGGTCCGGTTCGACGTCGAAGGTAACCTTCTGGCCGTCGACCAGCGTGCGCAGGCCGGAAGCCTCGATCGCGGAGATGTGGACGAACACGTCCTTGGCGCCGCCATCGGGCGTAATGAAGCCGAAGCCTTTGGTGGCATTGAAGAACTTTACGGTGCCGGTCTGGGCCATTGGGGAAACTCCTTCACCCGTCAGTCTTGTGGTTTGCCCGCTGCCTAGCGCCTCAGGCAATTCCCGGTGGTTGCTTCGGCGGTCATGCATTTGCGCATGGTCAAACCCCCCGCCGAAAAACGGGGCTGTCAGAGATTCACACTTGTCGGGGAAAGGTCGTCCAAAACGTTCCGCTCTCCGGGTCGCAAATGCCCGAACGGGGAAATTTATTACACGGAAACGTGATGGTTGCAAGACAGCGGTCGCGGAAGGCCCGCGGCTCGTCCAACGCAGGGTCTCGATAGACCCGGCCTCATCACCGGTCATCGGCCAGAGACGGGCCAAGCATGGGCCAGCGAAGGCATTCGAATGCGGGCATTCAGCCTTTGCGTTTGCCGCGGAGGATGCAAGGATATCGCGAGCCGGCATCGTGGCGCCGGGACGGAGGAGGGACACATGCGATTTCTTGCGATCTCCCGGCAGGGCCTTGTCATTTTCATCCTGTCCGCGCTGCTGGCGGCCTGTACCGTCGTCGTCGACGATGGGCCGGGCCCGCGCCCGCCCAGGCCGCGTCCACAGCTCTGCACCATGCAATACCAGCCGGTCTGCGCCCGGCGCGACGGCGACCGCCAGACCTTCGCCAATGCCTGCCTGGCCGAAAGGGAAGGCTACCGCATCGTGCGGGACGGTCCTTGCCGCGGCGGCGGTGGCGGCGGCGGCGAACAAACCTTCTGCATGCGCGAATACGCGCCGGTCTGCGCCAGGCGCAACGGGCAAGTGCGCACTTTCCCGAATGCATGCGAGGCCCGCGCAGCGGACTATCGCATCGTTGGCGACGGGCCCTGTTAGAGGAGACTGCTGGATCCGTCTCCGCAGGCGGAGATGGACATAGCAGCGCGCGTGGCGACGCTTAGCCTTGAATCTCTTGCCCGCATGGCTTAGGTCCGGCGGACCAACAAATACGGCAGGTTTCCCATTAACAGAGATCACAGAAGAGCGGCAAACGCGGGCGGCAAGCCAGGTGGCTCGGCGAGCCCGCTCGACCCGTATGTGCAAAAGGCGCTGCAGCTGCACCAGGCAGGGCGCCGCCAGGAGGCCGAGGGGCTCTACCGGCAGGTATTGGGGCAGCAGCCGAACCATGCCGCCGCGCTGCATTTCCTCGGGCTGCTGCTGCACCAGACCGGCAGGAGCGAGGAGGGGCTCGATCTCATCGAGCAGTCCGTGACCTTGCAGCCCGAAAATGCCGACTTCCTCAACAATATGGGCACGGTCATGCGCGATCTCGGGCGCGTCGCCGCCGCGGTCGATTTCTTCCGCGGCGCGGTGGATATACGGCCGGACCAGCTGGCCGCGCGTGACAATCTCGGTTCGTCGCTGCGGCAGATCGGACAGCTCGACGCGTCCGAGGAGATCTATCGCGGCACGATCGGCCGCAACCCGTTCCATGTCCGCGCGCGTGTCGGTCTTGCCGAGACGATGCAGGAAGCCGGTCGGCTTGACGAGGCGATCACGCTGTTTCGCGAGGCGCTGTCGATCCGGCCGAAGGACGCCGAGCTTCTCTACGGGCTGGGCGTCGCGATGATGGAGAAGGGCAAGCTCGACGAGGCGACCGATCTCGCCCGCCAGGCGCTGGCGATCGCTCCGAACATGGCGAAGGCCTGGCTGCTGCTCACGCAGGTCAAGCGCCAGATCGAGCGTGACAAGGAGCTTTCCGGCATGGAAGCCGAGCATGCCAAGGCGCCGCAGGGCAGCCTGGCACGCATGCAGCTCTCCTTCGGCCTGGGCAAGGTCAATGACGACCTCAAGGACTATGGCCGCGCCTTCGACTATTTCGCCGAAGGCAACGCTATCCGCCGTCGGGGCATCGACTACGACCCGGTGCGCACGCGCAGCGAATTCGAGGCGATGAAGGCGGCCTTCGACAAGGCCTTCTTCGACAGGCACAAGCCCAGCGACATTTCCGACGACACGCCGATCTTCGTCGTCGGCATGCCGCGCTCCGGCACGACGCTGGTCGAGCAGATCATCGCCAGCCACCCGCAGGTGTTTGGGGCGGGCGAGCTGAGCATCCTGAAGACGGCCGTCGGCAAGCAGTTTCCGATGAGCATGCCAGGCGGCTTTCCCGCCGGGATAGCCGACATGCCCGACAGCGCTTTTGCCGAGGCGGGGCAGGCCTATCTCGACATGCTGCATGCCCGCTATCCGCGATTGCGCCATGTCACCGACAAGATGCCGGGCAACTTCCTGCTGGTCGGCTTCCTGCACATGATGCTGCCGAAGGCAAAGATCATCCATTGCGCGCGCGATGCGGCGGCCACTTGCCTGTCGATCTTCAAGGTGCATTTCCGCGGCGACAGCCACCGCTACGGTTACGACCTCGGCGAACTCGCCGATTTCCACAATCTCTATGCCGACATCATGGCGCATTGGCACAAGGTGTTGCCGGGCGTCGTGCACGATGTGCGTTATGAGGATTTCGTCGCCGACCAGGAAGGGCAGACCCGGGCGCTGATGGCGCATCTCGGCCTGCCCTGGGACGACAAGGTGCTGTCGTTCCACGAGACGGACCGGCCGGTGCGCACCGCATCGGCGGCACAGGTGCGCCAGCCGATGTATCAGGGCTCGGTCGATCTGTGGAAGCGCTATGGCGACAGGCTGAAGCCGCTGCTGGACAAGCTAGGCTGATCTTGAGGTGAGGCCGGCCTGCGAATGGCGGTTCCCTGCGCTTCCGGCCTTCGCCGGCCGAAGCACTCAGCCCTGGCGCGGCACTGGCCGAAGCGCCCGAACTTCGTCATCCACGGGCGGAGCGGGAGCGAAGCGACGCGGCGCAGACCCGAGGATCCATTCCGTGACCTCGCGCGAAGCGTAAAGGCGGCGCAGAACAGAGGTCGTTCTGCACCGCCGTGACGTTCATAGGTAACGGCATGGATCCTATGGTCTGCGCCGCGTCGCTTCGCTCCTTGCTTCGCCATAGGATGACGAAGTGATGAGTGTTTCGGCCAATCGCAGAGGCGTCGCGTCAGCTCGTCAAAGCTCGACGAATGGCTGGAAGCCGCCGAAGATCATGCGCTTGCCGTCGAACGGCATGGCGGACCAGTCCATCTTGAGACGCTCATCGGCCATCACCTTGGCCATGACCGCATCGCGGCTCTGCCTCGATTCATAGACGACCCAGGCGAAGATGACGGTCTCATCGTCCTTTGCCTGGACGGCGCGCGGGAACGAGGTCAGTTCGCCATAGGGCACGTCGTCGCCGACGCATTCGACATAGGCGAGCGCGCCGTGCTCCATCCAGACGGCGCCGCCTTTCTCAGCCATTTTCTTGTACGCATCGAGATTTGCCTTCGGCACGGCGAGCACGAAGCCATCGACATAGGACATGGCGGTCTCCTCTTTGGTGAAATCGGGCGCCGGGCCGGCGGGGGTACGACCCGGCGCGAGTGAGCGCGTCATGCCCGCCATCGACGGGCGCCGCTGCTCGCTAGGAAATTCACTTCACTGGCGCGTTCATTGCCCAGGCGACGCCGAAGGGGTCTTTCACCTGGCCCCAGCGGTCACCCCAGAACATCACCTGCAGCGGGGTGACGACTTCACAGCCGGCATCGACCGCGCGCTGCCACCAGGCATCGATATCGTCGCTGCCGAGATGGAGCTGCAGCGTGTAGCCCTGCGCCGCTTGATGCGGATGGCCGTGTTCGGGATAGGCATCGCCCAGCATCAGCGTCGAGCCGTTGACGTAGAGATGGATGTGCATGGTGCGGCCCTTGTCGTCCGGCGGATAGGCAAACACTTCCTCGGCGCCGAAAGCCTTCTTGTAGAACTCGGCGGCCTTGATGGCGCCGTCGACCTGCAGATAGGGGGTCAGTCCGCCAAGGACCTTGGCGCGGGGCGGGGTCTGGTCGTTCATTCGCGTGTTCCTCTTCACGGGGTTGATCTGGCTTGCGAGCCCGGGCGCTTCACCATTTCGCGGCAACGGCGAACCGCCCTATCTCTTCGTTTCTACGCAATTCCTGACGGAAAACCGTTTCACACTTTTTCCTGGAATTGCTCTGAGGACGAATGAAGCGTTGGCGATCCTACATGGCCTTCGGGAATTTTTTAAAGCGCCGGTCGCAGACAGTCCGGGCGACCGGCGAGGCTGGAAGACAATCGCATCGAAAGTGCCACTTTATATGACCTTCGCCGAGAAGGTGGCCGTGCGGCGGCTTTCGCGCGTTTCGAAAATCTCCGGAAAGCCGATGTCCTTGCGCAGCTCGGCGGGCAGCGAAAGCAGGATGCGCTCGCTGCGGTGACGGGCACGCGCCTGCGCGTACCGGTTCGCAAGGCGGCCGATGGATGACAGTACCGACATGACAATTCTCCCTGGTTGACGCCAGCATCATCGTGCCGGCACCCCAAGGACGAGGCGGCAATTGGCGATCCGACAGATCGGCTCGATTTTTTTCAGAACACCGACGCGGCCAGCGCGGTGTCGTAATATTCCACCATCTCAATGATCTCGCCGTCGCGGACCGTCCAAAAATTGGCGGTGCGCATGACGAACTCCTCGCCGGTGGTGCGGCGCGTCATGTGGATCTCGACCTGCGCCGCGACCTTGTCGCCGCCGTCGATGATCTCGACCGGGACAACGTGCCGGTATTCGAAGTCATCGTCGAGCGCCAGGAGCCTCGCGAGGAATTCCTGCTTGCCGTGCGCGGTGCCGGCATGACGCGATTGCCGGGGATCGGCGATCCAACGGAATACGACATTCTCGGAGCAATGCGCCAGGGCGCCCTCGATGTCGCGGTCCGCATAGGCTTTGTAGAGATTGCTGACGATTTCCACTGCACGCATGGCCCGTTCCCTCCATGGCTAAGCAACTCAACATGCTCCTTTTTTAGCGAGTGGAAAAGTATGCAGGCAATGCTGCCCGGCAGATGTGTCGTCTCTCAGCTCGGCGATTCGGCGACGGAGCGGAAGAACTCCTCCGGGTCGTCGACTTCGGTCAGCCGACGCTTCTCGATAAGCCAGAAGCGGTTGCCGACGGCGCGGATGAAGGAGCGGTCATGCGAGGCAAGCACGCAGCTCGCCTGATGCCTCAACAATTCGTCCTCCAGCGCTTCCTGGCCGTCGATGTCGAGATGGTTGGTCGGTTCGTCGAGCAGGTAGAAGTTGGGGTTGGCGAGGCGCAGAACCAGCATCATCAGCCGTGCCTTCTGTCCGCCCGACAGAACGCCGATCTTCCTTTCCTGCATTTCGATGGCGACGCCGGCGCCGGCCAGCAGCGAGCGGGCGCGCTGCTCACCGACTTCGAACCGGTGCGAGACCATCGCCAACGGCGTGTCGTCGCCGCTGATGCCGGATAGCGCCTGGTCGCTGTAGCCGAGCACGGTCGATGGCGTCACCTTGAGGTTTTCAACCGATCCTGGCTCGGCGACAGCGTTGCGGATCATCGCAATGAAGCGCGTCTTGCCGACGCCGTTGCGGCCAAGCAGCACGATGCGATCGTCCTGGCAGATGTGGCGCTTGCCGGTCCTGAACAGCAGCGTGCCGTCGGGCGTTTCGACCGCAGCGTCTTCCAGCGTGATCAGCACCTTGGCATGGGTGCCGCGGTTGGCCAGCCTGATCGCGCCGGCCGAGCGCTCGCGATGCGCCTGCACTGCCGCGTCCTCGAGCTTTTCCGCCCGTTCCTTGAGCTGCTTGGTCTTCACCGTCAAAAGGTCGCTGCCGGAATTGACGCCGATGTTGTTGAGCTTTGCGGCCTGCTTGCGCAACTGCTGGGCGATTTTCATGTCGCGCTCGAACCTGCGCGCCGTCGAGGCGTCCAGCTCGTCGAGAGCTTGCCGCGCCCGTGAATAGGGCAGCGCGAAGACCGGCGATTCTTCCGGACGCAGGAACAGCGTGCGGTTGGTGGCGGCGTCGAGGAAGGCGCGGTCGTGGCTGGCGACGATCACCGGCACCTCGCGCGGCAGCGCGTTGAGCCATGTTTCCAACTGGCTGATCCTGGCGAGGTCGAGATGGTTGGTCGGCTCGTCGAGCAGGAGCACGTCCGGATCGGTGACCCAGACGCGGGCGATCAGCGCCAGCCGCTGCCAGCCGCCGCTGAGAGCACGCATCGGCCGATCGCGCATGTCCTCTGGCACGTCGAGCGAATCCAGCACCACGTCGACGCGCCACAGCTCGCTGTCGCGTTGCTCCGCCGGCGAGGCATCGGCGACGACGTGGTGGAAGCTGCGGTCGAGCAATGCGTCAGCGACGGATTGCTCGACATGGCCGACACGCAGGCCGCGCGATCTTGTGATGTCGCCGGTGGTGGGTTCGAATTCGCCGGCCAGGCATCTGAGCAAGGTGGACTTGCCTCGGCCATTTGCCGCGACGATGCCCAGCCGGTCGCCGGCGCCGATGGTGAGGTCGAGATTGGAGAACAGCGGCGCACTCATGGTGACGCCGAGGGATTTGAGGCTGATCAGGGCCATTTGGATTTCTCTGGTCTTGCCGGCGGCAAAGTCCGGCTGATGCACTTTGACGGTGCGCCGACAGGCCATCAGGCCAGGTTCAGCAGCACCACGAAGGGCAGACCAAAAATCGAAACGGGAACACCCGGACCGTCCTGGTCAGCCCTGCAAGCAAGCTCGCAGGGCACAGATCGGGCCACGCTGACGATGGTGATCGATAAACACGCAGCCCTCCTTTCAAGACGTTCGAGTGTGGAGGAGCGATTACACCAAAGGCCAAGGTGAGGGCAAGTGAGCCGCTTCAAGCGGCGGTGGAGTACTTCCCTTCTCCCCTAGGGGAGAAGGGAAAAGCGCTACCGCCCCGGCCGCCCGGTCTTGCTTGTCCGGCGCTTTTGACGGTGCTCGTCGCCTGGATCCTCGTAGGAGCCGATGCCGGCGCGCTGGCGAACGATTGGTTTAGGGGAATCGTCGCGTTCCTTCGCGCCCCCCTCTGTCCTACCGGACACCTCCCCCACATGGGAAGAGATTGGCTGCGGCTTCGCCGGCACCTTGCCTTCGACCGGTTTTTCCGTCCGCCGCACCGTCATTTCGTCGAGCGAGTTCTTCTTGAACAGCGGCTTGGTGGCCTCGCCGGGAATGCCGAAATCGGAACCGTGCGCTTCCTGCGCCGATTGCTTCTTGAACAGCGAGCGGGACACCGCGCCGGCTGGGGTCGGCATGTCGGTGCCGGGACCCATGTCGTCGATCGACGGCTTGGCGAACAGCGGCTTCTTCACCGGCGCGGCACCGTCGGCGCCCATCTCATCGAGCGTCGGCTTGCGGAAGAGGTTGGGCCGGGCAGCCTTGGCCGCCTCTTCGGCGGCGCGGGCTTCATCGAGCTTGCGGAACCGCTCCTGTTCTTCGACCGTACGATGTTTAGCCACGCCCTTGTTGTGCTTGCCCTTCTCGCGGCCTGACGCAGGACTTTGGCTTTCCACCTCGCGCGCCAGCGGGTCGTCGGAGATGGCAAGTTCCATCTCGCGCAGCCGCTTGATCTCGTCGCGGACACGGGCGGCCTTCTCGAAGTCGAGATTGGCGGCGGCATCGCGCATCTGCTTGTCGAGCGCCTCGAGATGGGTTTTCAAATTGTTGCCGATCATCGCTCCGGCACCGTCGGTGAACTGCGAGATGTCGGCGCGCACGTGATCCTTCTCGTAGACGGAATCGAGGATGTCGGAGATGCGCGACTTGACCGATTCCGGCGTGATGCCGTTGGCGGCGTTCCACTCCATCTGCTTCTCGCGGCGGCGGTTGGTCTCCGCCATCGCCCGTTCCATCGAGCCGGTGATCTGGTCGGCATAGAGGATGACCTTGCCGTCGACGTTGCGGGCGGCGCGGCCGATGGTCTGGATCAGCGAGGTTTCGGAGCGCAGGAACCCTTCCTTGTCGGCGTCGAGGATGGCTACGAAGCCGCATTCGGGGATGTCGAGGCCTTCGCGCAGAAGGTTGATGCCGACCAGCACATCGAAGGCGCCGAGGCGCAGGTCGCGCAGGATCTCGATACGCTCCAGCGTGTCGATATCCGAGTGCATGTAGCGTACGCGGATGCCGTTTTCATGCAGATATTCGGTGAGGTCCTCGGCCATGCGCTTGGTCAGCACCGTGACCAGCGTTCGATAGCCGGCCCGGGTCGTGTCACGAATCTCGCCGACGACGTCGTCGACCTGGCTCTTGGCCGGACGCACCTCGACCGGCGGATCGATCAGGCCGGTTGGGCGGATGACCTGCTCGGCGAAGACGCCGCCGGACTGCTCCAGTTCCCAGCCGCCCGGCGTCGCCGAGACGGCCACCGAGAGCGGGCGCATGGCGTCCCATTCCTCAAAGCGCAGTGGCCGGTTGTCCATACAGGAGGGCAGGCGGAAACCATATTCGGCCAGCGTCGCCTTGCGGCGGAAGTCGCCGCGATACATGCCGCCGATCTGCGGCACGGTGACATGGCTTTCGTCGATGAAGATCAGCGCATTGTCCGGCACATATTCGAACAGCGTCGGCGGCGGATCGCCGGGCTGGCGGCCGGTCAGGTAACGCGAATAGTTCTCGATGCCGGCGCAGGAGCCGGTCGCCTCCAGCATCTCCAGATCGAAGCGCGTGCGCTGTTCCAGCCGTTGCGCCTCCAGCAGGCGGCCAGCCTTTTCAAGCTCTTGCAGGCGATGCTTGAGTTCTTCCTTGATCGACTTGATGGCTTGATTCAAGGTCGGGCGCGGCGTCACATAGTGTGAGTTGGCGTAGATCTTGACGCTCTTCAACTCGCCCGTCTTCTGCCCGGTCAGCGGGTCGAACTCGGTGATCTGTTCGATCTCATCGCCGAACATCGAGATGCGCCAGGCGCGGTCTTCCAGGTGGGCGGGGAAGATCTCGATCGTGTCGCCGCGCACGCGAAACGAGCCGCGCACGAAGTTGATGTCCTGGCGCTTGTATTGCTGGGCGACGAGGTCGGCGAGCAGCGAGCGCTGGTCGAGCCGGTCGCCGACCTGCATCTGGAAGGTCATCGCGGTGTAGGTCTCGACCGAGCCGATACCGTAGATGCAGGAGACCGAGGCGACGATGATGACGTCGTCGCGCTCCAGCAGCGAGCGCGTCGCCGAATGGCGCATGCGGTCGATCTGCTCGTTGATCGAGGATTCCTTCTCGATATAGGTGTCGGTCCGGGGCACATACGCTTCCGGCTGGTAGTAGTCGTAGTAGGAGACGAAATACTCGACCGCGTTTTCCGGGAAGAATTTCTTGAACTCGGAATAGAGCTGCGCGGCCAGCGTCTTGTTGGGCGCGAGGATCAGGGCAGGGCGCTGCGTCTCCTCGATCACCTTGGCCATGGTGAAGGTCTTGCCGGAGCCGGTGACGCCGAGCAGCACCTGGGTGCGGTCGTTGTTGTCGACGCCTTCGACGAGATCCTTGATGGCGGTCGGCTGGTCGCCGGCCGGCTCGAAATCCGACACCATCTTGATAGCGATGCCGCCTTCGGATTTCTCCGGGCGGGCAGGGCGGTGCGGCGTCCACAGCACGCCGTCCTTGTGCAGTGGATTGCCGGATTCGATCAGCGCCGACAGCGCCGCGACCGTCGCGGTGACGCCGCCCGAGGAAACCGACTCGGCGTCCTCCAGGCTGATGTCGAGGCCGGCCACCGGGTTGAGGCCGGCGGCCGCGCGCTCTTTCGCCGAGGCCGCGCCGCCCATCGAGGTGCCGCGCGCCGTGCGCCCTGGCGCCGACGAGCGCTCGGGGATCTTCTTCGGGGCTTTTGCCTTGGGCTGCTTTTCCGCCTCGCGCTCGATCTGACCGGCCCAATCGGAGATCGATCCGGTCAGCGGCGCGCCGGAAAAATCGGCCTGCGGCGCTTCGGCAAAACCACCGGGCTCCAGCGGCTCGGCAGCATCGAGGAATTCCGTCAGCGGACTGCGCCGCTTCTGCGCGCCATCTTGCGCCGGCGAAGGCGTTTTCTTGTCAGGACGTTTGGCCATGACCCGAATATGGGAGGACTCGGCCAAAATGGAAAGAGCGGAGTGAAAGGGCGCCGGCGGCCCGCGGACGCTGCTGACAGAAGGCTGTCAGGAGAGGCGTCATGACCCGACCAGCCGGGGATCGCCCACCTCCGCCGTCGCGACCGCGGCAAGCGCCGCGGCGACGGCGGCAGCGCGGCGGGCCTTCGGCCCGTCCACCGGCCAGACCAAGCGGCGCCTGATGGTCAATGCCGGAACGTCGCGGGCGATCTCGACGAGCCGACCGGAGCCGAGATGCTCCCTCAGCACCAGTTCGCTGGCGAGCAACGCCCCCATGCCGGAGATTGCGGCCTGCGCTGCCAGGACCGTCAAGGGGAACCGCGGCCCGTGGTCGAGGTCTTTCCGCTGCAGACCAGCGGCGCTGAACCAGTCCCGCCACGTGGGATAGACGTCGTCGCCCATGGTCTGATCGATATGCAGCAGAGGCAGGCGGTCAAGCACCGCGGCGCCATCCCTATCGGAGTGGCTTCGCATCAAGGCCGGGGCGCAGGCCGGTATAACCCTTTCGGTAAAGAGATCGGCCGATGCGAGATCCCTCGTCGAACTGTTGCGGTAGCTGATGGCGAGGTCGATGCCTTCCTCCAGCATCGCGTCCAACGCAATCGACACGACGACGCGCACGTCCAGCTTGCCAAGAGCCGCACGGACGTTGCCAAGGCGCGGCGCCAGCCAAAGCGAGGCGAAGGAGGGATCGGCCGCGACGGTGAAAGTATCGGCGCGGCGTTCGAAACGCAGCCGCCTCAGCCCGGAGGCCAGCGCGTCGAAGCCGCGGTCGATATCGGGCAATGCCGCCTCGGCAATACGCGTGAGCGCGATGCCGTTGCCCTCGCGCCTGACCAGCTTGACGCCAAGCCGATCCTCCAGCTGCCGCAACTGATGGCCGACGGCACCCGGCGTGACACCGAGTTCGTCGGCGGCGCGCGTCAGACTGCCGGTGCGCGCGGCGGCGGCCAGCGCCCGCAAAGCCGATAGCGGAAGGTCGCGAAGAGACGTCACGGATTGAGCTTACCTCAAAACCTGGGAAAGCAAACTCGTTTGCAGAAATGGCCGAGAAAGACCTAGCCTTGTTGAAGGCAGCTCAACCCAAGGAAGTCATCGCCATGCTCGATATGCAAACGCAATCCGTCCCCGCCGATCGCGCTCTTGCGACGCCCCGCTCCTTGCGGTCGGTGCGCAGCGAAGGAACACGCATCGCGGTCGAATTTGATGACGGCAGCGCGGGCCGGCTGTCGATGCGCTGGCTGCGGCTTGCCTGCGAATGCGGGATATGCGGCGACACCGCTTCCGGAAAGCGCTGGCTGACGCCCGCCGACGTTCCCGCCGATGCCGGGGCAACGTCGATCGAAATCTCGTCGGGCGGAAAGATGGACGTGGTTTGGCAGGACGGCCATGTCTCGCGCTTCGTGGCGAGCTTTCTGGCCGCTCATGCCGGGCAGGCCGGCGACCAGGGCGCTGCACGCTTCCGGCCGGCGCTGTGGAGCAGCAATCTGGCGGGCCGGCTGGGCCGCTTTGCTTTCGATGCCGTGGTCGAGGAGGACGAGGCGCTTTTCCAATCGCTGCGCGCCTTGCGCGACCGCGGCATCGCCATGCTGACCGGTGTTCCGGCCGAGCCCGAGGCGACGTTGCGTGTCGCCGGCCGCTACGGTCCCGTGCGCGAGACCAGCTATGGCAAGGTCTTCGACCTTATCTCACGACCGGATGCGCGGGTGGCTGGAGAGACGGCGCGCGCGCAGATCCCGCACACCGACGAGCCGTTCCGCTATTCACCGCCGGGCTTCATCTTCTTCCATGCCATTAGGACCGGCGCCGGCAGCGGCGGCACGTCGCTAATGGTCGACGGCTTTCAGGTCGCCGAGCGGATGCGCCGCGACACGCCTCATTTGTTCGACCTACTCGCGCGGCATGCGTTACATTCCATCGTGAGCACGCCGGGGACGTGTTCTTCAGCGCCGAGGCGCATGTCATCAGCCTCGACGCGAGCGGCGCCGTCACCGGCATACGCTACAATGACCGCTGCCTGGCGCCACAAGCCGGTTCGATCGAGGAGATCGACGGCCTGATCGAGGCGCTTGCCGAATTGACGCGGCTGATCTGCGATCCGGCAAACCAGTTCCAGCACCAGCTGCAGCCGGGCGAGGTGCTGGTCTTCGACAACCAGCGGGTCCTGCACGGGCGCACCGCCTTCGATCCGACGCTGGCCGTCCGGCACCTCAGAAGCTGCAACCTCGACCGCGACGGCGTCCACAGCGCGTTTCGCACCCTGGCGCGGCGCTTCGCGCCGCAAGAGGCCGAGGCCGTGCTCTATCAGGGCGCTATCCTTTAGCCTGCGGGATCGGTCTTCAGTTGAACCACAGCGCAAAAGTCAAAAAGCCGGCGCCGCCGAACTGGCGCTGGATCTGGTCGAAATCGTCGCTGCTGAGGATCTTGCCGCTTTCGAGATAAGGCGCGATGGCCGGGCCGGTGATCGACAGCACGAGATCGAACGGTTTTGGCTCGTCGAAGAACCGCTTCATGTTGATGCCCTTGCCGGCGATACGGAAATGCGGCAGCAGCGCGCGGCCTTCGAGCAGGTCCTCGGCCACCGTCAGCGTGGCGAGCCAGGCCTGCACCTGTTCCTGGCCGACCTCGAGGCCGGTCAGCGGGTTGACGCCCTTCTGCTGCGGTCCGGGCAGCCATTCGCGGTCGTTGTCCGTCTCGGCCAGGATCGCTTTCCAATCCTCGCGCGACAGCCGGATCATCTCCAGCAGGTGGCGTCGCGCGGCCTGCCGGCGCTCCGGCTCGATCACCGGCCAGTTGACGAGATGCACCAGCGAGATGAAGTCGGCCAAGCGCCATTCGGAAGTGAACATGTTGCCGCTCATGCCGCCGTCCAGCGGCACCAGCGTATCCTGCAACGGCAGTTTCGCGCGGGGGAAGAGCATGTGGAAGGAACCGTCGAAGGCATTGCGGAAATCATGCGCCAGCCAGAAATCGGCCTGGGCCATCAGGAATTCGGCATAGCCCTGCAGCCAAAAACCGTCGGCGCGGTCGAAGCGGAAGGTCAGCGAGGGCGCGGCATCGCTAGTGTCGACGCTGCCGCGCGAGAGCGAGGCCATGATCGCGGCGATGCTTTCGTCCGGCGCGATCGTGCCATCTTCGTTGAGGTCGATGCCGACATGGGTGAGGTCTATGATCATGCCGATGTCGGCGCCGGCAGGGACGGAGCCGAGCGTGGCGGCGGATTTTTCGAGCCTGTCGCGGAAGGCGACCAGGATGGCGCGGAATTCTTCGTAGGTCAGCGGCTCCGGATTGGGATTGTCCGGCACGGGCAACTGCATCAGCGGCAGCATGAAGGATTTCGGACTTTCGAAACCGTGGCGATGCAGGCCGCCGGCGAGGAGCTCCAGCGCGGTGAAGAATTCGCCGGCGCCGGCGGCATAGGCCGCTGCCGGGGCCTTGGCCGCTGCCGCCTCCAGCGTCGACAGCGCCGTGTTCCGGTCGGCCACGCTCTTCGCCTCGAACATGGACTTGGCGGCGTCCGGCATATCCGCCCAGGCGAAGGACGCCGGCAGGAACACCGACAGGGCGGCTGCAAAGACAGTCTTCAGCAACATTATCGTCCTCCACTGCGTGACGTGGCGGAGCATACACGTATTTTGGTCCGGCCGAGCCTGGGTGATGTCCGCTGCCGGATCATTCGGCGGCCGGCTTCTACCAACTCGTCAGACAGTCTACACAGGGCGAAACTGGACATGCCCGTGTCGAACTATCCGCTTTCCTACAAACTGTCGTGGTTGCCGCGTTTCCTGAAGCCGTCGCTTGGCGGCGACAGAAGCGGTTTCGCGGCGCCGGCGGCGGCGTTGATCGATCCGCCGCCAATGCGGAAGGTGCGGCTGGCGTTCGTCGGCGACATTTCGGCCGTGGCCAATCGCGATGCGCCGGAATGCGATCCGGCGATCGCCGCGCTGCTCTCATCCGCCGACCTCGTGGTCGGCAATTGCGAAAGCCCGATCGTCGAGCGTCCACGCGCCGTGATGGGCACATGGCTCGGCACGCATCACGCGATGAGCGAGCGTTTCCTGGCCGACGCGCTTGCAAGCGCGGGCATCGCACGCGACAGGCTCGTTCTGTCGCTGGCCAACAACCATGTGCTCGATCAGGGCATTGCCGGCTTCGAGGCAACGCTGGCGGCGCTGAAACGGCTCGGGATCCGCACCATGGGCACGATGGCGGGCGGGCCTGTCCAGCATCATGCAGCCGGATCGCTGACGATCGGCTTTGCCGCTTTCACGCTTTGGCGCAACACAGATGCCGCGCCGTTCGTAGAACGCGTGTCGATGCGCGGCGATCCCGCCGAATGGCCGCGCGAGGTTGTTTGCGGCATCGACCTGCTCTGCGCAGTGCCACATTGGGACTGGGAGTTCCGGCACTTTCCAAGGCCGGCGACGCGGGCGCTGGCGAGGAAACTTACAGATCATGGCGCCCGGCTGATCGTGGGGCATCATGCCCATGTCGTGCAGCCGGCCGAGCGGATCGGCGACAGCGTGGTCGCCTATGGGCTTGGCGATTTCCTCGGCACCGCCTTTACGCGCCAGCCATGGCCGGGCCGTATTGGGTCGATCCTGACCGTCGATGTCAGTGCCGATACTGTCACGCGCGGTATGATCGCGGCGTACGAACTGCATTTCTTCGCGCGCCTCGTCACCAATGACCACGAGCGGCTGGTGCCGGTGGAGGCGCTGGAAGGCGCATTGAAGCGAAAGGCTGCGGCTCGCCTCGAAGCGATCTTTGGCGGTGCTCCAGTCGATTTCTGACTTGATCTTGCCTCGCGCGATACACCGACGCGCTGCACTGACGCGGCCTGCGAAAGCGGCTATCATAGGCTCAGGCTTGCGGTGGGGGTGGCTATGGAAACGACGGATTTCATGCCGAGCGAAGCGGTGATCGCCGGCATCAGGAAAGACATCGAGGCCTATGAGGCCGGGCGAGCGTCGGCCTATCGTCAGACCCGCTGGCGCGTGCCGGTGTTCATCGGATCGGTGCTTGTCGTCGTGGCGCTGGTAGCCTGGCTTTTCAACAAGCTCGCCGATCCGAACGAGCAGTGGTTGTCGACGCCGCATGTGTTCCTTTATGTCAGCGGCTTCGTGGCCGCTGGCTTGCTCCATTTCCAGGCGGTAAAGCCGGCGAGGAAACTGCAGCAATCGTTTCGCAATACGCTGCTGCCAATCATCTTCGGCTTCATCCAGGACATGCGTTATCAACATGGCGTGCCGCCGAAGTCCTTCGACCGGTTGCCGCGTGAAACGGTTGGCACGTTCAACCGCCCGTATTTCGAGGATGTCATTTCCGGTCGGTACGAAGGCGTTCCGTTCGAACTCTACGAGGTGACGCTGTTGGAGAGCCACGGCAAGACAACATCGATGGTGTTCAAGGGCGTCATCATCGCGTTTGAGACCACTGCGCCGTTCCCGGGGATACTGGTGGCGGCGCGGCGGGCCAATATGGTCGCCGGCTTCTTCCGCGGCATGTTCGCCAGCAAGGTGGAAGAACTGTCATGCGGCGTGCCGGAACTCGACGCCGCCTACGAATTCCGTACCGACAATGCCGAGGCTGCGCGGCCGCTGGTGACCGGCAGGCTGGCGCAGGCGCTGAAGTGGCTGAGCGAAACATGGCAGAAGGAACCGGCACGCGTCGCGTTCAACGGCAGCGACGGCTTTCTGCTGCTGCCGCAAAACAAGAACTTCTTCGAGCTGCCTGATATCTCGGTGCCGCTCGACTACAAGACGCATATAGCGCCGATGATCGCCGATCTCGGAGCGATGCTGGCGACAGCGGCGCTGGTGCGCAAGGTCGGCGCGAAGGACGAGGCGGCCGGCTAGCGCACTTCAGCTCAGCAATCGAAGCCGTATTGGGCGCGCATGTAATCCGCCTCTTCCTTCGACATCTTCTTGAACATCACACAGACGGTGAAGCTGCCGACCTGGTGCCCGCTCCTGGTATAGCCCCAGTCGGAAATATCGTCCCTGGTGAACTCGATGTCCTGGCCGAGGACGACGTTTTGAACGATTTCCGGCTCGTTCGCCAATATGCCGACGAAGCCGGTCTCGGTCCGCTTGAAGGGGATGACCCAGAAATGCTCCGTCGCGTTTCCGTCGGCGACCATCACCTTCAGCTTGAACCTGCCGGTTCCCGGCGGCGGAGTGTCGGACAAAGCCAGGAATTCATCCAGGCTGGATCGCGCCTTTGCGATCGCTGCCGCCATGTCGGCGTCGTCGGAGGCGATCATCATGGCCTTGTCGTCGCCTTGCGCCCGAGCATGCAGTGGAGCGAGCGCCAGCAGCAGGCACAACCCGAAACGAACGGCAAAGATCATGACGCCCCCCAAAGGCCATTGATTTCCTGTCCATTATCCTCCTGCAATGTGTCGGCTTTATCAATACGAGGCTGCGGCTCGCGTCCCCAGGATCAGGCTCATCGGTGCGCGCCGGCCGTTCCGGCAATCCGATTGTCACTGGGGAATGACAAGCGGGAAACAGCTTCGGCTGCCGAAGCGAGGCCGCCGTCGAATGCACTGAATGGAACCGCGCGGGGAGGACAGGACTATGCGAAGGAAATTTGCGGCTGCGGCATTCGCCGCGATCATGCTGTGCGCCGGGCTTGCCCGCGCCGAGGACCCGAAGGCTTTCAAGCTGACGATCGACGGCGTCACGGTCGACATCGATCCGGGCGAGGATGTCGACGTGACCCTGTCCGGCGGCAGGACAAGCAAGGTGCGTATCGACCACAATGATTTCGCCACCTTCTCCGGCGGCACTTTTTCCTTCGTCCATCCAAGCGGCAATTCGGTTACCAAGACCGATCTCGGCGACGGCATCGCCCAATATCTCATGGCTTCGGCGCTCGGCACCCTCGTCGTGGTGCAGAAATACGACAACATGAACCCGGTCTCCCTCAACCAGCTGATGCTGCAGGAGATGACCAAGGAAACGATCCAGGCGGGCGGGCAACTGACGCAGGCGCCGACGACCCGCAAGCTTGCCGACGGCAAGGCGCTGAGTGGACTTAAAGCCACCGTGAAGACGCGCACCGACAGCGCGGATTTCGAGATCGTCGGCTTCGGCACCGCCGATCAGGGACTGCTCTTCATCACGCGCATCGGCGATCAGGACAATGCCACCGAACAGCCACTGATCGACAAGTTCTGGAAGACCTTGAAGGTCAAACCGTAAGGCAGCTTACAGACCGGTCAGGCCAGCCAGCCAGCTTGCCGACCGCTTGGCCGCGTCCACCGTCGCGCCGGCGGCGCGGCTGAGGTCGGTCTTGACCACGGCATAGCCTGCCTTGGTGCGGTAAAGCACGGCGCGGCCGCCATCGATCGACCCGTCGAAGGCGACGGGTTTCGCGGCTTCCGTTTCGCCGGCCGTCACCGTTGCGCCGACCGGAACGCTCGGGCGGCGGTTGAGTTCGGGCGGCAGCGGGGCGATGGTCTCGACGACACGGTTCCTGGGCTTCAGATCCGGCCTGGAGGCTTTCGCGGCAAGCTCGGAGGAGGAGGCGGAGCCCTTGACGCGGCAGATGCCTGAAACCAGCGGATAGTTGAAATTGTGCTGATGCAGCATCTGGCCCTTCATCGCCGCTTCGCAGTCGGCAATCGTTTTCCATTTGGCCGGCGTCTCGCCGATATATTCGCACAGCTTGGCGTCGCAGTCGCAGCCGACTATGGTCATGGCGACAAGGGCGGTCTTGATCACGATCTTGTCCTTCGAATTGTCTCCCCCCTGCATCAATCCACGCCGAACAAGGCGGGATTTGGCCGCCATTGTGAAATGTGGAGGATGGGACGTTTCCGAAGGCTGCTCAGCCGGAGACTGTGGCCGAAATGCCTCAGTCGTCGATGTGCAGGCCCTGGCGAGCCGGCGGGACAGGGTGCAGTCCGCAGCGCCGATCCACGAACGGGCCACTCGAGGGCTTGGCGATGCATCGGCAACAGGCTGCCGGGAAAGCCGCTCCAAAAAGACAGTTGGCGCTGGGATTTCTCCCAGCGCCTCCCTGTCAGATCAGGAACCGGTTATGGCAGCAACTTCCGCAAAGTCGTCGCGCCAGGCCAGCCTTGATTTTGACGGTCCTGCCAGTCGCCACCCGAGGGCAGCGCCCGTTCCAGACCACGCCGTTCTCCACCCTTGCAGGCTTCGCCCAGCGTGCCATCGAAGGTTTTTACCGGCCTTCATGGCAGCATCGGTCCGCCGTCGGCGTTGGCACGCTTTCCGCGGCACCCGTAGGTCTCGGCATCCTTCCCTCCAACAGGCGAACCTGCTGTCGTTCCGGGCCGTACGGGCCTCAGGAAATCCGCCTTGCGCTTTTGCCTTTCGGCTGGGCGTTCGGTAGCCGCCTGAGATGGGTTTAACGTACGCCGGGTAAGCGGTTTGCGGAATGCCCTCGGCCCTGTGGATAGCGGGATTATCGGGGACCATTGGCAAAAGCCTCGGAATTTGCCGGCCGAGCTCCTTGGACAGCCTGCCCCGCTTTTCTGTTGCCCTCGGATACTGGAGCCTTGCCCCGCCGCCCGGTCCGCGTTTCAATGCCGGCAAAAGACTTGGGCCGGCAAAAGGCTTTAGGCCGGCAAAAGACTTTGGGCGCCAACGCGGCATCCGCCGCGCGTTTTGGGCAGCCTGCCTCGGGGGAGGTCAGTTTGAAGGTCGGGGTGGTTCTCAATCCGATTGCCGGCGGCGGCAAGCTCAAGCGGCATTGGGCGGAGGCGGCGGCGTCGCTCAACAGGAATTTCGGCGATTTCGTGCTGCGCGAGACGCAAGCCGGCGGCGACGCCGAGCGGTTGTCGATCGACCTTGCCGCCGGCGGATGCGACCTGGTGATCGCGGCCGGCGGCGACGGCACCGCCAGCGAGGTGGCCGACGGGCTGCTGCAGGCACAGCACGAGACCGGCCGCGAAAGCGCGCTGGGGCTTCTGCCTTGCGGCACCGGCATCGACTTCGCGCGCGGGCTTGGCCTGCCGCGCGGCATCGACGCTGCCGTCAAGCAGATCGCCAGCGCAAAGATCCGCAAGATCGATGCCGGGCGCATCTCCTACATCGACGACCACGGCGCGCTGGCCAGCCGTCACTTCATCAACATCGCCAGCCTCGGCTTGTCCGGCGCGACGGATCGCGCGGTCAACGCCGACAAGCGCAAGGGCAGGGTCTCGGCCAAGGCGCTGTTCTTCTGGCGCACGGTGGCGGAATTCATCCGCTACCGCTTCCAGGACGTCCGGATCACCATCGACGACGGCGAACCGATCGAGGCGCGCATGGCGCTGGTGGCGGTAGCCAACGGGAAATTCTTCGGCGGCGGCATGATGATTGCGCCCGACGCCGAGCTCGCCGACGGCCAGTTCGACATCGTCATCCTGCGCGCGGCCGGCAAGCTCGGCCTGATAAGGGACATCCGGCTGCTCTATGGCGGACGCCATCGCAACCATCCGGCTATCACCATCCTGCGCGGGCGCAAGGTGCTGGTAGAGCCGTTGGGGGACGTAGAAAAGAACGGCGCGCTGGTCGACATAGACGGCGAGTCGCCGGGCCGGATTCCGGCGACTTTCGAGATCCTGCCCGGTGCGCTGACGCTGAGAGGTTGAATCAACTGGCTGAGAAGCTGATTCACCCGATCCTGTTAGCCGCCTGAAATAACTGGCTAAATTTTTGCCGGTTATGGTTCGAGTCTGGCCGGGAAGCCCGGCGCGCGAAGCTCAACACCGACTTCATCCTCGAGCAGCTTGACGATCCGGGTCGACCAGGCATCGCCGCCATAGGCGCGCTTGCCTTCCTCGAAGATCGCGTTGACGCGAGACGCCAGATCGAGCGGCGCGCCGAAATCCCTGCCCATGGCCAGCGCGAAGCCGAGGTCCTTCAGCGCCAGGTCCATGGTGAAGCCGATATCGTAGGAGCCGTTCAGGACAAGCTGGCTTTCGGTCTCATGCACGAAGCTGTTGCCGGAGGAGGCGACGATGGCGTGGTAGGCCTGGGCGAGGTCGAGCCCGCCCTGTTTGGCCAGCATCAGCGCCTCGCCGGCGGCGACCAGATGGATGAAGGCCAGCATGTTGGTGATCACCTTGATCACCGCCGCCGAGCCGACCGGCCCCATCAGGAACGACTTCGCGCACATCGCCTCGATCGCCGGGCGGTGATGTTCATAGAGAGCAGCGTCACCGCCGACGAGCGCAGTGATTTTTCCTGCCGCCGCCAGATGCACACCTCCGGTCACCGGGCATTCCAGCGTCTCGATGCCTTTTGCCGAAGCGAGTGCGGCGAGCCGCAGTATCTCGTCGCGGCCATTGGTCGACATCTCGATCCAGGTGCCGCCCGCGGGCAGGCCCTGAAGCAATCCGTCGGGGCCGGCGAGCACCGCTTCGCTGACCTTCGGCGAGGGCAGGCAGGTGATCGCATTGCCGGCGCGGGCAGCGGCATCCGCCGGGCTTGCCGCCGCCATGGCGCCGAGCACGACAAGGCGCTCGACCGCCGCCGGCTCGCGGTCGAAGACGGTGACGGCAAAGCCGTTGCGCAGCAGGCTGGCGGCAAGGTTGCCGCCGAGATGGCCAAGGCCGATGAAGGCGTAAGCGCGGGTCACGGCATCAGCGGCGTCTGCATCATCTGCAGATGCAGGTCCTTGCCGGTGTAAGGATGCGCCTCGCAAACCGCCTCGTCGAGCTCGACGCCGAGGCCAGGCTCCTTCGACGGGATGACATTGCCATCCTGCCATTCGATCTTCTTCTTGAGCAGGGTGGCGTGAAAGCCGTCCCACTGCTTCAGCGATTCCAGGATGAGGAAATTGGGCAGCGTCACCGCCAACTGGATGTTGGCGGCGCCGACGATCGGGCCGCAATAGCAGTGCGGCGCGATCTGAATATGGTAGGCCTCGGCCATGGCGGCGATCTTCTTGGTTTCGAGAATGCCGCCGGAGCGGCCGAGATCCGGCTGCAGGATGGTGGCGGCGCGGTTCTCGATGACGCGGGCGAACTCGAATTTCGTCGTCAGCCGCTCGCCGGTGGCGATCGGGATGGACGTGCCGCGGGCGACCTGCGCCATAACCTCGGGCATGTCCGGCGGCACCGGCTCCTCGAACCACAGCGGATCGTAGGGCTCGATGGCGCGCGCCATGCGCAGGGCGCCGGATGCGGTGAACTGGCCATGCGTGCCGAACAGGATGTCCGCCCTGTTTCCGACAGCCTCGCGGATCGCCTTGACCATGCGGGCGGAGAGGTCGATGTCGATCAAGCGCGGCTGATGGCCGTCAAAAGCGGTATAGGGGCCGGCCGGATCAAGCTTGACGGCATTAAATCCCTGCTCGACATATTCGAGCGCGCAGGCGGCCGCCATATCAGGGTCGTTGTAGACGTTCCTGCCGTCCGGCGCGTCCTCGGAATGGACGCTGCCGGTGTGCGGGTAGAGGTAGGTGTAGGAGCGCAGCGTCTCGTGCACCTTGCCGCCGAGCAGCTTGTAGACCGGCTTGCTGGCTTCCTTGCCGATGATGTCCCAGCAGGCCATTTCCAGCGCCGAGAAGCAGCCCATGCCGGAAACGTCGGGCCGCTGCGTGAAGCCGGAGGAATAGGCGCGGCGGAAGAAATTCTCGATGTCGTGCGGATCGCGGCCGACGAGATAGCGCTCGGCCATGTCCTCGATCATTTTCGCGGTGATATGCGCGGAGAAGGTGGCGTTATAGGCCTCGCCGTAACCGACCACGCCGCCGTCGGTGGTGAGCTTGACGAAGATGAAATACTTGCCGCCGATGCCGGGCGGCGGGTTGCCGACCACCCAGGTCTTGACGTCGGTAATCTTCATTTCTGATCCTCCAGAACCAACTCGGCGCCTTTCCATCCAGTCAGGATCGAGGCGGCGTTGGTGTTGCCCGTGATGTTGTCGGGGAAAATTGAAGCGTCGATGACGCGCAGGCCTTCCAGCCCATGAACTTTCAGCCGCGGATCGACGACGGCGCGCGCGGCGTCCGGCCCCATGCGGCAGGTCGAGACCGGATGGTAGACGGTGCCCGAGCGTTTCCTGAAATCCTCGATCAGGTCGGCGTCCGACTGGATAGACGGGCCGGGCAGCACTTCTTCCTCGATGATCTCGGCCATGGCCGGCATCGAGGCGATCTTGCGCACGAACTTCACCGCCGCCAGCATCTCGTCGACATCGGCATTGGTCGAATAGGCGTTAGCCGTGATCTTCGGATACGCACGCGGATCCTTGGAGCGGATCATGATCTCGCCGCGGCTCGACGGCCGGCAGTTGGACAAGCCGATCGAGAAGCCGGGCCACGGATCGGGCGTCAGGATCGGACGCTCGCCGCTCTTCGGGATGACGGTCGAGAAGGCCTGGAAATAGAGCTGCATGTTCGGTCGCGTCATCGACGGGTCGGTGCGGAAGAAGCCGCCGGCATTGTTCATCGACAGCGACAGCGGACCCGAGCGCAGCAGGATGTACTGCATGCCGACCAGCAGCTTGCCCCACCAGGGCCGCAGGATCTGGTTCAGCGTCGGCAGCTTGCCTTTGAAGGTGTAGTTGATGCCAACATGGTCCTGGAGGTTCGCGCCGACATTGTCGTTGCCGCGAACGACCGGGATGCCGAGGTTGCCTAGCAGCGCCGCGGGGCCGACGCCGGACAGCTGCAGCAGTTGCGGCGTGTTGATCGACCCGCCCGAAAGGATCACCTCGCGGCCGGCGCGGACAGTTTTGGTCTCGCCGTTCTGCTCATATTCGATGCCGACGGCGCGCCTGCCCTCGAACAGGATCTTCGTCGCCAGCGCGTTGGTCTCGACACGGACGTTGGAGCGCTTCATCGCCGGCCGCAGGAAGGCGCGAGCGGCGGACATGCGGCGGCTGTTCTTCGTCGTGATCTGGTAGACGCCGACGCCTTCCTGGGAAGCGCCGTTGAAATCAGGATTGAGCGGCAGCCCGGCCTGCTGTGCGGCGGCAAGATAGCGCTTGGTCAGTGGGTGCACCGCGTTTGTGCAGTCGGTGATGCGCAAGGGGCCGCCGACGCCGCGCCACTGATCGGCGCCGGCCGCATTGTCTTCCATCGCCTTGAAGGAAGGCAGGAGGTCGTCATAGCTCCAGCCGGGATTGCCGGCGGCGGCCCAGGCATCGAAATCCTCCCGCGCGCCGCGGATGAAAACCATGGCGTTGATCGAGCTCGAACCGCCGAGCAGCTTGCCGCGTGGCCAGTGGTCGCTATTGCCGGCCAGGCCGGGATCGGGCTCGGCCTTGTAGTTCCAGTTGACGGCCGGGTCGAAGAAGGTCTTGCCGTAGCCGAGCGGCATCTGGACATAGAACCGCCGGTCGGTCCCGCCTGCCTCCAGCACCAGCACGGAATAATGTCCCGAAGCCGACAGTCTGTCGGCAACCACCGAACCAGCCGAACCGGAGCCGACGACGATGAAATCATAAGTCTGCATGATGGAAGGGCGGGCTCCGCAATGTCGGGCTTACCCTAGACATTGCCGGCTTGCGGCGTCGCCGTGGCTTCCGGCATGGCTTGTGAAAAAAGCGACCGGCGCAGCGGCGTGCATTTCGCTTTCACCAAAGCTTGCGACATGGCGGTCGCATTGATACGCAGCAGCATCTGACCTTTAAGGATTTCGCGATGGTGCACTACGCGGACGGAAAACCTCTTGGCGATCTCACCTTGAGGACGCTCGCCATGCCCTCCGACGCCAATGCCGCCGGCGATATTTTCGGCGGTTGGGTGATGGCGCAGATGGATCTTGCCTGCGGCATCCGCGCCGCCGAGCGCGCCAAGGGTCGGGTGGTCACTGCCGCGGTCAAGGAGATGTCCTTCGCCAAGCCGATGAAGATCGGCGACACGCTGTGCATCTACACCCATGTCGAGCGCGTCGGCCGCACCTCGATGGTGCTCAAGGTCGAGGCCTGGGCGCAGCGCTACCTTTCCGACCTGATGGAGAAGGTCACCCATGCCGATTTCGTCATGGTGGCGCTCGATGGCGAGGGCAAGCCGAAGGCGGTTCCGGCCGAGAGCTGACGGGGCCCGATTCTCAAGAAGCATGCGGTTTTGTAACAACGCCCGCGCGGGAGATGCGCTTCGCGACATCCAGTGGTTGCTTTCACGCCCCACTTTGAGGGCGCGGGGGAAAGACAATGCGTCAACACATGCTGAACGGCTGGCTCGTGGCAGCCCTTATCGCCCTGGTCTGCCTGCTCGGCATAACGGCCTCTGTGGAGGTCAGCAAAGACCTTCCACGCGTTGCCTGCATGCGAGACCGGAAGGCGGTGGGCAAGAGGGTGGCGCGGGTGCAAAGCTGCTCGACTACATGCTGCGACAGCAGCGCCCCAAGCGCCTGATGAGTGGCCGACTAAATACGGTCGTCCCTGGCGAAGCGGTGGCGTGGCGACACTGCGAGGCTAACTCGAGATCGCAGCGGATCTGATCAAAATCACAGGGTGATGAGGCCGGCGCTGAGGCGCACGGATTTCACCGTCGGTTCAGAATCCCTTGCGCTACAAGGGTTTCAGCCCTGCTGGCTGTCGAATTTCGCGCGCGCTTCCTGAACCCGATTGGTGTTCTTGCGCGCCCATGCGCCGAGCGCGCCGACCGGCACAAGCAACTCGTGGCCGAGCTCGGTCAGCTCGTAGTCAACACGCGGCGGAATGGTCGGAAACACCTTTCGCGTGACGAAGCCGTCGCGTTCCAGACCGCGCAAAGTGGTGGTCAGCATCTTCTGCGAAATGCCGCCGACTGCGGCGCGCAATTCGTTGAAGCGCATCGCTCCGCCGCCGAGCTTGCCGACGACGAGCACGGTCCATTTGTCGCCGACCCGTTGCAGGATTTCCGACACGGCCCGGCAGTCCTCGGTGTTGTGCGGGTGCCTCAGTAACAAAAACGTGCCTCCTTGCGCGCCAAGTTGTCGGTATCACATATAGCGCCGGTATCCAAACGATACCAGAAATTCCCGCAAGGAGAGCCCCCTTATGTCCAAGCCCAAAATCGCCATCGTCGTTGGTTCGACACGCGCCGCCCGCTTCGCCGACGTGCCGACGCAGTGGATCGCCAAGATCGCCAAATCCCATGCCGACATCGACGTCGAGATCGTCGATCTGCGCGACTGGCCGCTGCCCTTCTTCGACGAAGTCGCTTCCTCGGCGTGGGCGCCGTCGCAGAACGAAGTGGCGCAGCGCTGGCAGAAGAAGGTCGCCGAGTTCGACGGCTTCATCTTCACCGCGGCCGAATACAATCACGCTCCGACCGGTGTCTTGAAGAATGCCATCGATTACGCCGCCAATGAATGGAACAAGAAGCCGGCCGGCTTTGTCGGCTATGGCTCGGTCGGCGGCGCGCGCGCGGTCGAACAGCTCCGCCTGATCGCCGTCGAGCTGCAGATGGCGCCGGTCAAGTCGGCCGTGCATATCGCCTGGGGCGATTTCCTTGCCGTCCGCCAGGGCGAAAAGAAGCTCGAGGACATCGAGCACCTGAACCAGGCGGCAGCCGCGCTGGTCAACGACGTCGCCTGGTGGGCGAGGGTGCTGAAGGCCGCCCGCGCCGCCGACGCGATCGCCGGCGAAGCCCAGGCCGCCTGAACAGGATCGTCCTCCCAAGATCGTCCTCTCAAGATCATGTCCCCAAGGGCGGCGCTTCGCGCCGCCCTTTCAATTCGCGGAAGCGTCGGCCGCCAGCCTTGGCATGATATGCAGTCGGCCAGGCTGTTCCCTTCATTTCCGCAAATGGGCTGCCATCGGGCTCGGCTTTGCCGAGGCAACGGCCTCAGTGCAAGCTGCAGCTTTCACGCGGTCCTACCGTCCACGATATGGATTTGGCGTTGCATTCGCGCGGCCATGTCGAGGTCATGGGTCACGGCGACCACCGCCTTGCTGCGCTCACGCACCAGGTTCTGCAGTATTTCGAAAACCTGCTCGGAATTCTTGCTGTCGAGGTTTCCGGTCGGTTCGTCGGCGAGGATGAGCGGAGGGTCGTTGGCGAGCGCGCGCGCTACCGCCACCCGCTGGCGCTGGCCGCCCGACAACTGGTCGGGTCGCCGGTCGAGATGCTCACCCAGTCCAAGCGAACCGAGCAGATCGCCGGCGCGCTTGCGCATCTCGTCCCGCGCAAGCCGGCCGAGCTTGCGCATCGGGATCTCGACATTTTCGCGCGCCGTGAATTCCGGCAACAGAAAATGGAACTGGAACACGAAGCCCATCGTCTCGAGCCGTGTCCTGGCGCGTTCCTCTTCGTCCATGGGGCCACTGTCGCGGCCGGCGATCGAGAGCCGGCCTGAAGTCGGCCGGTCGAGAAGGCCGAGCAGGTAAAGCAGTGACGATTTTCCCGACCCGGACGGACCGGTGATGGCGACGAGCTCCCTCTCGTCGATCCGAAGGGTAATGTCCTTGACGAGCGTCACAGGCACCGTCTCCGGCAGAATGCGGGTCAGCCCTTCGGTCTCGATCAGCGTGCTCATGTCGCGCCCCTGATGATCTCGACCGGGTTCTGCCTCGCCGCCCGCCGCGCCGGCAGATAGCCGGCCACCGCCGCCGAGCCGACCGCGAACAACGAGGCGATGATGTAATGCAACACGCTCCAGGCGATCGGCAGATGGGTCATCTCCTGGCCAGCCGCGGCAATCTCGAAACGCACCAGCGACAGCGCGAAGACCATCGAAAAGCCGAGCAGGCAGCCGAGCGTCGAGCCGCCGGCGCCGATCACCACGCCTTCAAGCAGGAACAATCGCCGCATATCCGCTTCCCGGAAGCCAAGCGACTTCATGATGGCAATGTCGCGCGTCTTCTCGTGAGTGATGGTAGAGATGATGTTGAAGATGCCGAAGCCAGCGACCAGCATGATGGCGCCGACCACGGTGTACATGATGATATTGCGGATGACGAAAGCCTGCAGGATCGCTTCGTTGGCCTCCTGCCATGCCACGGCCTTGTAGCCAAGCTCGGCCTCGGCCCGGTGCGCCGCCACGGGTGCGCGGTTCGGGTCGTCGAGCTTGATCCGGATATCGTTGATGGCGTTGGGTCGCTGCGACAGGATCTGCGCGTTCTTCAACAGAATGTAGGCCTCGCCCTCGTCACGTGCGGTCGTGCCGGTGTGGAAAAGGCCCGTGATCTTGAAGCTGCGTGCCTGCCCTTCCGACGATACCGCCGTGATCGTGTCGCCGAACCCGGCGCCGAGCCGGCTCGCCATCGTATCGCCCATCAGCACGTTGTTTCCGCCCGCGGCCAGCGCCGCAAAGTTGCCAGCGACGAAATCGTCCACGATCGGCGACACGCCGCGCTCGCGCTCCGGCTCGACGCCGATGATGGTGGCGCCAACCTCGCGGCTCGAATAGCGGATAACGCCCTGCGTCCTGAGGCTGACGGCGAATCGTCCCGGTATCCAGCTTCCGAGCCATGCGATCGCTTGGGTCGGATTGATGATGCCCCTGCGATCGTCGCGTGGCCTCAGACCCGATATGGCGACAGCATCGAACACGTCCTCGACGGGCTGGCGGCGAGCCGTGCGCTGTTCGTCGGTTATGTCGACATGCGGCATCGTGTCGACGAGCTGCCTGACGAAATCGTCCTGCCCGCCTTGCATCAGCGCCGCCATGGCGATCGAGAAGCCGACGCCGACCGCCACGCCGACCAGCGCCACCAGCGTCTGGCGGCCGCGGCAGGCGATATGCGTGATGGCGATGTCGAGGATCAGCGGCATCTCGCTTCACGTTCCTCCTTCGGCGGCCCTCACGCGCGTGCCGTCTTCGAGGTCAGCCGGGTAGGGCGAGACGATGCGATCCTGCTCGCCGATGCCGGACAGCACCTCGACGTCCTTCACGCCTCGAATGCCGACGCCGATTTCGCGCTTGTGTGCCCTGTCGCCTTCGACCACGACGACATCGCTTTTCTGGACCGCGGCGGAAGGAACCAGCAGCGCGTTCCTGGCCTCGCGGGTAACGATGTTGACGTCGGTCGACATGCCGATCCTGAGCGGCGTGTTGTCCGGCAGGCGGAAATACACGCGATATGTCTTCGTCACCGGATCGCCCTTGGGCGTGATCCGATCGACGACCGCTTCCAGGTTCCGGCCGGGGAACGCGTCGGCCCTCAGCAGCGTCCGCTGGCCAACCTCGACGCGCGGAATGTCTTCTTCGTTGACCTCGGCGACCACGAGCAGAGGCCGCGGCTCGCCGATCCAGAACAGTATGGTGCCGAGTTCGGCCACCTCGCCCACCTCGCCGTCCTCCCTCAGCACGATGCCCGGGCTCGGCGCGCGCAATATATAAGTTTCGAGGCGCGCCTTCTGCGCGGCAATCAGCGCCTCGATCTGAGACAGCGCGCTGCGCGCTTGATCGAGCGCCTGCTGGCTGGCAGCATTTCTTTGCGCGAGCACCGTCTGGCGCTGGAATTCCTGTTCGGCCAGAGCCCGTCGCGCCTCGAGCTCGCCGAGCGCGGCCTTGACCTCGCTATCGTCGAGCTTGGCAAGCGCGTCGCCGCGCTTGACCCGCGAGCCCTCGCAGTCGCACCGCTCGAAAATCCTCTCGCGGACCACGGGCGCCACCTTTGCCCAGGTCCTCGGCTCTACGGAGCCGCTGGCATAGACGATCTCGGCCGCGTCGCCGCGCCTGGCCGTCACCACCGGGACGGGCGTCGGCTGCAGCAGATACCAGGCCGTGGCGCTGGCCGCCGCCGCTGCGACGACAATACCCGCAATCCAGGCTTTCAACCGCCTCAACCGCATGGAGCGCTCCTTTTTCAAGGGCGGGACCTATAGCATCAGACCGACCGTCGGTCTATACTCTCCAAAACGTATTGACAGCGGAGGCGTTCCGGCCTGTCGATCACGTTTTGAGCAAGCAGTCGTCCCGAGGGAACCCAATTGGCCAGAGTGATAAAGTCGCCCGAAATACGCTCTGCCGAGCTTCTCGACTGCGCCCAGCGCTTGTTCACCCAGCGCGGTTATGACGACACGACGGTCAACGACATCATCCATGAGGCCGGGCTGTCGAAGGGGGCGTTCTACCACTACTTCGCCTCGAAGGAGGCGCTGCTGGAAGCGCTCGCGGCGCGGATCGCTCGCGAAAGTCTCGCCGAGCTCGGGCCCATGCTCGAAGATTCTTCGCTCGATGCGATCGGCCGGCTCAACGCGCTTTTTTCCGGATCGCAGCGGCTCAATGTCGAGTTTGCCCCGCAGATCAGGAAGACTTTCGCCGTGGTCTTTCGGCCGGAGAACGTCGTGCTCTTCCACAGGATCGACGAGGCCGCCAGGGAGCTCGCCCTGCCGATGGTCGCGGACCTCCTGAGGAAGGGGAGCCAGGAAGGCGCCTTCGAGGTGCCCGACCCGATGGCCTTCGCCGATATGCTTCTGCAGATCAGGCTGTTCTTCCGGGACGTGATGCACCGTGCGCTGCGCCAGGCCGAAGAAGGCGATCTCAAGGAAGCGGCCCACCTGCTCGAGGAGCGGCTGCGGATCTACGGCATTGCGGTCGACCGCTTGCTCAAGTTGCCTGATGGAACGATCAAGGCTGTAGAGCCTGGTTTCGCCCGGGCATTCCTGGAGGCGAATTGATGAGCGCCGGGTGTTTGATCTTTTTCAATTTGCGGAAGCCACCTGCCTGGGCCTGATGATACAGTCGGCAAGGCGGCTCCGCTCGTCCAGCTCGTCGGCGTGGTGCTGTCCCCATTGGCAGAGCGCCAGCAGGATGGGCTCGAGGCTGAAGCCGAGCGGTGTCGCGGAATATTCGACGCGCGCCGGGATTTCCGCGAAGATATCGCGGCTTACCAGCCCATGCTCTTCCATCTCGCGCAGCTGGTCGATCAGTACCTTCTGGGTGATGCCGGGCATCAGCGCCTTGAGCCGGCGCGGAACCGGACCAACTTCCATTTCCTGACGATCGCTTCGCACCTGACGCCGCAGAACGAAGCGGCCATGCGCATGGTCGACACTGTCGCGCAGCGCTACGGACAATTGCCCGGCGCCATCGGTGATGGTCACGCGGCCTCATTGAAACAGCTTTGGCAACTGGCCTATCGCGAGGCCTCGACGATGGCCTATGCGGATGCGTTCCTTGTCATCATGGCGGCTTTCGTCGTTGCCACGGCACTGGTTCCGTTCCTGCGCAACGTGATGCCCAAGGCGCCGCCGCCGGATGCGCATTGAGCGGAACCGGCAGAAGCCGGTTCAGACGCTGCCCCTGCGATACGAAGGGCAGGCTGCCTCTTACAGCCAGCCGTCCGAAAATCCGGCTCGCCGCAGGCCCGTGATGATGGCCGGCACCTGGCGCATCAGCCGCCACAGGAAATCCGACCTGTAGTTCTCGATCATCAGCGCGATCGGCCCCTGGTTGATGCCGACATGGTCCGGCGACACCCAGCCGCAAGGTCGGCCGGCGGCGTCGGCGATCGTGGGATTGAAGCTCGCGGTGAAGCCGTAGGGATTGCCTTCGTGCAGGTCGATCTCGTGGAAATAGCGCAGCGCCGGCAGCACGATCTCCGGTGCAAAGGGCAATGAGGCGATCGCCGCCCAGGGTGACAGCGTGCCGTCATCGGGACCGAAGGGCGCACCGCGCGCCAGGTAGCCGAAGAAGCGGCGTCCGCCGGCCGCCGCCTGGTTCTGCCGCAGGCCCGGGCCATCGCTGGCCGTGAGGCCCCAGCAATTCTCGCCGTAGCCAACGAAGCCCTTGGGATTGCGCATGGCATAGTCGCGTTGGAGAAAAGTCGCCTGGCGGCTGTTCTCGAAATAGTCGCTGCCGACATTGCGCATGAAGGCATCGCGAATGCCGCGAAAATCGATCCAGATATGCGAGAACTGGTGGATGAAGAGCGGACCGGCATAGACCAATTCCCAGCCATAGATCTTCTTCCATTTGTAGCTGGACAGCCAGGCAGCATAGCTCTCGGGCGGGAGCGGAAAGGTCGGCGAGCCGAGGCCCAGCATGTAAAGGATCAGCGCCTCGTCATAGCCTTCCCAGCGGTAGCGCAGGAATCCCTTTTCGGGCCGCCAGCCATGGGTGACAGTGGCGCCGCCATTCTGCGCCCAGCGCCAGTCGGCGCGGCGGTAGAGCGCATCGGCAAGCCGACGGATTTCCAGCTCGGGCGCGTCGTCACCATCAAAATAGGCGCCGGCTGCCAGGGCGCCGGCAAGCAGAAGCGCCGTATCGACCGTGGACAATTCGCACTTCCAGACGCGACGGCCGGTCTTCATGTCAAGGAAATGATAGTAGAAGCCCTTGTAGCCGGTGGCGTCGGGCTCCGGCCCGTGCGGCGCGCTCCAGAAGAAGCGGAGCGTGGCGAGTGTCCGCTCGACCGCCGCGGCGCGCGTCATGAAACCGCGCTCGACCCCAACAGGATAAGACGACAAAGCGAGGCCGACGGCGGCTATGCTGGCGGGCGATGCAGCGGTGTTTCGGTCGGCGACCAGCCCGTTGACCGGGCTGGCCTCCTTCAGAAAATAGTCGAAGGACAGACGTTGGATGTCCGAAAGAAGCTCGTCGTTCAGCGCGTGTTCGCTCGATGCATCCATAGTGCCGATATAAACGCTTTCGCAGCGCTTCAAAGCTTTCTAGCCGGTCAATCCTATGTGAGGAAGCGAAGCCTTACTGCTGCGTCAACCGCCCCGACGCTTAGTCGAACCTTTCCGACCACTCAGCGCGCCACCGGGCGGTGGCCGTCGGGCAGGCGGGTGGCGATCAGCTTGTCGATGCGGCGGCCGTCGAGGTCGACCACCTCGAAGCGCCAGCCTTGCGCGTCGACGCATTCACCGGTCGTCGGCAGATGGTGGAGATGCGAGAGCACATAGCCGGCGACGGTTTCGTAGTCGCGGTTCTCTGGCAGGTCGATGCCCAGCACCTCAGCCATCTCGTCGGCCTGCATGTAGCCGGCGAGCAGCCAGGAGCCGTCCTCGCGCTTGACGGCGTTCTCCTCCTCGCCGGCCTCGAGGTCGGAGCGGAAGACGCCGGTGATGGCTTCGAGGATATCGGCCGGCGTGACGATGCCTTCGAAATGGCCGTATTCGTCATGGACAAGCGCCATCGGCACGTCCGATTCCCTGAGCTTCTGCAGGACATCGAGCGCGTCGGCCTGGTCATGCACGATGGGGGCGGCGCGCACATGCTGGCGCGGCTCCAGCGGCTTGCCGCCGAGAATCGCCGCCAGAACGTCACGCGTCTGCACCACACCCACCATCGCATCGACATTGCCGTCGCCGCAGGGAAGGCGCGAATGCTGGGTGTCCATCAAGAGCTTTCGGACCGCGGCTTCGTCGGATTGCAGGTTCAGCCAGTCAACCTCGGTGCGCGGCGTCATCACCGCGCGCACGGCGCGGTCGCCGAGCCGCATGACGCCGGCAATCATGCGACGCTCGTCGGATTCGATGGTGCCGTGATGCTCGGCCTCGGCGACCAGCATCTTGATCTCCTCGTCGGTAACCTTCTCGTCCGTCTCCCCGCTCTGGCCGAGCAGCCAGAGAATGGTGCGGCCGGAGAGGTCGAGCAGGAAGACGAGCGGGGCCGAGACGGTGGCAAGGACCGTCATTGCGGGCGCGGCGCGGGCAGCGACGCGCTCGGGATCGCGTAAGGCGATCTGCTTCGGCACCAGCTCGCCGACGATTAGCGAGGCATAGGTGATCAAAGCGACGACGATGCCGACGCCGACGGGGTCGGCGATGGTTTCGCGGATGCCGGTCGAGGCCAGATATTGCGCCAGCCGTTCGCCGAGCGTCGCGCCCGAGAACGCGCCCGAGAGAACGCCGACCAGGGTGATGCCGATCTGCACCGACGACAGGAACTTGCCGGGGTTGGAGCCGAGCGCCAGCGCGCGGCCGGCGCCCTTGACGTTGCGGTCGATCATCGCCTTGAGGCGGGCAGGCCGCGACGAGACGATGGCGAGCTCCGACATCGACAACAGGCCGTTCACCAAGATGAGGACGGCAACGACGGCGATTTCAGCGTAAAGCATGGGCGGTCAATAGCATTGCTGCGGTGCATCCGAAAATAGCCCGACGGCATTTTTGGAACATGACAATTTGCTCTGTTCAGGCGGCGTCCCAAATCGGTGCCGAGAAATGCCCGACGAGCGCGTCGATGACCACGCGCAGCTTTGGCGTCAGCGCGCGCGTGACTGGCCACACGGCATGGACGACGATGTGTTCGACCGGATAATCGGACAGGACCATTTCGAGCGCGCCGCGCCTCAGGCTCTGGCCGGCCAGCCAGGTCGGCAGTGAGGCGATGCCGCAGCCGGCAAGCGCGGCGTCCAGCATCGGCTCGCCGTGGCCAAGGACAAGCCGCGCCTTGGGCACGAAGGTGGTGAGACGTCCGGCGCCGTCGCGTATGGTCCACGGACGGACGACGCCTTCGCGCCCATAGCCGATGACGCTGTGCCGGGCGAGGTCGTCGATGGATTGCGGGCGGCCGTGCCGTTCGAGATAGGCGGGCGATGCGCAGATCGCCGAGCGCTGGGCATAAAGGCGGCGTGCCGCGAGAGATGAAGAATCGTCGAGGTCGCCCATGCGCACGGCAAGGTCGATGCCTTCCTCGATCAGGTCGACGCGGCGGTCGTTGAAAGAGATCTCGATCGTCAGGTCGGGGAACCGGTTGGATATGTCGAACAGCACCGGCGCGACGCATCGGCGGCCGAATGCGAGCGGCACATCGACACGAAGCTTGCCCGATGGGATCCGCCGGCGCGAGGCGAGCAGCGCTTGCCCGGCCTCGATCTCGGCAAGCGCCCGCACGCAGGCCTCGTAGTAGCTCATGCCTTCGCTGGTCGGGCTGAGGCTGCGTGTGGTGCGGTTGAGCAGGCGCACGCCCAACCGCTGCTCCAGTAGCGCGACCGACTTGCCTATCGCCGACTTCGTCACATGCAGCCGCTCGCCGGCGCCGGTGAAGCTGCCTGCTTCGACGGCGTTGACGAATGCGACGACACCCTGGAGATCAGCCGAGTCCATTTCGATTTCCTATTGTAGATTTCAAGTCTTCAATTTGTCGTCGAATATCCCGCATTGCGGCACTATTTTCCATAGTCGGATCGCATAAATCTTTCGCGCACCGTCAACAAGGAGCGCGACGCATGGGCACCGACAGCAACAGATCCTGGCAAATGAGCGGTTTCGGCCTTTCGAAGCTGAGGCCGGTGAAAGGCGAGATACCCGAGCCAGGCCCGCACGAGCTTCTGGTGCGGACGAGAGCCGTCTCGCTGAATTACAAGGACAAGATGATCGTCGACGGCGTGCTGATCCCCGATCTTTCCTTCCCGTTCGTGCCGACTTCGGATGCCGTGGGCGAGATCGTGGCGGTTGGCAGCGCCGTCAGCCGCTTCAAGGTCGGACAGCGGGTTCTGGGGCAGGTGATCGCCGACTGGCCGGACGGCGATGCGCCGGCGGTGCTCCACCGACATACGCTCGGCTCCTCGCTTTCAGGCATGCTGTCCCAGCATGTCGTCTTCGGCGAGGACGCCGCGGTGCCGGCGCCGGCCTCGCTGAGCGACATAGAGGCCGCAACGCTGCCGATCGCGGCGCTGACCGCCTGGTTCGCGATGGCGGAAGCGACAAGACCGGTGCCGGGCCAGACCATCCTGATCCAGGGCACCGGCGGCGTGTCGCTGTTCGCGCTGCAATTCGCCGCCGCCTTCGGTCTGCGCGCCATCGTCACTTCGAGCAGCGACGAGAAGCTGGAGCGCGCCAGGGATCTCGGCGCCTGGCAGGCGATCAACTACCGCGCCCAACCGGCGTGGGACGAGGCCGCTCGCGCCCTGACGGACGGGCTCGGCGTGAACCATGTGCTGGAAATGGTCGGCGGCGACAATGCACGGCGGTCGCTCAACGCGCTTGCCGCCGACGGCCGGCTATCGATCATCGGCCTGCTCGGCGCGATGGAGATCAGCTTTCCGATCATACCGTTCATGCGCAACCGCATCGTCGTCCAGGGCATCTCCGTTGGCCATCGGCGCGCGTTCGAGCGCATGAACCAGGCGATAGAGGCGCTTAACGTCAAGCCGGTCATCGATAAGGTCTACGGCTTCGATGAGGTGCCGCAGGCGCTCCAGCATCTGGAAGAAGGACCGTTCGGCAAGATCGTGATCACCACGACCTGACCGTCTTCGGCGACGTCACTGCTGCGTCTTCAACACGCCGATCACGGCCATGCCGTCGGTGAAATAGGGATCGCCGCCGCCGTTGCGCCCCGTCTTGGTGGCGCCGATCCCTTGTATCTTGCTGGTCGATGCCAGCAGACCCGCGGCCTTCAGGTCGCCGATCAGGAAGTTGCGCTCCGCGTCGATGTCGGGACCGATATGATGGGTGACGGCGCCGGTGTCGTGGCTGAGGCCGACGCCGCGATCGAAGCTCGCGGCACCCAGCCAGAGCGGGCGGCCGTCGTCGCCGACCGTGTCTGTCAGCCAGAAGCGGACATGGTGGCGTTGGTCGGCGCTGTCGCCGACCGGCTTTTCGAAGGCAAGATCCTGGGCGCGACCCTCGAACAGCAGGCGGCTCATCGGCGCATCGGGGTAGGGGCGGGAGAACAAGACGCTTTCGCCGATGTCGATCGCGGTCCGCAGCGTGACGGCGTCAGCCGTGTCCCAGCCGGCGACGGCGAAAGCGTGGACGACCTCCTTTTTGGTGCCGACAAGTCCGACATTGATCGGGTCGCCGGGAATGCCCTGCGGCGTATGTGTCACCATCTCGAAAGGCCGGGTGCGGAAGCCGCGATCCCGGAATGTCCAGAATTCCGGCGCCGCGACATAAGCAAGCGCCAAATAGCCCGCGCAGAAGGCCGCCAGCCAGATCGCCGCACGCCGCCGAAGGCTTCGCTCACTCACGAGAAACCACTCCCTGACCCATGACAACCACTCTATGCGGTGCGGACCAGTTTGGGCAGCACTGCCTCAGCGGCAGGCGCGGTAGCCGCTCTTGCGGTCCTTGACGTCGAAATGGAAGTGGTTGCGGTGGTCGTAATTGTAGCCGGGGCCGAGCACGGTGTTGAAATACTGGCAGCCGTCGGCACGCACATTGTTGAGGAAGCCACGGGTGCGGAAGGCGAACAGGCCGGGCTTGCGGACGTCGATGTCGTCGCCATTGTTGAGCTCGATGCTCATCACGTCGAGCGCGTTGCCCTTGCCATGCTCGGACAGGACGCCTTCGCCGGCGATGTTGCGGCAGGAATAGCTCGAGCCCTGGTGGATCGCCTTGACGCCGGAGAAATAGCGCCAGCGGGCGGCCGGCTGCAGCTCGTTTTTCGTCCAGGCGGCAAAGGTGGCGGCCATGTTGCAGGTCAGCGTCGCCGCCGGCTTCATGGCGACGCCGCCGATCGCCGAGACTTTCACCGGATAATCGATGCCGCACTGGCCTTCATGAATCGGCTGGATGTCCTGATAGACAACGCCCATCCGCTTCAACTCGTTGCGGCAGTCGATCTCGCTGGCCGGCATCTGCTCGAGAGGCGACATCGGCTCGTCCATGCGCGGATAGGCAGCCTGGGTCATGTAGGGGTTGGACGGAACTAGGCGCTGCATGCCGGAATATTGCGGCGCCTCGGGCTGCGGCACGGCTGCCGTCTGGCTGCCGACATCGACGGCCGGCTGCAGCGCGAAGACGTCACCGGTCGTGCAGGCCGATATCGTGGCGATGGCGCCCGCTGCCAGCCCGACAATCGTGATCCGCGCGCACCTGTTCCGTTGCGCCAGGCTAAGCATGGCACCAAGTCTTCCAGCCATCGAAAGGCATCCTGTCCCCAAGAGCTGATCCCAATTGGGATCATGCTTCCGATGGCACAAGTCTAGTCGGCAAGAGTAAAGGAAAGATCAGCGCCGGGATTCATGCGTGGGGCGGAATTGCGGCGCTGTTCTTGCCGGGACGTGGTCGAAACTTTCGAGACCATGCTTACTGGCAGAAGGTACCGCCGTGGCGGCGCGGTTCCAGGTCGAGGTGGAAATGCAGCGCGTGGTCGGGGTCGGCGCCCGGCCCAAGCACCGTCTTGAACGGCCCGCAGGCGGCCTTGCGCACCGCGTTGAGGAATTTCGCGTCCTTCTCGGGTGGCGTCGGGCCGATCTCGATCTTCTTGCCGTCCGACAGTGTAAAAGAGGCGATGTCGAGCGCGTTGCCGAAGGCATGTTCCGACAGTCTGCGCGTGCCGTTGCGCGGGCGGCAGACAAAGGCCGAGGCCTGGTTGATCGACTTAAGATCCGCGCCGAGTTCGGCCTTCGCCATGGGCTGGACGACATCAGCCATGAAGTGCGCCGCCGCCTCGGCCATCTCGCAGTTGAGTTCGGTGCCAGGGCTGATGCCGATGGATTTGCCGAGTGTCTTTAAGACGACAGGGTAGGGGATCGAGCAGCCGATCTCAGGATCGTGCTCGGCCTTGTGTTCCTCGAATTCGACGCCAAGCGCCTTCAGCCGCGCGCGGCATGCGGTTTCTTCCGCCGGCATCCTGTCGGCCGGCATGTCGGCCGAGCGTGGATCGGGAAGCATCTTTTCCTCGCCCGGAGGTGCGGGTTTTTCCGGCGGCTGCGGCGCCGTGCCGGGCGGTTCCGGCTCGAGTTCGGCCGGTTTCTCCGGCGGCGTCGGAACGACTGCCGGCGTCTGCGGCTCGGACTCTGTCTGCGGCTCGGATTCAGCGCCCTTCGAACGCGGCGGATGGGCATCCCATTTCGGGTGCGACTTCTCCTGGTTGAGGAAGTCGTCATCGCCTTCGAGGCGGCTTTTGTCTTGCCCGGACTTGTCGGCGCCGTTCTCCATATCTTGAGGACGCGGCCCCGGAACCGGCGTCGCCAGGGGCGTTTCCGGTGCCGGAGCGGCGCTCAGGCTGGTCGGCGGCACGTGTCTTTTGTGCCGATGATGGTGCTTGGCCAGGGCCGGCGTAACCAGCAGGATCGCGGCCGCCAAAGGCAGCGCCAGTTTGCATAGTCGCGAAAAGCTCAGCGTTGCCATCGCCCCGAAACGGCGGTCGCGTTGCGAAGTTGCCTGCGCCAGCAGCCTTGCCGATCACAATCGGTTACCGGTGCGTTACGCGCCAATGGCTTCAAGGCCTTCCTCCAGCCAGTCGGCAAGCAGCGGCAGGCCGAGCAGATACTTGGCGGTGCGCCTGTTGGAACGTTCTTTCGCGGCTGTGACCGCGTCGGACCACTCGGATGCGTCATAGTCGCCGCGCCCGACCCAGGCGAGCGCGATCAGTTCGGCCGCTTCGTCGACATTGAGATCGTTGATCAGTTCGCGGAATTCTTCCTCGGTGAGGTTTTCCGAGGCTTCCTCGACAAGGCCGTCATGGTGATGACCGGCACGCCTGTCGCCGTCGAACTCGACTTCGTGCTCGCCGCCGTCGACATAATCCTCGTTGACGGCGGCGCTCAGCGCCTTGGCCTTGAGTATGAACAGGCGCACCGTGTCGGGATCGATCGAAAGTTCCCACTCCTTTTCGAGGCGCTGCTGCACGGCCCTTCTCCACGTGATGCGCTTGGCGCGATGATAGCGGATTTGCGGCGCGCGTCACGTCTGGAGTAAAGCCGTCCAAAATAGTTGGGCCGCCGCCGGTATTTTCGGGATGAAAGAATGCCGGAGCGGCGTTAGTCTGGCAATCTCACGCCCTCAAGGAGGCTTCGATGCGCAGACGTTTGCTTATTCAGGTCATGGCTGTCGCGGCGCTGCCGCTGTTTGTTGCCCCGGCTTTTGCCGCCGGTGAAGGTGGCAGCAGCAGTGGCAGTGGCCAGACGACGACCACGTGCAAGAAGGGCGAGGTCTGGGACAAGAAGAAGAAGAAATGCGTCGTGCCGCAATACGGCATGCTGGATGACGACAGCATCTATGAGGCAGGCCACGATCTGGCGATGGCCGGACGTTATGACGAAGCGATCTCGGTGCTGACGCTCGCCGCCAACAAAGAGGATCCGCGCATCCTCAACTATCTCGGCTATTCGCATCGCCATTCGGGCCGCGTCACCGTCGGCCTCGGCTATTACGAGGAAGCGCTGAGGATCGATCCGAACTACACGCTGGTGCGTGAATATCTCGGCGAGGCGCATCTGCAGATCGGCGATCTTGCCGGCGCCCAGGAGCAGCTCCAGCAAATCGAGAAGCGGACCGGCAAGGGTTCGCGCGAGTACGGCATGCTGTCCGAGCAGATCGATCATTTCCTGAGGAGCTGATTCCAACTCCAAGGCTTTTCGAACCGGCTGCGAGCGATCGCAGCCGGTTTTTTTGCCGCCGCTTGCCGGGTTTGCCGCATGGGTCCGGCGAACGCGCTGACGATTTTACCAAAGTTGATTTTTTGGGCGTGAAAATCGCGCGAAGATCGCTATATTCGGGGAAATAGTGGTGACACGGTTCCGTTAGCCCGAGGCTGCCGGACCGTTTTCTTTTTGTACCCGGAGACAAGGCCACTCCCGAAAACGGGGGCGGCGGCAGGAAAGGTCAGGCATATGATCATGGTCCCGATGACAGGCGAGGGGTTCGCGTCATTGAAGGAAGAACTGCGTTGGCGCCAGCAGGAGGAACGTCCTCGCATCATCGAGGCGATTTCCGAAGCGCGCTCGCATGGCGACCTGTCCGAAAATGCCGAATATCACGCGGCCAAGGAGTCGCAGAGCCACAATGAAGGCCGCATCAACGAACTCGAGGATCTGATCGCGCGCGCCGAGGTCATCGACGTCTCCAAGCTCAGCGGCGACAAGGTGAAGTTCGGCGCGACCGTGGTGCTGGTCGACGAGGACACCGAGGAAAAGAAGACCTATCAGATCGTCGGCGACCAGGAAGCGGACGTGAAGTCCGGCCGGATCTCGATTTCATCGCCGATCGCGCGTGCGCTGATCGGCAAGGAAGTCGGCGACGCCATCGAGGTCAATGCTCCGGGCGGCGCCCGCGGATATGAGATCGTCCAGGTCCAGTTCATCTGAGGACCTAGGCTGGCGCCCTTGACCTGAGCGCCAGCAATCTTTCCGCCTCCGCCATCACCTCAGCCGGCGCGACCTTGCCGCCGGCAGGCGCAAGCAGCGTCGACGAGAACGGCCCGCGCGGGCCGGTCAGGCCTGGCTCCGTCGCCAGGAAGATGGCAACGGTCGGCAGGCCGAAGGCACTGGCAAGATGGGTGAGGCCGGTGTCGGCGCCGATGACGAGCGTCGAGCGACCGAGGATTGCGGCAACGTCCGCGAGCGGCGATTTCGGAACCAGCACCGTCCTCGGCACGGCCCCGGCAATGGCTTGCGCCACAGATTTTTCCGCCTCATTCGACCAGGTGACCACCGGCGTGAACTGCCGGTCGGTCAGCTGGCGCGCGGTTTCGATCCAATCCTCGACCGGCCATTTCTTGTCCTCGCGGCTGGTGCCGTGCAGCAGGAAGGCGGCTTTGCCTTCGACGCCGCGAAGATCGCCCGCCGGTGGCACGATGCCGGAGCGAAGCGTCGACAGATCAGGTTGGTAGCCAAGCGCCAGCCCGAACAGCCGCCTTGTGCGCTCGATGGCATGCAGGTCGCGCGGCACGGCGTATTTGCGCTGATAAAACAGCGTTGCCGAAGGCTCGCGGGCGCTGGCCCGGTCGAAGCCGGCAATCGGCGCCCCGGCCTGTATGGCGACCAGGGCCGACTTCAACAAGCCCTGCGCGTCGATGACAAGATCGTAACGGCAGGCACGGAGCGCTCCGCGCAGTCCGGCCATCGCGCGCCATGTGCCGCCGGTGAAAAGCGTCTTGCGCCAGCGCCGGATCGCTACCTTGTGGACGGTTCCAATTGCCGGATGCAACGCCACGATCCCGGCAAACGGCTCCTCCATGCACCAGTCGAAGTTTATGTCGGGGCGATTGTGGACCGCGTCCTCGACGGCGGGAAAAGTGTGGATGACATCGCCCATCGACGATGTCTTGACGATCAGCACTTTCATGCGGCTGCCGGAACCTTGAGCAAGCGCTCTGCCGCGGCGGTGACGCGAGCGACATCGAGCGTGTTCAGACAGTTGAGATGGCCGAGCGGGCAGATTTTCTTGTGGCAGGGCGAGCAGGACAGGTGCAGCCAGATCAGCTCCGAGCGTTCGCTGAGCGGCGGGGTGTTTTCCGGCGAGGTCGAACCGTAGACGGCGACGATCGGCGTGCCGACTGCCGCCGCGACATGCATCAGCCCGCTGTCGTTCGACACCGCAAGCTTCGCCGCGGCGATCAGGTCGATGGCATCCTCCAGCCGCGTCTTGCCGGCAAGGTCGATGGCGCCCGGCGCCAGGGCGGCTATCTCGCCGGTCACGTCGGCGTCGTTCTTCGAACCGAGCAGCGCGACGCCCAGACCCCTCGCCATCATGTCCCGGGCAAGCCCGGCATAGTGATCGCTCGGCCAGCGTTTTGCTGGGCCGAACTCGGCGCCAGGCATCAAGGCGACGAATTTCCGGCCGGTCAGTCCGAAGCGCGCCAGCAAATCGGCTTGATTGGCCTTGTCGACGGTGAGCCTCGGCGCGCGAAAGGTGCCGCGGCGCGCAAGGCCGAAATAGGCACGCGCCGTACGCCGTTTCAGCGCTTCGGGCAGCGGCACGACATCGGTCAGCAGGCCGTAGCGCATTTCGCGCAGATTGCCGACACGATGGGGGATGCGGGCAAAGAACGGGATCAGCGCCGATTTCCAGCTTCCCGGCAGCACATAGGCCATGTCGTAGCGGCCGCGCAGCAGGCGGCCGAAGCGCCTGCGGCTGCGGAATTCGAGCGCGCCCGGCATCAGAGGGAAGTCGATCTGGCTGCGGATCTCGGGCATCCGCTTGACCAGCGGTGCCGCCCAGGCCGGCGCCAGCACGTCGATGGCAGCATTCGGATGCTTTTCCTTCAGCGCCGCAAACAGGCACTGCGCCATCACCATGTCGCCCACCCAGCGTGGGCCGATCACGAGGATCGTTGGGCCTTCAGCCATTCGACATAGTCCCTGACGCCGGTTTCGACTGTTCGGAATTGGCCATTGTAGCCGGCCGCGCGCAAGCGGGACATATCAGCCTGCGTAAAACTCTGGTAGCTGCCCTTGAGGTGATCGGGAAAGGGGATGAACTCGATTTCGCCCTTGCCCAGCGTATCGATGACCGTTTCGGCGATAGCGCGGAACGGCTGGGCGCGGCCGGTGCCGCAGTTGAAGATGCCGCTCGCGCCGCGTTTCCACAGCCACAGATTGACTTCCGCGACGTCGCCGACATGGATGAAGTCACGGCTCTGCTCGCCAGGGCCGAAGTCGCCATAAGCGCCGAACAATTTCGGGTTTTCGCCGCGCTCGACCTGGTTGAACAGATGGAAGGCGACCGAGGCCATGGCGCCCTTATGCGCCTCGCGCGGTCCATAGACGTTGAAATAGCGCAGGCCGGCGACCTGCGAATGGTCGGTATCGAAGACGTTGCGGCGGATGTAATCGTCGAACAGTTTTTTCGAATAGGCATAGACATTGAGCGGGCGCTCGAAATCCGGCTCCTCGCGGAACTCGCTGCCGCCGCCATAGACTGAAGCAGACGAGGCATAGAGGAAGGGCACACGCAGCGCCAGGCAGGCATGCAGCAGCCGCTTCGAATAGGCGTAGTTCACCTCCATCATGAACTTGCCGTTCCACTCTGTGGTGGTCGAGCAGGCGCCCTGGTGGAAGACGGCCTCGATGCGGCCAAGCCCGCCATCCTCGAGCCGGGCGAGAAAATCGTCCTTGTCGAGATAGTCGGCGATACGAAGATCGGCGAGGTTGGCGATCTTGTGGCCGTCGGTGAGGTCGTCGACGACGACGATGTCGTCATGCCCCTCGGCATTGAGCGCAGCGACGATGTTGGAGCCGATCATGCCGGCGCCGCCCGTGACGATGATCATGAAGGCCTCTGTTTGCTTCCGATTCCGGCTCTTATAGGGGAGGCCAGCCGGGCTGTCGACAAAGCAGGCGTCGCGCCGTCCTGAGGTTCTTGCGCTTGTCTATTTTGTCTTTTTTGTCTATTATGTACAAAATGGAGTGCCCATGAAACACTATCCGTCGACCGATCTGAAACAGAATCTCGGAGATGTGCTTGCGGCTGCGAGCCAGCAGCCTGTCTCCATCACGCGTCACAACAAGCCGAGATACGTCCTGATGAGCATCGAGACTTACGAGGCTCGCTTCGTCAACGATAGCCGCCGCGTTTACGCGGCGAAGGACGCTCCGGCCGAACATGTCGAGATGCTTGAGCAATACACTGCCGAGCTGGATCGTGATTAGACCCATAGCCGCCGATGTCTGGCGATATCCATATCTGTGGTATCGCCAACATGGCGGCGGCGAGACCGAAGGCCGCAAGAAACGCCCCGTCGCCTTCGTGGCCGTCCTTCCCGGGAGAGCCGGCGGCACCAACCTCTTCATCCTCGCAATCACTTCCACGCAGCCGGGTCGCGATCGTGTGGCCGTTGCCATTCCGGAAATTGAACGTCGCCGCGCCAGCCTTGACCCTATCCCTCTTTGGGTCATAGTCGATGAGTACAACCACGATATCCTGGAATCGTCGGCCTATTTCGAACCGGGTGCGCGCATTGGCGCGTTCAGTCCGTCATTCCACAAGAAAGTCATGGCCGCTTTCATTGCGGTTGTCCGCAAAGGCCAATCCAAAGCCATTCCGCGTGCGGACTGAACAGCCTGCAACCGGATCATGAGGGACGAAAAATGCCGTCGACCGAACTGCTGATCGCGTTTTTCGCTACGACGGCGATCTTCGCCTACATCCCAGGCCCCGCCATGCTTTACGCCGCCGCGCAGACGATGGCGCGCGGGCGCTGGTCCGGCCTGACTGCGGCACTCGGCATTCATCTCGGGGGATATGTGCATGTCTTCGCCGCCGCCGCCGGCTTGTCGGTGCTATTCCATGCCGTGCCGCCGCTGTACATGGCGGTCAAGCTCGTCGGCGCGCTTTATCTGATCTGGCTGGGCATCTCGTTGTTCCGCGCCAAGGCGGAAGGCGACGTCGCTTTACCCTTGATCGAGCGGAAGTCGGCCCGCCGCGCCTTCGTCGAGAGCATCGCGGTCGAGGTGCTCAATCCGAAGACGGCGATCTTCTTCATGGCGTTCCTGCCGCAGTTCATCGACGCCTCAGCCGGGTTTCCAGTCTGGGTGCAGTTCATCGTCCTGGGCACCATCGTCAATCTGATGTTCTCCTCGGCCGACATAGCGTGCGTGTTCCTGGCCAGCGCGGTGATCGCGCGGCTGCGGCGTTCAGGGCACGCGCAGCGATTGATGCGACGGGCAGGCGGCGCGGTACTGGTCGGCCTCGGCGTCCATGTTGCCCTGCAGAAGAGCTGATTGCTCAGCCGGCTCCGGCCGCGGTCGGCGCCAGGCCTGCCGTTGCGCTCGCCCGAATTGCGGTATATCGGCATCGCCTCGAGTAGCCGCGCCACAATTCCGGCGCTGAAATCTAATCAAGTCCGGCGTTCCTCAGGCATACCTCGAGTGAGATGATCAAGCACCATCTGCCTTCCCCCGAACCTTTGCATCGCACCATCGCCCGGTTCGGCGACGTCACCGTGCTGGTCGTGGGCGATCTCATCCTCGACCGTTTCGTCAGCGGCGTGATCGAGCGCATCTCGCCGGAAGCCCCAATCCCCGTGCTGCATGGACGGGGCGAGACGCTCAACATGGGCGGCGCCGGCAATGTCGTTTCCAACATCGTTTCGCTTGGTGCGGCCGCCATACCGGTATCGGTGATCGGTGCCGACCAGGCGGGCAACAATCTGATACGCATGCTCGGCGAGGTCGGCGTCGACACGGACGGACTTCTGCAGCGCCAGGATCGTATGACTTCGTCGAAAAGCCGCTTCAGCGCGCTCAACCAGCAGGTGCTGCGTTTCGACGAGGAAGAGATCAAGCCGCTCGCGCCCGCCGAGCGGGCGAAGCTCATCGATCATTTCCAGGCGGCGCTTGGCCGCGCCGACATCGTCATCCTCTCCGACTACGGCAAGGGCATCCTGCTCGACGGCGTCGCCGGCGAGCTGATCGCGATCTGCCGCGATGCCGGCAAGCCGGTTCTGGTCGATCCGAAGGGGCGCGACTATGCGCGCTATGCCGGCGCGACGGCGGTGACGCCGAACCGCAAGGAGCTTGGCGAGGCGGTCGGGCGCAAGGTGTTCGGCGACGACGAGATCGTGGACGCGGCGCGCGACCTGATCGCCATGCATGATTTCGAATTCATCGTCGCCACGCGCAGCGAAAAGGGCATGAGCGTGGTCTCCGGCGAGGATGCCCGCCACATCTCCACGCAAGCGCGTGAGGTGTTCGACGTTTCGGGCGCCGGGGACACGGTTATCGCGACATTCGCGCTTTCGCTCGCCGCCGGGGCCGACCGGGTGCACGCGGCCGTCATCGCCAATGCGGCCGGCGGCGTCGTCGTAGGCAAGCGCGGCACGGCGCGGCTGAACGTCGAGGAGCTGTCCGGCGCGCTGTTTCGCTCACATGGGCCTACCGGTCACCAGGACGCCATCCTCGATTTCAATGCGGCGGCCAGGATGGTCGCGGCGTGGAAGGAAGAGGGGCTGGCAGTCGGCTTCACCAATGGCTGCTTCGATATCCTGCATGCCGGCCATGTCAGCCTGCTGCATGCCGCGCGCAGCCAGTGCGACCGGCTGGTGCTCGGCCTCAACAGCGACGCCTCGGTGCACCGGCTCAAGGGGCCGGGACGCCCGGTCAACAACCAGCATGACCGCGCCTGCGTGCTGGCCGCGCTTGCCTCGGTCGATGCCGTCGTCGTCTTCGAGGAAGACACACCGCTCAAGCTGATCGAGGCGCTCCTGCCGGACATCCTGGTCAAGGGCGCGGACTACACGATCGAGACCGTGGTCGGCGCCGATGTGGTGCAGAAGGCAGGCGGCCGCGTGGTGCTGGTCGACCTTGTTGCCGGCAAGAGCACGACGAACACGATCGGCAAGCTGCGTGCCGCAAACTGAGGGTCTGATGTCCGATTTGAACGACTACCTGGTCCGCTCCGCGGCGGCGATCTCGGCGATGGTCGAGCGCGACCTGACCGGTGAGATGGAACGCGCCGTGAGCACGGTCGTGACGGCGCTTTCACACGGCAAGGCGCTGCTGATCTGCGGCAATGGCGGCTCGGCCAGCGATGCCATCCACATCGCCGGCGAGCTGGTCGGCCGCTTCCTGAAGGAACGCAAGGCCTACAACGTCATCGCGCTGCCGGCCAACGCCGCTGTGCTGACCGCGTGGGGCAACGACTACGGCTTCGACACCGTGTTCTCGCGCCAGGTCGAGGCGCATGGCTCGGAAGGCGCGGTGCTGCTGGCGATTTCGACCAGCGGCAACTCGCCGAGCATCCTTGCCGCCGCCGAGCAGGCGCGGGCGATGGGAATGACGGTGATCAGCCTGACCGGCGAGAGCGGCGGCAAGCTCAAGCCGCTCACCGACATCCTGCTCAACGTGCCGTCAACCTCGACGCCGATCATCCAGCAGGGGCATCTGTGCCTCTACCATCATCTGTGCGAGGCGGTCGAAGCGCGTCTCAGCGATGGCTGAGAGCTCGGGCTTTCCGCTTGCCGAGCCCGGCCTGTGGGTCGAGCGGATCGGCCACAGAAGCTTTCCAGCTGGACGGCCGGCGCTGTTCCTCGATCGTGACGGCACGATCAATGTCGATACCGGCTATCCCGACGATGCGGCGGCGATGGTGCTGCGCGACGGCATCGCGCCGATCATCGAGGCCGCGAACCAACGCGGCATTCCGGTCGTTGTCGTGACCAATCAGTCCGGCATCGCGCGCGGCTATTTCGGTTGGGACGCCTTCGCCCGGGTCAACAGGCGCGTGCTCGATCTTCTGGGCGAACGGAATGCCTTCGTCGACATGGTGCTTGCCTGCGCCTACCACGAGGCCGGCGCCGGCCCGCTGGCGATTGCCGACCATCCGATGCGCAAGCCCAATCCGGGCATGCTGCTGGAGGCGGGCCGTCGGCTTGAGCTTGACCAGAAGCGATCGCTGATCGTCGGCGACAAGCCGGCGGACATGAAAGCTGGGCAACGCGCCGGCCTGCAGCGAGGCTGGCTTGTCGATGGCGATGCCTCCGCGACGGATGGTCTTGCGGTCTTGCCGTTGCGCGATGTGAAGGATCTTGACGGACTGCTCGCGGCGATACGATCACTCTGATCGCTGATTGATTCAACGCCGGGCGCTAAGCTGCTGCTTTTTCGAAGAATTTATCGGAAGCCGGCACATTAAGCCGGGAAGGCCACGAGGCCCTCGTCCTTAACGCGGCGGATGGTCAAGGCGGTGCGCACGGTGTCCACATTCGGGGCGGAGGCCAGCTCCTCGATGACGAAGGTCTGGAAGGTGCCGAGGTCGCTCGCCACGCAGTGCAGCAGGAAATCGGATTCGCCCGAGACCATCCAGGCGTCGCGCACGATCGGCCAGCCGCGCGTGCGCTCGGCGAAGGTCTTCAGCTCGGCATCGGCCTGATGATGCAGGCCGATCAGGCAGAAGGCGACGACATCCATGCCGAGCGCCGGCGCGTTGAGCAGGGCCCGATAGCCGCGGATGATGCCGGCCTCCTCCAGCCGCCGGACGCGGCGCAGGCAAGGCGGCGCCGAGATGCCGACGCGGCTGGACAATTCGACATTGGTCATGCGCCCGTCGCCCTGCAGCTCGCGCAGGATCTTCCAGTCGATGGCGTCGAGGTCGGCTTTGAGCGGCATGGCTGTCCCGGCTGTGCGCAAGAATCTTTCGCAATTTTGTAATTAAACGACTTTTGTGTCCGCGCCAGCCCTAAAGCGCGTCGCACTGAAACGGATTCCGGCGACGCGCTTTAAGCCTTTGTTTTGATGCATGTCGTTGTCCCAGAACCGCTGCACACTTCTGGGCGACATGCATTAACCGAAGCGATTTTTCGGGCGTAACAAAAGTCGCGATTTCGCGAATACCTGCTCAGCCACAGCTTTCCGGGGACGACGATCCGTTCGTCTTGCTGCCATGGGTGGCAACCCTTACATTAAGCCCAACAAACCACGGCTTTGCGCCGCAGGGGACTTTTTTCATGAACACCAGACACGCACCCGTTCTCATTATCGGTTCCGGTCCGGCCGGCTACACGGCGGCGGTCTATGCCGCTCGCGCCATGCTGAAGCCGATGCTGGTCGCCGGCCTGCAGCAGGGCGGCCAGCTGATGATCACCACCGATGTGGAGAACTATCCCGGCTTCGCCGATCCGATCCAGGGCCCCTGGCTGATGGAACAGATGCTGAAGCAGGCCGAGCATGTCGGCACCGACATCGTCAACGACATCATCACCGAGGTCGACCTCAATGTGCGGCCGTTCCGCGCTACGGGCGATTCCGGTACCGTCTACACGGCCGATGCGCTGATCATCGCCACCGGCGCGCAGGCCAAGTGGCTCGGCATCCCGTCGGAGCAGACCTTCATGGGCTTCGGCGTTTCGGCCTGCGCCACCTGCGACGGGTTCTTCTATCGCGGCAAGGACGTCGCGGTAATCGGCGGCGGCAATTCCGCGGTCGAGGAAGCGCTCTATTTGTCGAACCTTGCCAAGAGCGTCACCGTCATCCACCGCCGCAGCGACTTCCGCGCCGAGCGCATCCTGCGCGAGCGGCTGCTCAAGAAGGACAATGTCCGCATCATCTGGGACACGGTCGTGGACGAGATCACCGGCCGTCCCGGCAAGGCGCCGCTGCCGCCCTCGGTCGAAGGCCTGACGCTGCGCAATGTGGTGACCGGCCAGGAATCGAAGCTGCCAGTCGATGGCGTCTTCATTGCGATCGGCCATGCGCCGGCTGTTGAACTCTTTGCCGGCAAGCTGAAGCAGAAGCCGAACGGCTATCTGTGGACGGCGCCGGATTCGACCCGCACCGACGTGCCCGGCGTGTTCGCCGCCGGCGACGTCACCGACGACATCTACCGCCAGGCGGTGACGGCGGCCGGGCTTGGCTGCATGGCGGCGCTGGAGGCTGAAAAATACCTGGCGGGAATCGAGGTTCACCGCGAAGCGGCGGAATAACAAACCGGCTGAGAAAAGCCGTTTAAAAGCCTGATTTTTCATTCAGACGCCAAAGGCAACGCGAGGGGAATCATGGCGCTGGACTGGGACAAGCTACGCGTATTTCACGCAGCGGCGGAGGCTGGGTCGTTCACCCATGCCGCCGAGACGCTGCATCTGTCGCAATCGGCTATTTCGCGGCAGGTCAGCGCGCTGGAGCACGATGTCGGCGTGGCGCTGTTCCACCGCCATGCGCGTGGCCTGGTGCTGACCGAGCAGGGCGAGATGCTGTTTCGCACGGCGCATGACGTGCTGATGAAGCTGGAAACCATCAAGACGCGGCTGACCGAGACCAAGGACCGGCCGTCGGGCGTGCTGCGTGTGACGACCACGGTGGGCCTGGGCGCCGGCTGGCTGACCGAGCGCGTGCAGGAATTCATCGAGCTCTATCCCGAGATCAGCCTGCAGCTGATCCTCGCCAATGAGGAGCTCGATCTCACCATGCGCCAGGCCGATTGCGCCATCCGGCTGCGCCAGCCGCAGCAGCCGGACCTTATCCAGCGCCGGCTGTTCACGGTGCATTTCCATCTCTACGCGGCGCCGTCCTATATCGCGAAATTCGGCAGGCCGGCCTCGATCGCCGAACTCAGGAACCATCGCATTGTCACCTTCGGCGTGCCGGTGCCGTCGCATCTGTCGGAGCTGAACTGGCTGGAGACGGTCGGCGATTTCGAGGGCGCGCAGCGGGTGCCGACGCTGCAGATCAACGACATCCTGTCGATCAAGCGGGCGGTGCAGGGCGGCGCCGGCATCGCCATGCTGCCGGACTATGTGATCAACAAGGACTCGAACTTGGTGCAGTTGCTGCCCGAAACCGAGGTGCCGTCCTTCGACACCTACTTCGCATATCCCGACGCGATGAAAAACCAGGCGAAGCTGCATGTCTTCCGCGATTTCATCATCGCCAAGGCCCGTAGCTGGTCCTACTAAGGCACGGTGCTCGACATTCAGCGCACCCTGGGCGTGCGGATCATCCACGCCACGGCGTCAACCGCGGCAGCCAGCCGGGGACGGCGCGGCGGTAGGTTTCGTATTCAGCGCCATAGCGGCTGGCGAGCGTCGGCTCTTCATAGAGTTTGACGAAGGAGATCATCGCGGCCGCGGCGATCAGCCCGTAAATGATGACCGACCAGCTGGAAAAAAGCAGCGCCTGTCCGAGGATGATCGACAGCACCGCTACATACATCGGGTTGCGCACATGGCGGTAGATGCCGCCGACGACCAGCTTCTCGGTTGGCGCGACGGGAGCGGGCGTGCCGAGGCCCTCGAGGGCAAAACGGGCGAAGGCATGAAGCAGGGCCGCGGTCGCTCCGACCACAAGAATGGAGCCCGCAGCCACGAAGCCCGGCACAACCGCCAGAGGTTTGCGGTAGTGGTCGGTCAGCAGCCATGGCACCAGTCCGGCGACAACGCCCGGCGCGACGACAAGGAATAGCGCGCTACCGGCGATTGCTGAAAAAGTCCGCATCAGGCTCTCTTGCCGCAAAAATAAACTCGGGCTGCCCGAATCCACATCATTTGGGATTCAGCGTATTTCCGGAACAGAATCGGCTCATTTCGCATATCAGCAATCGCTTTTGGCGCAGAAAGCCATGATTCCCGCCATTTTTCCTGGTCCTATCGGTTCCGGGAACAAGTTGGACCACAGCCTGCGTCTTTTTGCATGCGTGTGTTGCAAAATAGATGCTTGTTTCTTGGGCATGATGAGCACATATATATTCACATCTCCAGGGCGCGTTCTCCTCCCATTAGCGCCCTCGAGTGTTCCCCTCTGGAGGTTAGCCTTAATCGGCACTTCCAATCAAACTCAGCCGGATCTTTATTGATCCGGCTTTTTTGTTGCCCGCGTGCCTTCGAGCCTGCGGAAGAACGACTGAATCCGCCGCGTAACAGTGACATGTAACATCAGGTAACATGTCGCAGACGCACTCTATCGATTAAGTAGATCATAGGACGCGGTTGGTCGGTTCGGGAGATGGGGGCATCACTCGAAATGACCGGGCTCAGGCAGCTACCGCGTCCGAACCATTTTTTCCGGATGCGGCGGACCCGTCGTTGCCTCCCAGGAAAACGGTCCGCAATAGGAACGGCGTCCGGATCATCCGGACGCCGTTTTCACATCCGCAGCGTAAGCCGTCAGGCGGCTTTGCCGTTGGCATTCATCGCCTCATCGGCGAGGCGGCCGGTGAGCTCGGCCATGTGGTCGAAAGCGGCCTTGTAGCTGGCAACGCCAGCCGTCGCCGAGCGCAGCTCGATGATCAGGTCACCGATTTCCGCCTGCGGCATGGTCGCCTCGACCACGTCCCAGCCTGGCCAGTCGGGCCGCGCGTCATAGCCTAGGATCTGGCCGCGGCGCTGCGGGATCAGCGCAATGATCTTCGAGGTGGCGTCGGAGGGCGTGACGATCTCGACCTTCATGATCGGCTCCAGCAGGACCGGCGAGCAGGCCGCCATGCCTTCCTTCATGGCGAGCTTCGCCGCCATCTGGAAGGCCATGTCGGAGGAGTCGACGGCATGGTAGGAGCCGTCCGACAGGTTGACGGCGACGTCGACAACCGGGAAGCCGAGCGGCCCCGTCTTCAGATAGTCGCGAATGCCGGACTCCACCGATTGGATGTAGGTCTTCGGCACCACGCCGCCGGTGATGGTGTCGGAGAACTGGAAACCGGAACCGCGCGGCAGCGGCTTGATCTCGATCACCACGTCGCCGAACTGGCCGTGGCCGCCGGACTGCTTCTTGTGGCGGCCACGCTGCTGTACCGATTTGCGGATCGTCTCGCGGTAGGGCACCGCCGGGGCATGGCCCTCGATCGGAATCTGGTTCTTGCCCTCGAGGCGTTCGCGCACCACCCGCAGATGCATTTCGCCGTGGCCCGAAAGGACAGTTTCGGCGGAGTCCTGGTTGTGGCGCAGGTTGAGGGAGGGATCCTCCTCGGCCAGCCGCTGGATCGCCGCCGACATCTTGACCTCGTCCTTGCGCTCCTTGGGGCGAAGCGCGAAGGCAAAGACGGGCTGCGGCGGCTCAAGCGCGACCAGCGGCCGGATGCCGCCCTTGGCCGAACTCAGCGTCTGGCCGGTCTTGACGTTGTCGAGCTTGCCGAGCGCGACCGTGTCGCCTGCCTTTGCGGATGTCTGCTTGATCTGGTCCTTGCCGAGCATCCTGTAGATGCCGGAAACCTTGGCCGTATCGCCATTGGAAACGAAAAGCTCGGTCGCGTCGGCCAGTTGGCCCGAAAGTATGCGCGACACAGAGAGCTTGCCGCCATGCGCGGTGTGGATGGTTTTCATCACCTGCACTACCGTCTGGCCGTCCGGCGCGCCAAGGCGCTTCCTCGTTGCCTCGACATCCGGCGCATCGTGGCGAATGGCCTTCAACAGGCGCAGCACGCCATTGCCCTTCTCGGCCGTGCCGATCAGCACCGGCGTCACAGCGCCAGTGCGCAGGTCGGCCGAGAGATCGTCGAAGACCGCATCCTTCGGCGGCTCGATCTCCTCCAGCAATTGCTCCATCAGATGATCGTCATGGTCTGCGAGCGTCTCCAGCATGGAGAAACGAGCTTCCAGTTCGCGTGCCTTGTCGTCGCCAGGAATTTCGGCGACTTCGCTCTCGGCGTATTCGCGGTAGATATAGGCGCGTTCCAGCGCCAGATCGATCGAGCCGATGACGACGCCGTCCTTGCGCACCGGAATCTGGCGCAGCAGCAGCGGTACCGAACTTGCCGGCTGCAGCATCTTCAGCGTGTCGCGCACGCCGGCAATCGCCTTGTCGACCTTGTTGAGGAACAGGATGCGCGGCACGCCGAGATCGTCGAGCTTGCGCATGATGAGCTGCAGCGCCGGGATCTTCTTCTCGTCGGCCTCGGCGACGACGACCGCGAGGTCGCAAGCGGCAAGCACCGGCTCGGCCTCGAAAGCGAATTCGATGGAGCCGGGGCAGTCGACGAAGGTGAGCTGCTCGCCCATGAATTCGGTGGTAGCGAAGGTCGCCTCGACGCTCATGGCGTGGGCGCGGGCCTCGGGCGAATGATCGGAAACGGTGTTGCCCGATGAAACTGGTGACTGGCGGGGAATGGCGCCCGTGCGGGCGAGTATTGCTTCGAGAAGTGTTGTCTTACCGCTTGCAAAGGGACCGACTATGGCAATGCATTTCGGTCCCGTGCGTCGTCCTCCGGCGCGAGTACCCATGGCTGACCTCCACTCAGGCGTTTCCCAAGAGAGCGATCAGCAAAAGTGGAAACCGGTTTTGCGTCCGATCGCACCCTATGCAGAGCGGCGGCCGGCCTGTTCGGCCGGCGCGGGCGGGGTTTATCCACCCCTTCCCAAGGCCATCGTCACACGGGTTTGTCGGGAGGGCAAGAAAAATAGGATATTCGCCGGCTTGGGTTGGCCGGGTCGTCATTTCCGTTTGTCAGGCGGCAAGAGCGCAGCCGTTAAAAAGCTATTGAGACCAAGCCGTCGCCCGCCAATTTGGTCGTCCGCGCCATCCATCGATGACGATGGTCAAGAAGCCAGAACCGGAAGGTGTCAATAAAGGCTCAGCCGGCCTCGGTTCGGCGCGCCGGCCTGGCTGCGCTCTGCTTCGCTACGGTCTCGGCAAAGCGTGACAGCAGCGGATTGAACAGGTCCGGCTTTTCCCAGAACGGTGCATGGCCGGCGCCGGATATGACATGGCACTGTTCCCACAGCGAGGCGTAGGCCACTGTCTCGAAGTAGCTCAGCCGCACGAGCGGGTCATGCTCTCCATTGATCACCGCGACCGGGAACGGGGCATGCTCGATTACCTGTTTCTGGTCGGCACCCTTGCCGGCAAACATGCCGAACGCCACGCCCGAGCGCAGCCTGCCGTCGGTGCGCCTTATGGCCTCGCGGAAAGACGGACTTGTGCTGTCGCCGAAGCAAAGCGCCTCAAAGCGCTCGATGTCGCGTTCGGAGTAAACTTTCTTGGAGGTGAGCAGCACGTCCCAGTTGGCGTGAAAACCGCGCAGCATGCCGAGCGGCCCTCTCGACACCGGCGGCGCTCCGGTCAGCACCAGACCGTTCACCGCATGGTGGAAGCTGGCAAGTTCGATCGCCACATGGCCGCCAAGCGACCAGCCGAAGATGATGGCCTGGCCAATGCCCAGGCTATCGAGAAGGCGGGCGGTGGTCTGGGCGAGGCCGGTAATCGTATAGGCTGCGGCCGGGTCGCGGGCATCGGAGGAGTCGCCATGGCCGGGCAGGTCGAAGGCGATCAATCGGTGGGCATCGGCGAGCGGACTGTCGAACTGACGGGCAAAAACGGCGCGCGAACTGCCCGAGCCATGGATCATGACGATGGGCATGCCGGAACCAGACGACTGGCTGAGGCGCAAATCGGCCTGCGGCGTGCGGATTGTGCGGTCAGTGACGCTCATGCTGGATTAGACCCTCAGATTGCCTGGCGGCCAACATCGCATCGGGGGCTCTATATCTTCTTTAGGCATGTGGTTAAGAAAGGATTTCTAGAATAGACGGCCGGCATGACCACCGGCTGCATGGCAACCACCGTGGAATCCCGACAATGGAACTAGTCCTCGATCTTCTGGTCTCGATTTGCAGCATTGCGACCATTGGCCAATATGTCTGGTCGATGCGGGCGCATTTCCAATTGCAGGCCACGTCTCCAGGCGCCATGGTGATTTCGGCGGCGGTGATTGCCACGGCGCTTTTCTTTCTCGCCATACTGTGGATCGAATCGCAGCCGGTTCCGGCAAAGTTCACCGGGCTTGCCGTCGAACTGGCAAGCTCTGCCCTATTCTGGTGGGCGATTGCCACGTCGCGCAAGGCGCGGCTGCACTTCGCCTTCGCGTCCGACAACCCGCACAGCCTGCTGACCGATGGCCCCTACCGCTATGTCCGCCACCCTTTCTACTCGTCCTACATCATCTTCTGGATTGGATGGGGGATCGCGACCTGGTCCATCTGGGCGGTGGTGCCGGTCGCCGGGATGGCCGTCCTCTATGTGTTTGCGGCGCTGGGCGAAGAGAAGAAATTTTCGCGTACGCCGTTGGCGGGCGACTACCAGGCCTATCGCGGTCGAGCCGGCCTTTTCTGGCCGCGGCTGGGGTGGTAGCCAGCACCAGGGCAGGGTCGGGTCCGCCCAACTGGAGGATTGCCAGATGAAGATCATTGCGTGCGGCAGCGTGCCGACGATCGTCGCGCCGGAGGCGTATTTCACCGGGCGGGTGCTGCAGACGCCGATCATCGAGAAAGAAGCGCCGGCGCGACTGAGGGCGACGCTGGTCAGTTTCGAGCCTGGCGCGCGCACCCATTGGCACACGCATCCGCTTGGGCAGACGCTCTATGTCACCGCAGGCGCCGGACTTGCCCAGACCTGGGGCGGGCCGGTCCAAGCAATCAGGGCAGGGGACGTCATTTCCTTCGCACCGGGCGAAAAACACTGGCATGGCGCCGGATCGAAAACCGCCATGACCCATGTTGCCATGCAGGAGGCGCTGGATGGCGTCCACGCCGACTGGCTGGAGCAAGTTTCCGACGAGCAATATAACGGCTGATCAGCGCCTGTTGCGGGCGCCGGCCGAAGCGCGCTCTGCCAGGCAGGCGAAGCAGCAGGCGTGACGTCGATCGACGCTCAAAAAACCCGGCGTGAAGCCGGGTTCTTCTCGTTTGGCGGCTTTGCGTCGGTCAGGTCAACGACGCGGTAAAGCGCTGGATGCGCGTGCAGGCTTCCTCGAGCAACGCTTCCGACGTGGCGTAGGAGATGCGGAAGTTCGGCCCGAGGCCAAAGGCCGAGCCGAACACCACCGCCACCCCTTCCGACTCCAGCAGTTCCGAGCAGAAGGCCTCGTCATTGTCGATCACCTTGCCCGTCTTGGTCTTCTTGCCGATCAGCTCAGCGCAGGACGGGTAGACGTAGAAGGCGCCTTCCGGCGACGGGCAGGAGATGCCGCGTGCCTGGTTGAGCATCGAGACGACGAGGTCGCGCCGGCCCTGGAAGATCGCCTTGTTCCTGGCGATGAAATCCTGCGGACCGTTGAGCGCCTCGACGGATGCCCATTGCGCGATGGTGCAGGCGCCCGAGGTCTGCTGGCCCTGGATCATGTCCATCGCCTTGATGAGCGGCACCGGGCCGGCGGCGTAGCCGATGCGCCAGCCGGTCATGGCATAGGCTTTCGAGACGCCGTTCATGGTCAGCGTGCGCTCATAGAGCTTCGGCTCGACCTCGGCGATGGTCTTGAAGACGAAATCGCCATAGGTCAGGTGCTCATACATGTCGTCGGTCAGCGTCCAGACATGGGGATGCTTGAGCAGGACATCGGCCAGCGCCCGGAGCTCGGCCTCGGTGTAGGCGGCGCCAGACGGGTTGGACGGCGAGTTCATCAAGAGCCACTTGGTCTTCGGTGTGATCGCCTTTTCAAGCACTTGCGGTGTCAGCTTGAAGCCGTTGCCGATCGAGGTGTCGGCGAAGACCGACGTGCCGCCGCAGATCGCCACCATTTCGGGATAGCTCACCCAGTAAGGGCGCGGGATGATGACCTCGTCGCCCGGGTTCAACGTCGCCATGAAGGCGTTGAACAGGATCTGCTTGCCGCCGGTGCCGACGATGGTCTGCTCCGGCCGGTAATCGAGATTGTTCTCGCGCTGGAACTTCCTGGCGATCGCCTCGCGCAGCGGCACGATGCCGGAAACCGGCGGATATTTGGTCTCGCCACGGCGGATCGCCTCGATCGCCGCGTTCTTGATGTTGTCGGGCGTATCGAAGTCCGGCTCGCCGGCGCCGAGGCCGATCACGTCACGGCCGGCATTTTTCAGCTCGCGCGCTTTCTGCGTCACCGCGATGGTCGCGGAAGGCTTAACGCGGGAAAGGGCGTCGGCAAGAAAGGCCATGACGAAATGTCTCCTAGGAAAGCGGCCAGGAGCGACCGCGGCGCCTCTCATGTCGCATCATCGGGCGAAGCGCAAGCATTGAGCGATGAGCCAGAGGTCAAGGAGACGTGAGCGGCAACGCTAAATTCATCAACGGCCGGTAAACCCTTGGCTGGCAGGATCGCAGATCGAATTGCGCCAGTTGCACGGAACGAGGAAGCTTTGTCGCGTAGCATCGGGCTTGCCCACATCATCCGTCATGACCGCCTTGTCAAGCAAGGCTCGGCTCGGTCCCCTCGCTGACGGCATGGCCGGTCGGCTTACTCGCAAGCTCCTAAGGTCTTCGACTTCCCGACCTCAACGACCTCGACCGGTCTATGTGGGCAAGACGATGCTGCGTCTGACACCAGCCGATATAACGCAAAGAATCACAAGGGATATCAATGGCTTACCCTCCACAGGCGACCCCTCGGGTAGGGGTACAAGGGGGGACGCCCCCGGCTCGTACAGTAGGTATGACTCCTCGAAAATTTCTCCAAGAAATTCTTGAACCCCAAGGTTCCTAGGCCAAGAGTCGAACTGAGGGAGAACCCCTTTGACGGAGCGAAGCTCCTAGAGTTCTGGACCTTCTGGTGTGACGCCAGTGTGATCCTGGTGTGATTTCCAGTGATCAGTACCGGGGGGCACGAACCGGGCCGCCCATACTATTGGTATCCTGAATTGGGATTATCACGGGGGAAGGGAATAATAGCTTTGGCTAAACGATTTAGCTTTCTCAATAAATCTTGTAAATGCATCTAGGTATTGGGATCGGCCTTGAGCGATAACTTAAGTTCCCCGCTGGCGCGGGCTGACTTAGGTCAAGGCTATTGTTAAGTGACCCCTCCACGGAGTGGGAACTACTGTTACCAATGACCTAGCGATTGAGCATGAATTATTGGAAGAACCTCCTTATAGGAATGTTATTACTTTATTCAATAGAGGTACCTTATATGAATAGGATGATAACATTGTTTGTTGTGTCTCTATCAAACCAAATGGAATTTACCTCTGCCGTTGCGATGATAACATTTAACCCCGTCGGAATACTCCCGGCTTGCCCGGCTTGAAGAGGTGGCTCTCTTGAATCGATGGCATGAAGTCAGGATGGTCCATGATCTGATTCTTGAAGTTCCCGCCTTTCATCCCAAGATGTCTCATGACTTCCGTCGTCGTGACTTCGTCGTGATCTCGGATGAACTCTACAGCCCGTTTGACATTCCCGATGAGCTTCCTCTCAACTGCACCATCAACCCTCCAATCCTCCAAAACCGCATCTGGAAAGACAGTAAGAAGCTGTTCCTTCGGGAAGCCACCTTTTCCCCGTGTCGAGAAGATCGTGTAGAGATGACATCCATCAGGACATCCACCATTCTCGGTCTTGCGTATCGACCCACGTCCAGCGGCTTGGAAGGTATGGTGTGATATCTCACCTAGTCGTGTCGTCCTGATCTCATCGGGGCTAATGCGATCTTCAAGAGCGGCCTTCTTGGCACCACGTGCCATCGCCTCATACGAAGCGTCGTCGTACTGCAAAGCCCCGACTAGAATGACATGCCTGACATCTTGAAACTTGTTCGTCGCGGTATGCCGACCCCAATTGATGAATTCGACAGAGCCCGCCCGATATGGCCGCTTTCCCTCTACCAGAGCAGGCAGAGTGCCCGGCTTGTCCTTCTCGTTTCCTACCCTGTCTTTGTACGTCTCCCACTTATGCGCCACGACCAGAATGGCTTCATCCTCTGGAATGCCGGCAATGATCTTTATGACCCCATCTGCAACACTGGCGATCTGATTAGAGTTCTTGGCGTGCCTTCGTTGGTCATAGAGGTCGAACCAATGTTTCCCCGCCGCCTTCTCCCAATGGTGAATTGTCAGTCCAGCATAGGATTTCTTAGGTGAGTACAGTCGGACAAGCGTCCTGCGATCGGTTTCCCAATGGCGATATGTCTGTCTGAGGTCACCCGACGCATCGAGGATCAACATAGGAGCTAGGTCATCAGGCAGGATGTCTTCATACGAAAGCGTGATGTTGTGCTTCCCGTCTCGACGGACGTTCACCACATGCCCGGACAGATACCAAAGCGCCTCTGCCATCGCCTTCTGCTCTTCGGAATGGAACAGCCCGAGGAACTCAAAGAACTCGACCCCGGTCTTATCGATATCCGGCATCGTGATGTATTCGCCCTCATGGGCATTCAATGAGATTGCGAACTCCTCGACCTCATCGGCCAAATCAGCATTTAGCCGTGCCAACCCCACTCCCAAAGAGAGTAGGCCACGCCTGTTCGCAGTCAGTGCAAGTGAAGGCAATATGGCTTCATCCCACACACGGACTTGCCGTGGCTTGCCGTTGTATCGGAACTCTTCGATATCGGCGAACGAAGACCCGTCGTTCTTTTTCGAATAAGCTTCAAGTTTCTGTTGCGTCGTAAAGAGAACGCGGGCCTTCCGTGGATCAGGATTGCCCAGAGCTTCGAGTTCTTTCTTGTCGGTCATGATGGCAAAATCACCCTTCGGTAACTTCATCCCCTCGACAAGATCATTGAATAACTCCTCGATTTGATCGCGGCGGGACAGGAAGTAGATCACCCCTACGTCTTTGAACTCGGGATTATCCAGAAGGGCCTTGGTAGACTGCTTCGCTACCGTCGTCTTTCCCATGCCGGTAGGCAATGACGACAGATAGAACGCCCTTTCAGCACGACCACCGGCCATTTGTTCATAGACCTTGGCGATCTCTTTCAGACCTTCCCATTGGTCTCCATTGGGGTCGTGCTTGTATTCATCGCGGAATAGTCTTTCGGTCTCCGCAATCGTCGCAGACCCTAGCTTTCCGAGTGGTTCTGAACCTTGTCGCTCTTTCCAAGCAAGGTAATCATCCCAAGCCCCGACACTCTTAAGGTATTCCTCTTCCGTGATCTCGACACCATCGACCCAATAGCGAGGACCTTCGGCAACGTCATCAACGCCAAGGAGCGCCGCAAGGTCATCGAACTTGTTTACAGAACCCAAGGGGTTCCTAGGATTGTTCCGATCTATAGCCAATACGATATCCCCCTTGGTTCTTCACGCTCAAAGGTTTCCGGCTGTCGATCCCTGATTACGTCAGCCACTTGAAGCGCCACCTTATTCCAGTCCATGCCAGCAATAAACCTAGCGCCTTCAATCAACTCTCTCATAGTCTCGTAAGAACGAAAGTCCCGCCCCTTCCTTCGAAGGATATACCGGTATTGAGGCTTCATGCTGGAAGTCATTAGGTCACGATAGCGTTGCCGCCCGGTCCTTTGGTCTGCATCTTCAAGCCAGACAATCCGCCGCATATGGACAGACCAGACATCATCTATTTGGATTTCGACAGAGGTCATGCTGCCACCTCGAATTTCTTCACACTATCCCAATGGGCTTTCGAGATTCGGCTTGCCTTCAACCAAGGTGCACTCAGAGATGTGATCTTGACATGTTTCTCGCCATCAAAACGAACTTCCACATTCCGACGACCAGAGCCAATCGAGGGGCATTCGTCGTGAAGATGGACAAAGCCTAAGTAGATGATCTCGCCTGTTTGGGGCTTTGGGTTTGTCTTGGGATTGGGGACGTTCAAGCGTAGAGCTTTGTATGAGCCAGCCTCATGTTCCCTGTGCCACAACGGGAGTGAGTTCGGCATTTCTAGAAGCGTCTGGGCTTCTTTCTTGAACTCTTTTGGAGTGATGTCTTTCTTGGCTATTCGCCTGTCTAACCTGTCCAGCCAGTCGACTTGTTCGGGACATAGCCAGAGGTCACGGCGGATAAGCTTAATCCTGAGTTCCTGAACGTCTGAAAAGTCCAAACCTTGCGTGTCTACTGTTCCGACAAGCGTTTCTTGGATGATCCTGTTCGCCTCTCGCAAAGGCTGTTTTGCCCCCCTGACCCGCTTGATTAGTTTGATGCGTCTTTGAGTGGGGAACTTGGTCTTTTCATCCAGATATTTTATTGCCTCTGTCTCTGTCCTCAGACGTTGGCGGGACCTCGGCTCAAATGTTGATACTTCATTGGTTGATTTCATAAAATTGGACCTTGCAAAGCCTTGAAAAATAAGGAGAATTTCTACGATAAAAGTCAAAAATATGAAAAGGGGTACAAACCTACTGTACCCCCTCTCTGAGAGGTAAAATCAACCACTCAAATTAGGGCTGAAAGTCTCCCCATGATAGGTCAGAACAAGGTTCCTCTGAAGACTTCGCCCGAATCTTCTCACGGTCGAGGAGCAATAGCGCACGATCATGATTGACAGAAAAACCCCGACGTAGACTAAGGTTCTCACGACGGAGATTGAACCTATCGGAATCCTTGAATGAAACCACTTGTCCTGACCTTGCATCTTTCAGGACTCGTGCGACTAGGATTCTTGCTCCGTTCGTGCCCCTGCCCATGACGTTACCGCCGAGCGAGTTCCAATTCGGCTTCAATCCTAGTTCAAGAAGGTCTCGATAAGAATCAAAGTCAATAACAGCATGTCGGGAGCCGAGACGATCCAGCGAAACATAGACGGAATTACCATCGATTCGAACCAGTCGGGCTTTCACAGGGATACTACTCCCAAGTCTTCAAGCATACGAGCAGCTGCCGCATCATGGTCGAGACCGCTAGCGACTTCTTCTGTAAACTGAGTTACCCGCATCTTGACCAACTCTGCCTTGGCTTCGCGACTCAAGTTCTGGTCTTTCATCCACTCCCGAAGTGCGGCCTCCTTCATGGCTTCGCCTTGCCGACGGAGATCATCAGAACCTTCGGTTCCTCTAGGAGCTTTGCTCCACTCATCGGCCATAGGCATTCCGGGAGCCCTTCTGGCGATCTTCGTCAGTAATGCCCTCTCTCGTGAAACGATTGTCTCGGGCCTTCTCTTCGACTGGGGTTGAGTTGACATAACGGTCAACAGTACCGGCTTCTAAACGGCCTGCACGTTCCAAGATGGCATAGGCGATAGCGAGATCATCGACACCAGATTCACGGATGGCAGTTGCAGACTCGTGTGCCCTCTTGGCGAGTAGCTCACGCTGCGGGAGAGAGAGTTTTTCAATAGAACCGGCGATCATGTTCCGGTCCCCAACACTGTATTTTACACTCATAATAGTTCCTTTCAAAATCAGATTATAGAATAAACGTTGACGTCCAGACGGTCTTTGCCGTCTTCCGAGATGTGATAGATTGCTACAGTATGGCCAGACCTGTTAGCCCAATCGACAAGGGCATGGATGGTTGTATTCCAAGATGTAAATCGTCCCAACTCAGGGTCAAGAAGATCGCCCTGGAATGTCAGGTAATGGTGTGAGTATTCATCGATGTGAGACTTGACGTAGGATTTAAGCTTGCCCTTGACAGCGGTGATGACGGTCCAGTCCAATCGCATATCATCAACATACATAGTCGAACGAGTGGCAATCTTCGATAGGTCAGTCAGAACCTTCGGTTCCTCTAGGAGCTTCGTTCCGTCAGGCTCTTGGGTACGCACTAGATATTCCTGCCTTGCTTGTTGTTCCCCTTCTTCACGGGGTGGTTCTTCTGAGGGTTGGCTACGAGTTGTTCTTGAAGAGGTTTGTTCTTGTCGTATTGAGACCAAAGCAGCGATCCCTTCTTTGACGGCATCGGGGACGGAATGCGGGTACTAATGTTGGACATAAAAGTCCTTTCGCTATGCGCTTCGACTAGCGAAGCTAGGAGTTACGGTTAAATTGTTTTGGATTTGGAAAGATGGCCTAAGCTTCTTAGCGCGGCCTGAGGGGAGGTCGAGTAAAATGTTCCCTATCCTCATCTATATAGTACCACGAATAGACACAAAAGTCAATAGTAATTGTAATCTATTTGAGATAAAATGACAAGCCTTTGATAAAACTTGATATCATACTCAGAATGCTATGTAATATTATGGATGAGCGTCGTTTGATTCGAACAACTCCATCTGAATAAGTCTATCCAGTTCGACAACCCGGATTTTGAGCCTTCGGCTTTCATCGACTAATTGGAGCAGCTTTAGGTCTTGGTCGTCAGATGGAAGTGTCTTTGATCGAGAGATAGAGCGTGAGCCACGGAAGAAGTCTGTAACAGTTCCCATTGTTGTTCTCCGGTTCGGTATGCGTGATAGGAGTATCCGGGTTGTTCATCGCCGCTCTTGCTCTTGCCACAACAGAACAGACCATGATTGCTGTTGCTTCCGTCGCCACCGACTGAGTCAGCTTTGATCACAAGGGCGATGCTTTTAATTCCGGGAAGGGAACCTTTAGGCTCGCTAGGGTCGTAGACCTGATCCGCCAGTGGCCACGTTTGATCGCCGACACGATTCGAAAACCGCGCCTTCGGCTGTGTTTGTTGCGCTTCCAAAAGGACCGACACCGGTGGTGGTGCCTACGGAATACTGTCCTACGCTCACACAGCGCCCCTCGATCCCGTCACAGGGACAGAAGGAAGCCTATATGCCGGTCCGGTCCGACAAGTTCCCATGCGTCGCCGCCAGAGGGTGAACCCGGATTCAGTTTTGGAATTGCAGCTATCCAGCCCTGACTCGCCTAGGTCCGCTCACGGTGGGGGACTGTCGTCGGCGTTGGTGCCAGTGGTGACCGCCACAACAATATGGTGTGTCAATTGCGGTAATTCAATGGGCGCGACCTGACCGCAGTTAATGCCCTTCCTTGACTCACAGGGGCTCACACAGGGGCTTCAGGCTGACGCGGTGTGGGACAGCGGAGAGACGAGAGAACCCCCTGTAGCAGGCTGTATGACGGAGCGAAGCTCCTAGAGGAACCTTCGGTTCTGAACCTAAATAGCACCTATGCTTGAAACAGGGGTCGAAAGGGGTAACGCACTAGCGAAGCCAAGGGGTAAAAGAAAGGGCCGTCCGAAGACAGCCCATAAGGAGACGAAATTTAATGTTTTCAAGTGGTTAGCTCTAACTTGGGTATCGCCACTCCCCGACTTAATGCAGATTGAGGTTCGGCTCTGGTGAGTTTCGCCCTGACATTCTCCAAATTCGCGTGGCTGTACCTCATGAGCATCGTCACAGTCCGATGACCACTCACAGAAGCGACCTCTGGCACCGTCAATCCAAGCTCAAACAGTCTGCTAATGGCTTCATGCCGCAGATCGTGGAAATGAAGGTCGGGAATTGGTGGTTGAGTCCTTTTGCAGACACGGACCCAATTCGATTTCAGGGCAGAGACGTCTATCGGGAATGCTCTTGACGATGGAGTCAGATGACGCGGCCCGATCATTCCTCTTGTGATGACACGTCCGACAGATCGTCCAGCTTTGATGGTCTCGACATAGACAGGGCAAGCGATGACCTCCCGTAGGATTTCACTGGCCCGTGCTGTCAACGGGATGAACCGGGAGTGACCATTCTTCGCCACAGGGATGAGCAGGAGAGACCTTTCAAAGTCGATGTCCTTGGCCGTGATAGCCAAGATTTCACCCTGCCTCATTCCGGTTTGAAGGGCGAACTCAATGATAGGTCCGACAAAGGGATTCGGACTACCGTCGAGAAGTGTGAGCTTCCCGGCTTCTAGGAGCAACCGCTGTTCCTCTCCGGGCCGCAGCCTACGCTGGCGCTTGTCGTCCTGGACCTTCAGATAAAGCCCTTCCAAGGGGTTCGATAACTCAATGTGCCATTCACGCTTGGCGACCTCGAACATGTGGTAGAGCGGCGCAAGCTGGCGCTTCAATGACCTTGCCGTGATCACCCTCCCTGTAATCTTCGAGACCTCCTTAAGCCTTTCGTCACGGTACTGTGCGAAGTCTCTGGGCTGAAGATTGAACAGGGATTTCCTTGTGATGGGATACCGAAGGAAACGGTTCAACTCGACCGTCTCTGTCCGGCATGATCGTTTCTTGGGTAGGACCTCATCACGGTATCGGGTGACGAGTTCAGCCAGGGTGATCCCTTTCAGCGTCTTTCGGTCTGGTCCGATCTCTTCACGGTCTATCTGGCATTCGATCTCCCGACCCCATCTTTCAGCGTCTTGCCGGGTGATGAATGTCTTTGATCTCGACGTGTGTCCTAGCCGTCTGACTTGGACGTTGAACTTACCGTTTCGCTTGCTGATTGTAGCCATTTCAAGGGTTCCTTGTGATCCTAGAGTGATCGGAAGCCCTTTCCTGAGAATCATCATATGAAATCAAGTGCTTCCGTGATGAGCAATATCATCCGTCATGATGACGGCACCTCGACCGGTGTCTGGGGCATTTATACGCTGCAAAGCGCGTTCCAGCCGATCTTCGCCTTCAAGGAAGGCAAGCTTTCGATCGTGGCCTTCGAGGGGCTGATCCGGCCGTTTCGCGACGGCGAGCCGCAGTCGCCGGCGGCATTTTTCGGTACCTGCCCGGCTGGCGACCGGCTGCATATCGAGGCGCTGACGCGCACGTTGCATCTTCTGAACGCCGGCGCCTGCCTGCCGCAAGAGGCGTCGGTCTTCGTCAATTTCGACCCGTCGGTCTTCACCGATCGCAGCATCGCCGACAAGGCATTGCGCGACATGCGGCTGGTGCTGCACGAAGCCGGCATCGACCCGCGCCGCATCGTCTGCGAGGTCACCGAGCAGAAGTCGGCGTCCCAGGAAACGCTCTACTCCTTTGTCGAGGCGCTGAGGGCCAATGGCTTCCGCATCGCGGTGGACGACTATGGGGCTGATGAATCCGACATCAACCGGATCAAGGAACTCAAGCCCGACATCGTCAAATTCGATGCGCATTGGATCACCCAGCTGATGGAGTCCGGCGCCGGCTTCGCGTTGCTGACGGCAATGGTGCAGAGTTTCGAGAGCCAGGGTATCCGCACCGTCTTCGAAGGCATCGAGGAAGGCTGGCAGCTGGAACTTGCCGAGAGGTCCGGTGCTTCCATGGTGCAAGGCTATGTGCTCGCCCGGCCCGAGCTTGCCCCCACCAGCTTTCGCGTCTTCGGTACCGGCGCGCAGCAGCTTCCCGCCGAAGGGAGCAAGGCATCGGCCGCCGCAAGCCCGCCGGCTCCGGCGCCGCGGGCGCGGCCAGCGAAAGTCTTCGGGCGCAAGGTCTCGCCATGAGCGGGAGGCGTGAGAGGCGGCGCGACGTCGCCACGGCGATCTTCGCCGACGAAATCGGCCTGCAGTTCGGCATCTATGGCGAATTCCGGCTGTGGAGTGCCTACCAGCCGATTTTCGCGCCGGAGGGCGGGGTACTCAAGGCGGTCGCCGTCGAGGGGCTGATCGAGCCGCGGCGTATCGCTGAGCCGGTGACCCCGTCGATCTTTTTCGACGGCATTCCCGCGGCCGACCGGCTGTTTGTCGAGACGATGTGCCGGATGCTGCATCTCCGCAACTACAGCCACATCGGCGTCGAGGGACTGACGCTGTTCTTCAACTACAATCCGCTGATCAACGACCATCTCGGGCGCGCGCTCGCTGAAATCCGGCTGATGACCAGGCATCTCGGCGATTTCGAGCTGGAACCGGGCCTGCTGGTCTGCGAGATCACCGAGCAGGCCGCCGACGATCACGTTCTTGCCAGCCTCGTGCGCGAAATGCGGCGCGACGGCATCCGCATCGCCATCGACGATTTCGGTACGGGACATTCGACCGAGGCGCGGATCAACCTGCTGGCGCCCGACATCGTCAAGATCGACGGCGGCTGGTTCGCCGAGCTCTGCCGCCATGCCGCCGCCGAGCGCTTCTTCCGGCCATTGGTGGGGATGCTGCACGAGCGCGGCGCCAAGGTGCTGGTCGAAGGCATAGAGCACGCGCAGCATCTGCGCGTCGCGCTCGAAGGCGGCGTCGATCTGCTGCAGGGTTTCCATCTTGCCCGCCCGGCGCTTGCCGGCATGATCTTCAAGGATGAGCCGCTTTCCGTCGACGCTCTGCTCGACGCCAACAACAGGGTCGTGCCCCTGCACCAGCATCGCTGATGCTCGATCCCAAAAACGCATCAGCGCCACTGATGGTTCTTCTCAAAAACAAATCACTGGATGAAACCCGCCGTGGCGCGCTAGAGCCTTGAAGCGCGTCGCGCTGAAACGGATTCAGGCGACGCGCTTTAAGCTTTTTGTTTTGATGCATGTCGTTGTCCCAGAACCGCTTCTGGGCGACATGCATTTAGCGATCAAACGCGCGAGGTATGTGGCATGATCCTTTACGACATGGCGGACAGCGGCAATTGCTACAAGCCGCGGCTGTTGATGGCCAAGCTCGGCATTGCCTTCACGCGGGTCGAGGTGAACTCGCACACCGGCGAGACGCGCAGGCCGGACTACGTTGCCAAGAATCCGAACGCGATGGTGCCGATGCTCGAGCTCGACGACGGCAGGCGCATCACCGAGAGCAACGCCATCCTGCTTTATCTTGCCGAAGGCACGCGCTTCCTGCCGGGCGACAGGTATGAACGCGCGCTGGCTTACCAATGGCTGTTCTTCGAACAATACAGCCATGAGCCCTATATCGCGGTGCGCAAGGCGCTTCTGACGTTCCCGGAGCGGGCGAAGGACGCCACGCCGGAACGGCTGGCGCAGACGCTGGAGCGCGGCAACAAGGCGCTGGGCGTCATGGACAAGCATCTGGAGCAGAACGCCTTCTTCGCCGGTAGCGCTTACAGCGTCGCCGACATCGCGCTTTATGCCTACACCCACACCGCCGGGATGGGCGGCTTCCAGTTCGACGCCTATCCAGCCGTCGCCGCCTGGCTGAAGCGTATCGAGGCGGACAAGGGGCATGTGCCGATCGAGTGGGTGGGGTAATTCTTCATCACGCCATCGCCGCTTGCGGCTGACCTGGATGGGCGCGCAAACAAGGCGACCGCCCGGTCGGGGGCTGCGGCCGTAACGCGCTACTTCAAAAGGTGTTCGTATTCGGAGTGGGTGCCGATCCAAAACCACACCACATTGTCCTGATCTCGGACTGCAACAGCGCGGTAATCCAGGTCAACTCGAGCCGACCAGTAACGTCCAACTCGCTTGAAATGGAGCGAAGGATGAAACGGATCTGCACGTAGCTTGGCGAAACTGCTGTCAGCCTTCACCCTGATTGCTTTAGGTAGTTTATCGTAGGCGGCCCAAAATGAGGGGGCGGCAAAGTGATTCACAGAGGGCGGGTCCGGCCTGCGCGGTGATCTGCCAGAGCCTGCTCTGCAAGCCTGTCCAGTCGGCCCGCTTTTGCATCGGCTTCGATTTGCTTGTCCCACAAATCGGCCTGGAGAGCCTCGAACCAAGCGGCAAAGGCCTTCAGTTCTTCGGGGCTCAATTCGGCAACGGATTTCTCGATCTGTTCAAGCTTGGTCATAGGCAAATAATACCACTATTGGGCTAAAAGTACCACCGGTGGGACCATCAAACCCAGACAGCAACTCGCCAAAATTCAGACAACAAAAAAGGCGGGCAATGCCCGCCTTCCTATGCCGGTAGCCTGATCGGGAGCGTCTGGTCCGGGCTGGCAGCTATCTGCTGTTCCAGCTTGTCGGGTCTTTTCGCTCCGGCGCGCTTATCGCGCGACCGTCAGTACATCCGTGACTTGCCGCACGCCCCGAACCTTCATCCGGCGCGCGCCTTTACTTAGTCGCACCTTGCGACGCCAAGCGGTTACGCCTGGCTGCAAAATGCTTAAGCCAAATCAGGCTGCCTTGCTCAGAGACCCAGCGGCGGACTTGCCGGTGCGGCGGTCCTGCTCGATCTCGAAGTTGATTTTCTGGCCTTCAGCCAGGCTGGTCATGCCAGCGCGCTCAACAGCGGAGATGTGGACGAAAACGTCCGCGCCGCCATTGTCAGGCTGGATGAAGCCGTAGCCCTTGGTGGCGTTGAACCACTTGACCGTACCAGTTGCCATATAGAATGCCCTTCACATTTGCTTTTGTTTGACCGGACCAAACGCCCGGCCGGCGGTATCGAAATTTTGGAGATAGACGTCAGCAAACGCGAAGATCGCGGCCCGATCGATCGGCCAAATTCAATGCTGCGGATATAGGATAGTTTGAGCAAGAAAACAAGACGGGTTGCTCGGGGCGTGCCGCCCGGGCGCTGTCGGCATGTCGTCCTCATCGAGGAGAAATTGGAGCGGCGTATGGAAGTTTTGACAGCCGCCCCGCGTTGTGGAGGGATGAAGATGCTTGCCGTTCCAGAGCGGTTCGCCGTTTCACGGAAACCGCTACACATCTTTCCTGGAATTGCTTTAGGAGAGGAACCATGAAGACCATTCTGCTTGCCGCGTGCTTGCTGCTGATGGCCGCCGAGGCGCAGGCGGCATCGCGCTACGATCCGACGCGCATGAGCTGCAATCGGGTGCAGGCGACGATCGCCAGGCAGGGCGCCGTCATCCTGCGCTATCAGTCGACGCGCGTGCCGGGGCTGCCGCTCTACGACCGTTATGTGCGCGACGAGCGCTTCTGCGACGCGGGCGAGGTGAGGGCGCGTGCTTACGTGCCGAGCGCCGACACCAGATCCTGCGCGGTCTATGTCTGCAAGCGTCCGGATTTCGAGCGGCGCTTCCGCCGGCGGTTCTTCCACAACAACTAGGCCAGTCATCGACCGCACCGGAAGCCTTCGCTCAACTGAACGACCGCGCCTCTCGGGGGCATGCGCTTTCATTCGCGGATCTGTTCCATGAGCATGGAGACGAACTGCGTCACCTTCTGCGGGCGAAAGCGCGCAGGCGGGTAGACGACGTGAATGCCGCCGGAGGGCAGCGCCCAGTCGGGGAGCATATGGACGAGACGGCCCTGCGATAGATAGTCGACGACCAGATAGTCCGGCAGAACCGCCAGTCCGCCGCCGGCGAGCGTCGCTTCCAGTACGGCCGGTGTCGAGTTGATGGAGAACGTCTCGCGCATGGTGACGGTTCGCCGCTCGAAACCGCCTCGGGTGAAGCTCCAGGTGAACGGCTTGCGAAGGCCGGAATTGGCAACGAGCGGCAAGGAAGAGATATCTTCCGGCTGGTCCACCGCGACCTTGGCGGCAAGATCCCGCGAAGCCACCAGGATTTGCCGGAAGGTGCCGATGCGGCGCGCCTGCAGGCTGGAGTCCTCCAGCCAGCCGACCCGAATGGATAGGTCCATCTTGCTGCCGATCAAATCAATTATGGCATCGGAAATGAACAGCTCGACGCCGCAGGCCGGAAATTTCTGCCGAAAACGGGCTGCGATCGGGGCCAACACGATCGTCCCATAATCATTGGACGCGGAAACGCGCAGCACGCCGGCCACTTCGGTGTTGCCCTCGCCGACCTCGGCGACTGCCTCCTCAACGTCCCGCAGGATCATGACGCATCGTGCGTGCAGAAGGCGGCCTGCTTCGGTCGGCTCGAGCCTCCGCGTCGTGCGCACGAGGAGCGTGGTCCGCAGTTCGGCTTCAAGGCGGGCGACCTGTTGGCTGACGACGGCCTTCGTGATGCCGAGCCGCTCGGCTGCTCGGGTAAACGAGCCCGCGTCGATGACGGTGGCAAAATAGGCGAGGCGGTTGAGGTTGATCGGTTCCACGGAAGCCTTCGCTTGATTGTAAGCTTACAGCATACATTCTGTATCATTATGGACAATTTATCAATTAATCCAGCAGGGCTACCTTCCGCGCTGTTCTCTCATCAGCGGCGGACCCGCGGATTGCCACCGCGACCTGATGCCATCCCGTTCAAACGAGTCATTCCATGTTCACTAGGAGACAGATCATGAAGACCTCATTGGCCCTCGGCGCAACCGCCGTTTTGGCATTCGCCAGGCGCGGCCAGGCCGCCGGCAGCAAGCTTGACTGGAAACATTTCCCGGCAGGTCCGAACGGCTTCTTCCGCGCGCCGGTGCTGCTGTCCGGGCCGAGCGAGGCCCTGTTGATCGATGGCGGCTTCACCTATCCGGACGGCAAGGCGCTCGCCGAGGCCATCAAGGCCACCGGCAAGAAACTGACCACCATCTATGTCAGCCAGTCCGATCCCGATTACTACTTCAGCCTGAAGCCGGTGCGGGAGGCCTTCCCGGACGCAAAAGTGATTGCTGCCTCCGCCACGCTCGAAGCCATCAAAGGCAGTGTGGAGAAAAAGCTCGCGGTCTGGAGCCCGCAATTGAAGGAAAACGGCCCCCAGGCACTGTCCGACATCGTTCTGCCCGAAGCATTCGACGGCCCAACGCTTAGTGTCGACGGCGAAACGATCGAGATCGTCAACGCGGAAGAAGGACTCGCCAATCGCCGATACCTGTTCGTGCCGTCGCTTAATGCCGTGTTCGGTGGTGTGATGATCTTCGCCGGTGTTCATGTCTGGACCGCCGACACGCAGACCAGGGAAAGCCGCGCCGCCTGGGTCAAGACGCTGGAGGCGATTGCCGCCCGCAAGCCCGCCGTGGTGGTGCCTGGCCATATAGCCCCCGATGCCGCGACCGGTCCTTCAGCCGTGGAATTCACCAAGTCCTATCTTCTCACCTTCGAGGAGGAACTGAGCAAGGCGGCCGACAGCGCCGCGCTAAAGGCCGCAATGGAGGCCCGCTTCCCCGGCCTCGGTATGGGCGTCGCCCTCGATATCGGATCCAAGGTCGCCAAGGGCGAGATGAAGTGGGGCTGACATGGCGACGAACCTCGACCTGATCCGCAGGACCTACGAGGGAACCTCCGAGGAGAACGGCTGCAATCTTCTTGCCGTTCTGTCCCCTGACATCGAATGGACCGAGGCAGAAGGATTCCCCTATCCCGGCACGTATGTCGGCGTCGAGGCCCTGATGCAAGGGGTCTTCAAGCGACTTGGCTCGGAATGGACCGGATACCACGCGGACGTGCACAGCTTCATTGCCGATGGTGATCGGGTGGCGGCCTTCGGCGTATATTCCGGCATATACAAGGCGACGGGAAAATCCATGACGGCCCCCTTCGCTCATCTTTACGAACTGCGCGACGGCAAGATCATCCGCATGCGGCAATATGTCGATACGGTCCTGGTCTCGCGCGCCCTGACCTGACATGCACCGAGGGGACATCCATGTTGAAACTTAAATCCTTTGCGGCCGCTGCTTTCGCCGTCGCGGCCCTCACCGCCGTCGCACATGCGGGAAACACCAAGCCAGTCAAGGCGGTGCAGCAACAGGAACTAACCCAAAAGAACAAGGCGCTCGTCCTGAAGGCCTATCAGGCGCTGTTCGGCGACCATGACCTTACCGCGCTGGACCATTATTGGGCCGAGGCTTACATTCAGCATAACCCGACGATGACCGATGGCCGAGACTCGGTCAAAAAGCTTCTCGAAAGCCTGGGTGTTGCCAATTGGCCAAAACAAAAGGTCGACTTCAAGCGGGTGATCGCCGAAGGCGACCTCGTCATGACCCAGGTCGTTCAACCGAAGGCAGGCAACATGCCCGAAACCGTCATCGTGGATATTTTCCGCGTCGAGGGTGGCAAGATCGCCGAGCACTGGGACGTGATGCAACCGGTGCCGGCCAATCCGATGAACAAGCGACCAATGTACTGATCCAGGCCTCCAGGCGCGCTGCCTTGACCGTCGGTTCAGAACCCGAATGAGGCCTGCGCGGCTGGCGGCGGGCCGACGCGAACGCCTTCCATGGCCAGCATCTTTTCCTTGGTGGCCGAGCCGCCCGGCGCCGAGAAGCCGCCGATCTTGCCGCCGGCCGCCAGAATGCGATGACACGGAATGACGAGCGGTACCGGATTGGCGCCAAGTGCCGCGCCCGTTTCGCGCGGCAGGCCGGCATGGCCGGCGCGCTTGGCCAACTCACCATAGGTGGTGGTCTCGCCGAAGCGAAGCTTGCGCGCAGCGTCATAGATGGCGAGGCGGAAATCGTCGACGCCGTCGAGATCGACCGGCACGCCGGAGAAGTCGACGTCCTCGCCGGCCGCATAGGCTTTGATCGAGGCAATCAGCTCGACCACCCAGGGCGGCTGGTCGGTCGAGGCTGAAACGCCGGGGTGGCGAAGCAGCCGGCGCTCGACCGCTTCGCGGCTGCGCTCGGGCAGGCAAAGCCGGATCAGGCCCTTCTCGCTCCAGGCAATGCCCATGAAGCCGATCACTGTTTCTAACACTGCGTGGCCGGCCGTGATCTGGGATGTGGGTTTCATGACGTATTCCTTCCGCGAAACAGCGAAAAACGAGTACATATCCAGAACAATATGGCACTTCAGCCCTGTTGTCGCCACCCGAAAACCGCCGGGTGGCCCCGATTGCCGGGGGTGAATCGCTGGTGTAAGGACTCCTTAACAACCGACAAACCGGACCCGCACGGCTTGCCACCTAAAATCATCATCACCGCGCTCGGCGTGCTCATTGCGGCAGCCGGTCTCAGCGGTTGCACCTCGACCTCGCAGATGAAGGCCGCGCCCGCGCTTGCGGCGGCTTCGACGCCTGTTGTCGCGGACGATACGCCGACGCTTGCGCTGCCCGAAACTGTGGCCGTCTTGCCCGAGCCGTCGGGTCTGGCGCAGGTGCAGACCGCAGCGCTGACCGGCGATGCCGCCGCTATGGCGGCGGCGCCAGGTGCCGCGCTGCCGCCACCTGTCCAGCCTGGCGCGCCGCAGTCCGGCGTGGCCTTGGCGCAGCCGGTGGCGTTCGCTGGTTCGACGCCAGTCCTCAGCCAGTTTCCGCCGCCGCCGGTGCTGGCGGCCGGTGGTTCACCGACCGGCCCATCGTCCATCAAGCAAACGGGGTCCATCAAGCAGGCGGCGGTCTATACGACTGCCGGCGTCGCCATGCCGCTCACCGGCCAGTCGGCGAAAATTGCCCCGATGCCCGGTGTCCAGCAGGTCGCCTATGTCGTGCCGGGAAATCCGGCGTTGCTTGCAGCACCCGGCCAGCCCGAGCAGCACGCCAGCGGCCCGCGCGGCGAGATCGAGCGGCTGATCGAGAAATATTCGATGATCTATGAGGTGCCGGTCGAACTGGTGCGCCATGTCGTCAACCGTGAGAGCACCTTCAACCCGAAAGCCTATAATCATGGCCATTGGGGGCTGATGCAGATCAAGCACGCGACGGCGCGCGGCATGGGCTATGACGGGCCGGCGACCGGCCTGTTCGATGCCGAGACCAATCTCAAATTCGCGGTGAAGTATCTGCGCGGCGCCTGGCTGGTTTCGGGCGGCAACGCCAAGCGTGCCGATACGCTCTACCAGACCGGCTATTACTACGACGCCAAGCGCAAGGGCCTGCTCGAGGCGACGGGCCTCGGCGTCGACCGCAGGCGGCATCGCCTGCCGCCTGACGCCTGAGCGGGCCGTCCAGTCCCGCGCGGCGTTTCGAGACAGCGCCATGCATGAAAACAAGATGCCCCGCCCGCCGGCTCCCAACGACATCCGCCTGCGCAAGGTCCTCGACGACACGCTGACCGCGCCGCATTGGCCGGAAGGCTTCCTCCTGCGCACGTTCGAGCACGGGGATGCATTAGAGAGGGAGCATGATGTTGCCCGAAAACCGCTTCACACTTTTCGGCATCATGCTCTAGCCCTGCACGCCCTGCTGGAAGAGGTGTTCGACGACGGCACCGACGGGCCGTTCGACGAATGGTGGCCGCGCATCGCCGGCGATGCCGAGTTCGATCCAGCTCTCTGCTTCCTGGCGATCGACGGCAAGGGCCTGCTGGCGGGCGCGGCGCTCTGCCGGAGGTCCGGTTTCGTCAAGGACCTCGCCGTCCATCCGGAGGCCAGAAGGCAGGGCCTTGGCGAGGCGCTGATGCGGCACGTGTTCCTGGTCTTCCGCGAGCGCGGGGCGAACCATGTCGATCTCAAGACCAATACGGTGAGCAATACCGCGGCCTTCAGGCTCTACGAGCGGCTCGGCATGATCCAGGTCGGCTGGGAAGGTTAACGGCGTCCCGGCACTGTGAATTCCTTCACATAGGCTGACGTTAGGGCATGCTAATTCGTCGTCGTGCCGGGCGGCCGATCGGCGGATCGACGCGGGCAAGGCGTCGGAGGAGGCTGTGCCGGCATGCGTCAGCCACTCCCAGGCGGGCTCCGGGGCGGGGGTTTCGGAGCCCGTCCGCTTTTGCGCGAAACGGGTGGAAGGAACGGGCCACCGACGCGGTCGAGCCGACCGAGGTCGGCTTCATCGATCCGCCCGTCTGACCAGCACGAAACAAGCGCGGGAACCCTAAGCGCCGCCACGCATTCATCGCAGGGGCCTTGATGAGCCGCGACGTACGCGTCGCCGGTCGCGCAGGAGGTCCGCAATCTCGTGAAACTTGCTTCCGCATTCCTGGCGCTTGCCGTCGGCGTTCTGCTTGCCGCCGGTCCGTCAAGCGCGGTGGAACTGTCGATCGTGTCGGGCGATACCGGCAACGGCATCAAGGTGCTGCGCGAGATACTGGATCTCTACGAGAAAAAGAGCGGCAACAAGGTCGACATCGTCGTCATCCCACCTTCGACCACTGATCAGTTCGGGCAATTCCGGCTTTGGCTCGCTGCCGGCAGCAGCGACATCGACGTCTACCAGACCGACGTCATCTGGGCGCCGCAGCTTGCCAGCCAACTCGTCGACCTGACCGAGGCGACCAGGGATGTCGTGGGCGAGCATTTCCCGTCGATCATCCAATCGCAGACGGTCAACGGCAAGTTGGTCGCGCTGCCGATCTTCACCGACGCGCCGGCGCTCTATTACCGCAAGGATCTGCTCGACAAATATGGCGCCAAGGTACCGACAACCTGGAAGGAACTGCAGGACACAGCCAGGCTGGTCATGGACAAGGAGCGGGCGGCCGGCAACAAGGACATCTGGGGCTTCGTCTTCCAGGGCAACGCTTATGAGGGGCTGACCTGCAACGCGCTCGAATGGGTGATGTCGAATGGCGGCGGCGGGATCATCGAGCCGGACGGCGGCATCTCCATCAATAACCCACAAGCGGCCGCCGCGCTCGACATGGTCAAGGGCTGGATCGGCACGATCGCGCCACCGGGCGTGCTCGCCTACCAGGAGGAGGAAGTGCGCGGCGTCTGGCAGACCGGCAATGCGGTGTTCATGCGCAACTGGCCCTATGCCTATGCGCTCGGCAACAGCGAGAACTCGCCGATCAAGGGCAAGTTCGACGTGGCGCCGCTGCCGGCAGGCAGTGGTGAAGGCGACCGGCCGGTCGCGACGCTCGGCGGCTGGAACCTTGCCGTCTCCAAATATTCGAAACACCCGGACGCAGCGATCGACCTGGTCAAGTTCATCGCTTCGCGCGAGATGCAGAAATACCGGACGCTGAAGACGTCCAACCTGCCGACCATCGCAGCGCTCTATGACGACCCCGATATCGCCAGGCAGCAGCCGATCGTGCCGCGCTGGAAACAGATCTTTCTCAACGCGCAGCCGCGGCCCTCGGCAACCGCCAGGATCAAATACAACGAGGCGTCGAGCCAGTTCTGGACGGCCGTGCACAACACGATCTCCGGCCAAGGCTCTGCGGCCGACAATCTGGCCGATCTTGAAGCGAGGCTGACCAAGCTGAAGGGCAAGGGCTGGTGACCGCGGCAAGGCGATCGCCGCTGATGCGCCGACGCGTGCGCACGGCATGGCTGTTTCTCGCGCCGATGCTTTTCGTGCTCGCCGTCGTCGCCGTCTGGCCGTTCCTGCGTACGGTCTATTACAGCTTCACCGACGCCTCGCTGGCCGATCTCGACGCCCGGCAATGGGTGGGCTTCGACAATTACTTCTCGGTGCTGCGCATGCCGAGCGGCCGCGTGCTCTATGACGGGCTGCTGGTCGATCCGGTCTGGTGGCGCGCGGTGTGGAACACGGTGCGCTTCGCCGTGGTTTCGGTGGCCTGCGAGACGGTGCTGGGCATGGTCGTGGCACTTGCGCTCAACGCCGAATTCCGCGGCCGCGGCATCGTGCGGGCCGCGATCCTCATCCCCTGGGCGATCCCGACCATCGTCTCGGCCAAGATGTGGCAGTGGATGCTCAACGACCAGTTCGGCATCATCAATGCCGCGCTTCTCGGCCTCGGCCTGATCCATGCCAAGATCGCCTGGACCGCCAGCGCCGACACGGCGATGATCGCCGTGCTGATCGTCGACATCTGGAAGACGACGCCGTTCATGGCGCTGTTGATCCTGGCCGCACTGCAGATGCTGCCGCGCGAGATCGTCGAGGTGGCCAAGCTCGACGGCGCCAGCGCATGGCAGGTGTTCTGGTGGGTGACCCTGCCGCTCATTCGTCCGGCGGTGATGGTGGCGGTGATCTTTCGCGCGCTCGACGCGCTGCGCATCTTCGACCTGATCTATGTGCTGACGCCCAACAACGTGCAAACGAAATCGATGTCGGTCTTCGCGCGCGAAAACCTGTTCGAGTTCGACAAGTTCGCCTATGGCTCGGCCGCCTCGACGCTGCTTTTCCTCATCATCGGCCTGCTCACCATCGCCTATATCCGGATCGGCCGGCTGAGCCTGGAAGGAGGCCGCTGACATGAGAATGCTGAAGCGCGCCGCCTTCTATCTCCTGCTGCTGGCGATCGTCTTCGTCGCGGTCTTTCCGTTCTACTACGCCATCGTCACCAGCGTGAAATCGGGAACCGAGCTGTTCCAGGCAGGCCTGTGGCCGCGATCGTTCAGCCTCGCCAACTACCGCAACGTGCTGACCGAAGGCCCCTTCCTGCGCAATCTGGTGAACTCGCTGATTGTCTCCGGCGCGGTCGTCGCGGTCTCGCTGCTGCTCGGCGTCACGTCGGCCTACGCGCTGGCGCGCATCCGTTTCCGCGGGCGCGCAGTGCTGATGCTCGCCATCCTGTCGGTGTCGATGTTTCCGCAGGTTGCCGCGCTTGCGGGGCTGTTCGAGATCATCCGGGCGCTGCGGCTCTACAATTCGCTCTTGGCGCTCATCCTGTCCTACATGATCTTCACCTTGCCGTTCACGGTCTGGGTGCTCACCACTTTCGTGCGCGACCTGCCGGTCGAGATCGAGGAGGCGGCGATCCTCGACGGCGCCGGGCCATGGACCATCCTCACGCGCGTCTTCCTGCCGCTGATGTGGCCGGCGCTCGCCACCACCGGGCTGCTCGCCTTCATCAGCGCCTGGAACGAGTTCCTGTTCGCGCTCACCTTCACCTCCACCAACACGCAGCGCACCGTGCCGGTGGCGATCGCGCTGCTGTCAGGCAATTCGCAGTTCGAGATCCCCTGGGGCAACATCATGGCCGCCTCGGTGATCGTCACCGTGCCGCTGGTGGTGCTGGTGCTGATCTTCCAGCGCCGCATCGTTTCCGGCCTCACCGCCGGCGGGGTGAAGGGGTAGGTCAGGAAAAAAGCTCGCGCTTCAAATGTCGGAACGCGCCAGGGCGGCACGTCCTTTGGTCGTAGACCAACCCGCGCCGGGACGCCGGCGCGAAGGAGAAGATCATGATCACCTTTCCCAATGAATCCGCAAAATACCGCACCGCCCGCGAAAAGCTGCTGAGCAAGGAAATCGAGCTGCGCCACGCCATGGAGGCGGTGGCTGAAGCAAGACGCGCCTTGCCGCCCGGCGGGCTGGTGCCGCAGGACTATGTGTTCGACGCCCTGGACGACAATGGCCGGCCGTCGAAGGTGAGGCTGCCGGAGCTGTTCGCGCCGGACAAGGATTCGCTGATCCTCTACCAGATGATGTTCCCGCGCCATCCGCAGGAGACGCGCGAGGTGGCGACGGGCGGCGAGACGGCGAAGCTCGCCCGGCAGGACCAGCCATGCCCGTCCTGCACCGCGCTGCTCGACCAATTCGACGGCGCGATCGGCCATCTGGAGGCGGCGGGCTTCAACTTCGCGGTGGTGGCCAAGACCGCGCTCGACAATTTGACGGCGCTCGGCCGCGACCGCGGCTGGAAGAACATGCGGCTCGTCTCGTCGGCCGGCAACAGTTTCAAGCGCGACTACAATTCCGAAACCGCCGAGGGCGCGCAGATACCGCTGCTTTCGGTGTTCCACCGAAACGGTGACGGCATCCGGCATTTCTGGTCGTCGGAGCTCGGTTTCGCGCCGACCGAACCCGGACAGGACCCGCGCGCCATCGGCACCTGCGAGATCCTGTGGAACCTGATGGATTTCACGCCGGAAGGCCGCCCGGATTGGCACGAGCAGCTGCAATATACCGGCCAGGGCACCGGCGCGCATTGCCACTGAGCCGGCTGCGGCGCGCCCGCCCCCGCTTCCTCAGGCAACCTCTTAGGCAACCCCGACGCCGATGCCGCGTTGGGGATGCAGAGGGGCTGTTTCAAATCGGAGATTGAGATGAAAACGCTGCTGCCCCTGGTCGCCGTTGCGCTCTTTGCCGGCGCGCCGGCTGTTCTCGCCCAATCGGACGACACCAACCCGGACGCGGTGGGACCGATGGTGACCGACAACAAGGTCGACACCCAGACCTTCGTCGCGACGGTGCCCAACGCCAACGCGTTCGAGATCCAGTCGAGCAAGCTGGCCGAGCAGAAGTCGGCGTCGGCCGACGTCAAGGCTTTCGCGGCGCAGATGATCAAGGATCACACCAAGGCCGGCGAGGATTTCAAGACAGCGCTGAGCCAGGGCCAGACCACCGCGTCGATCAAGCCCGCCGGCCCCGCGCTGCAGCCCAGGGAGCAGCAGATGCTCGACGAATTGAAGGGCGCGAGCGGCAAGGATTTCGACGCCAAATACATCAAGATGCAGACCGACGCGCATAAGGATGCCGTCGCCCTGTTCAGCACCTACGCCAATTCGGGCGACGACCCGACGATGAAGGAATTCGCCAAGAAGACGCTGCCGGTGCTGAAGACGCACGAGAAGCACGCGAAGGAACTGGCGGTCGCGCATCAGGGGTGAGGGGTGGTTGCGAAGAACGCAATTCGCTCCTTTCTGACGGTCTGGCTCTTCGTCATTCTATGGCGGAGCAAGGAGCGAAGCGACGCGCGCAGACCATAGAATCCATTCCGTGACGTTGAGGCGTTTCTGCGATCCAGAATTCTGCTCCGCCATGCCCTTTGCGCGAGGTCACGGAATGGATCCTCGGGTCTGCGCGTCCGCTTCGCTCCCGCTCCGCCCGTGGATGACGATGTTCGAATTGCTTCGGCTAATTTCCCAGGGCCCGGCCCAGGTAAACTGCTCGCGCAACCCGAACGATATCATCACCTGCTCCGACATGCCTGGCTCCCCCTTCTCCCCTTGTGGGAGAAGGTGGCCGCGAAGCGGCCGGATGAGGGGTGTTCCAGCGGAGTGAGACGCTGGCGTTCCCTGGAACACCCCTCATCCGTCTCGGCGCTATCGCGCCGATCCACCACCCGGCCCTTCGCAGGCTCAGGGCGTTCGAAGCTCGAAAAGCCAAGCAATTGGCTTTTCGCCCGCTGCGCGGACCGCTTCTCACCCCACAAGGGGAGAAGGCAAGAACGCCGCTGGCGTTCCTCCCGCGCCGCGATAAGCTCCTCCACAAACAAGGGAGGATCGCCGTGGACAAGGAAGTCATCGAAGTACCCGTGATGTCGGCCAAGGTGCGGGCGCTCGGGCTGCCGTGCTCGACGGCGGTGCGGGCCAATGGCTTTGTGTTCATCTCGGCGACGCCGCCGGTGGACATGGTGACCGGCGAGATGGTGCGCGGCGACATCGAAACCCAGACCGAGGCATCGCTGAAGGCGCTGAAGCATTGCCTGGAGGCGGCCGGCACCTCGCTGGACAAGGTGGTGATGGTGCGCGTCTACGCCGTCAATTCCGGCTTCTACAATGTGATCAACCGGGTTTATGCCAGGTACTTCAGCGTGAACCCGCCGGCGCGGAGTTTTGTGCCGGTGGCGTCGTGGCCGATGGAGTTCGATATCGAGATTGAGTGTGTGGCGGTAGTTTAGAAATTGCGTCCCTCTGCCGACCTGAATTTCCGGCTGAATGAGCCATTTTGGATCTTAGCGTGTCAGAGGCAGGCCAGCCTGCTATCTGACGGGTGTGCACTTGAGGACACGGCCTCCCCAACGGCGCCGATGCCAGCCGCTTCCTATTGACGAATAAAATCTTCGATACGTCCGGTTTCTAATGCCTCACGAAGCGTCAGCATTGCGACGCCTCGCAGGCAGGCGATTTCGATCGCCGATGATTTCCGGACCATCAAAGTTACGAACTATATCACGTTGAGCGTTCGTTAAGACGCTGCTTACGCCGGGGCGACCCGCAACAATTTGCATGGCGCGCTCATACGCCTCACGCCGAACGGAGTCACCGTTAGCATGAGCCGTGCGCGTTGCCATGTTGCGATGGCGGGACATAGTTTTGGCTCCTAGCTTCCCCTAGACTCAATACCATAGCGGTTAACTAATCGCTAAACGCAAAACGACGCACTTCGTTGCCGGGAAAGCTATTGGGCAACGTCGCGTTGGTAGTATATGGCTCCGAAACGCCTAGGTGCAAGCGAAAAGCCGAACCCGTCCACGTACCTAGCTTCTGTGCCAGGTAGAGGCCTCCTAACGAGCAAGCGTGGACGGTTTAGTATCCTAGCGTAGTGATCCGCTGCGGTAATGACTGTCTCTAGAACAAAGCCCTTAAGACGGTTAGTGGGGGTTTCAAAGCGCTCTACCCACCTAAGGGTTACATTCTCGCCTCCTTTGGAGGTCATTCCAGCGCCCAAACCACAAAGCGATGGGCCGTCCCAAATCGCTATGTCGAAACGGCGCGGAGTGGAATAGATCTGGTAGAAAATGTCATCCCACAAGAACCCACCAGATGGGTGAACGAAGCCAAAGCTCTTGATAGCCTGCCAATAGCCAAGCGCCTCCGCATCAATGGGCATAACTCGGAGATCGCAATCCTTGGGAACGGAGCGACGGAGTTCTTCCCACGTCCGATCAAAGGCGGCGTCCCTATAGCCCTGATAGCGGCTATGAGCCTCTAGAAACTGGTCACGTTCAACACTCACGGCCGTATCCTGGCACGTTGAATTCGTTGGCATACTAATGAATTCTGTGATAGAAAGTGCCCACCGGTTCACCGCTGCTTCGCAACGTCACCCGGTGGGGCTTTATGCTCCTAACCTAACCATAGGCTTCGCGGCCCTTACCGCCTCCTAGCTTGTGTTCTGTGTCGCGACACGCTTCCTGGCAGACCGCGACACACTCGATCCTTCTGAGAGAGCGACGTGTTCAGGCAGAATACGTCCCTCTCTTCATGCCTCGCCGATGTGGATTTCTCCCTCGCCCCCCTCGTAAATCATGTCGAAGGCGCTGGCTGCTAGTCTCAACCACTTGACCCTCATCTGCATCTTGAACTCAGTCCCGGGTTCGGGGAGCTCCTTGAGCAAGCCTTGAATGAAGGGATGGAACCCGTCGCCGCCATCTCCGTTCTTGCGCTTCTGGCTAACCTGGTTCTGATCCGCCGACTGCGGCTCCGCGACATCGCGGTCGATCGGCGTTGTGGCATTGAAGCTTCCCACAACCGGACGGATAAGTCGGTCGTTGCCATGTTCGAAGTAACCGGCGATGCGGCCGTTGCGGTCGAATGCATGACGCGCCCTGTCTGCCTGTTTCGGGGCTACGCCGTATCCGACGAAAGCACGTTCAAGCGCCAACGGCCGTGGCGGAAGTTGCTTGTTGCGGTAATCGTCGTAGACTCTCCTGTAGAGCGGGACGTTCAGAAAGGCGTCTGCGAGGGCCGGCTTCTTTCGTGCTTCATCAACTATCGCGAAGCCTAGGTCTGTCAGCGTGTACTTGTTGGACACGGTTTCGATGACGCCGAACATTCGCGCTGTCGCGATCTTGAGGCGAAAATTTCCGCTGTTCGGCTGCTGCTTCATCATGCCGGCGAGTTGGTCAATATCCGCGGGATGGCCGCCGGCCGCGATCAACGCATTCGCGACGGCGGAAGCATCGTTTAGATCGCCGTAAGGGAACTGAATGGTGGATTGCTCACGAGAATTCCGATCCGACTGCTTTGAGGGAGCAGGTTGTGCAGACTGGTTTGCTTCATCGGCCATCGCCGCCTCCGTATCCCCAAAGGGGACAAACAGCGTCCCACATCAAGGCACGCGGCGATTCAAATACTCCCGCTTGGTCGAGGAGTCCAGCCTCAGTCTGGATTTTTATGAGTAGTCTGTATCTATCCCCAGAACGCTACCGGAACATGGCCGTTGTCGATGATGCCATCACGCGAAGAGGAATAACGTATGCCAAGGGATAATTTCCCTAAATCTTTGGTTTGGACGAGATCATAACGAGACCGGCCCAATTTCCTAAATTTGCTTCACCCAAAATACTCCTGCAGCGGCCTCACTTCCAAATTCCCCGCTCTCAACGCCGCAATCGCCTCGGCCACCGCAGCCGCCCCTGACAGCGTCGTGTAATACGGCACCTTCTGCATCAGCGTGGCGCGCCGCAGCGATTTCGAGTCCGACACGGCCTTCTGCCCATCAGTCGTGTTGAACACGATCTGGACCTGGCGGTTGCGGATGGCGTCTTCGATGTGGGGGCGCCCTTCCAGCACCTTGTTGATCTTTTCCGCCACCACGCCGTTCTCGGCGAGGAAGCGGGCGGTGCCGGAGGTGGCGAGCACCTTGAAGCCCTGGCCGGCGAGGCGCTTCACCGCCGGTAATATGCCCTTCTTGTCCTCGTCGCGGACCGAGACGAACAGTGTGCCGGAGCGGGGGAGATCGACACCCGCCCCGAGCTGGCTCTTGGCGAAGGCCAGCGCAAAGTCGCGGTCGAGGCCCATGACTTCGCCGGTCGAGCGCATTTCCGGGCCGAGCAGGATGTCGACGCCGGGGAACCGGGCGAAGGGGAAGACGGCTTCCTTGACCGCGATATGGCCGGGATTGCGCGGGTCGGGCATTGGGCCGTAATGGGCGAAGGCGTCTTCCAGCGTCTCGCCGGCCATGATGCGGGCGGCGATTTTCGCGATCGGACGCCCGATGGTCTTGGCGACGAATGGCACGGTGCGCGACGCACGCGGGTTGACCTCCAGCACATAGACCGTGCCGTCCTTGATCGCGTATTGCACGTTCATCAGGCCGCCGACATTGAGCGCGCGGGCGAGCGCGGCGGTCTGGCGCTCCAGCTCGTCGACGAGGTCCGGGTGCAGCGAGTGCACCGGCAGCGAGCAGGCGCTATCGCCCGAATGGATGCCGGCCTCCTCGATATGCTCCAGGATGCCGGAGACGAAGGTGGCCTTGCCATCGCACAGGCAATCGACGTCGACCTCGATGGCGCCCGACAGATAGGTGTCGAACAAAAGTGGGTTCTTGCCGAGCAGCGTGTTGATCTGGCCGGTCTTGTCATTGGGGTATTTCTGCTTGATGTCCTCCGGCACCAGGCCGGGCACAGTGTCGAGCAGGTAGGTCTGCAGCATGCCCTCGTCATGGATGATCTGCATGGCGCGGCCGCCGAGCACGTAGGACGGGCGCACCACCAGCGGGAAGCCGAGCTCGCCGGCGACGAGGCGGGCCTGCTCGACCGAATAGGCGATGCCGTTCTTCGGCTGGCTGAGGTTGAGCTTGTGCAGCAGCTTCTGGAAGCGGTCGCGGTCCTCCGCCAGGTCGATCATGTCGGGCGAGGTGCCGAGGATCGGGATGCCGGCCTTCTCCAGCGCGTCGGCCAGCTTCAGCGGCGTCTGGCCGCCGAACTGGACGATGACGCCGACCAACTCGCCCGAGGCCTGCTCGGCGCGCAGGATCTCCAGCACGTCCTCCGCCGTCAGCGGATCGAAATAGAGCCGGTCGGAGGTGTCGTAGTCGGTCGAGACCGTCTCCGGGTTGCAGTTGATCATGATCGCTTCATAGCCGGCGTCGCGCAGCGCGAACGCCGCATGGCAGCAGCAATAGTCGAACTCGATGCCCTGGCCGATGCGGTTCGGGCCGCCGCCGAGGATGACTACCTTCTTGCGCGACGAGACCCGCGCCTCGTTGGCGAGTTCGCCGACGAAGGGCACTTCATAGGTCGAGTACATATAGGCGGTCGGCGAGGCGAACTCTGCGGCGCAGGTGTCGATGCGCTTATAGACAGGATGAACGTCGAGCTTTTCGCGAGCCTTCTGAACGACTTCGGCGTCGGTCTTCGTCAGCGACGCGAGGCGGGCGTCGGAGAAACCCATCGCCTTCAGCATGCGCAGGTTTTCGGCATCCTGCGGCAGGCCATGCTCGCGGATACGCGCCTCGATGGCGATGATGCCGGCGATCTGCTCGAGGAACCAAGGATCGATCTTGCACATGGCGTGCACGTCTTCCAGCGAGGTGCCCATGCGGATCGCCTGCGCCACCATGCGCAGCCGGTCCGGCGTCGGGGTGCCGAGGGCGGCGCGGATGGCGTTGCGGTCGTCGGCGTGGTTGGCCGGCGCAGTGCCGTGACCGAGGCCGGGGATCTCGATCTCGTCCAAACCCGTCAGGCCGGTCTCCAGCCCGCGCAAAGCTTTCTGCAGCGATTCCTGGAAAGTGCGGCCGATGGCCATCACTTCGCCGACCGACTTCATGGCGGTGGTCAGAACCGGCTCGGCGCCGGGGAATTTTTCAAACGCAAAGCGCGGGATCTTGGTCACCACGTAGTCGATGGTCGGCTCGAACGAGGCCGGCGTCGCGCCGCCGGTGATATCGTTCTCCAGCTCATCCAGCGTGTAGCCGACGGCAAGCTTGGCCGCGACCTTGGCGATTGGGAAGCCCGTTGCCTTGGAGGCCAGCGCCGACGAGCGCGAGACGCGCGGGTTCATTTCGATCACGACCAGGCGGCCGTCGGCCGGGTTGACGGCGAACTGCACGTTCGAGCCGCCGGTCTCGACGCCGATCTCGCGCAGCACCGCGAGCGAGGCGTTGCGCATCATCTGGTATTCCTTGTCGGTCAAGGTCAGCGCCGGCGCGACCGTGATCGAGTCGCCGGTGTGCACGCCCATCGGATCGAGGTTCTCGATCGAGCAGATGATGATGCAGTTGTCCGCCTTGTCGCGGACGACCTCCATCTCATACTCCTTCCAGCCGAGCACGCTTTCCTCGATCAGCACCTCGGTGGTGGGCGAGGCATCGAGGCCGGACTGGACGATGTCGTAGAATTCGGCGCGGTTGTAGGCGATGCCGCCGCCGGTGCCGCCCATGGTGAATGAAGGGCGGATGATGGCCGGTAGGCCGACATGGTCGAGCGCCTGCGCGGCGATCGCCATGCCATGGCTGATATAGCGCTGCTTGCGGTCGCCTTCGCCGAGGTTCCAGCGCGTTTCCAGCGCATCGAGCGCGGCATCGAGGTTTTCCGGGTTCTCCGCCTTGAGCGCCGCGCGCTCGGCCTCATGCGTCTTGCGGTCGGCGTTCTTGACGTCGGTGGCATTGGCCAGCATCGACTTCGGCGTTTCCAGCCCGATCTTGCTCATCGCCTCGCGGAACAGGGCGCGGTCCTCGGCCTTGTCGATGGCATGCGCGTCGGCGCCGATCATCTCGACATTGTAGCGCTCCAGCACGCCCATGCGGCGCAGCGAGAGCGCCGTGTTGAGCGCGGTCTGGCCGCCCATGGTCGGCAGCAGCGCGTCCGGCCGCTCCTTGGCGATGATCTTGGCCACGACTTCGGGCGTGATCGGCTCGATATAGGTGGCGTCGGCCAACTCCGGGTCGGTCATGATGGTGGCCGGGTTGGAATTGACCAGGATGACGCGGAAGCCCTCTTCCTTCAGCGCCTTGCAGGCCTGGGTGCCGGAATAGTCGAACTCGCAGGCCTGGCCGATGACGATGGGGCCGGCCCCGATGATCAGGATCGACTTGATGTCGGTGCGTCTTGGCATGTTCGATAATTCCGTTCGGCGAGCGGCTTGCACGAAAAACCGGGCGGGGAGGACCCGGCCGGTTGTGCTTGCGATTCTGGTATCAGGCTAGGAGGGCCTTATAGGGAAGAGTTTTGGCGGATGTAACCCTGAAAATGAAGGGAGTAGGGGAGTAGGGCAGTAAGGCAGTATGTGAGGCTGGGGAGCTTCCCCTACTGCCCTACTGCCCTACTGCCTTAATCCCTTACTTGCTTATTCCCCTAATCCCAACGCCAGCTGGTCCGTGATCTCGAAACGTTCGGAAATGCCGATGCGGATCATGTTGAGGCTGCCTTCGCGGGTGAAGCGGAATTCGCCCGGTGAGTCCGAACCGCTCGGCTTGCCGTCCTGGAAGGTGATGAGACGGCTGCCGCCGTCCGGCCAGGTCACGGTCACGGCGCTGTCGCCGCCCGTGTGCCTGACGCTGGCCTCGCAGCGGGTCATGGGCTGGCCGACATGGCGCGCGCAAGGAACGCCGCCGGCGGCATCGGGGGCAAGGGCGTCAGGATCAGCGGTTGCCGAGGCCGCGAAGGCGAGGGCGTAGGCATCCTGCATGGCGGTCCTGCCGATCTCGGCCGCCGATGGCGGCTCGGCCGGCTCGCCTGCGCCCAGGCGCGCGGCGATGTCCGGCGGCGTCTCTTCGGCGCGCTGAGGCGCGCCGGCTTCCCGGCCTGCGCCGGTGGCCGGCGCGGCTGCTTCTTCAGGCGCCGGCGCCGGGTTGCTGGGGCTGAGATAGCGGGCGGGCGCCCATCCGGAGATGTGCGCGTCCTGCGTATCCTCGATCTTGCACCAGGGATTGTTGTTGACGGCCTTGCAGCCGAAATTCTTCAGGGCCACGCCGTTCGGCAGCCGCGCCACGACCTTTCCAGCCGATGAAGCCGTGGCGCGGATATTGAGAAGATCATCCGGCGCGAGGCCGCCGATGATCGAAACGATAGGTCCCGGCGCGTCCTGCGCCACCGCCGATAGCGCAGCCAGCAGCAAAGGAGCGGCGATCAGCAGCGTCGATCGGAGCGCAACTTTCATCCTTCGGCCATGGCGCTCAATCGGGATACGAGCTTCGCTCGATCCTGCATAAAACCGGTCCGCAGCGCGTAGGCCCATTCCGGCCTTCCCGCCTGCTCGGCCTGCCTTGCGGCGGCTTCATGGTCGTAATCCACGGCGATGCTCTCGAATCGGTCGCCGTCCGAGCCAAGATCAACGATGCCGTAGCGGGCGTGCGGCGAGCCTTGTTCGGAGACATGCGCCGGCGGCGTGTCATCGTCATAAGCGGGGCAGCCGACGCTGCCGGGATTGAAGATGACCGGACCATCGGGGATACGGATCAGCTCGTTGCGGTGGCTGTGGCCGCATAATACCAGGCGACAGGCCGGATCGAGCGGTTTCAGCCGCCGCCTGATCGCGGCGAGCGGCGCGCGCACCAACTGGCCATCGACAATGGCGTCGGCAAGATATTTCTCGTCATGGTCCGGCCGGGCGTGGAAGGCGATGACGCCGGGCGCGATCTCCAACGTCAGCGGCAAGCCGAGCAGTGCCTGGCGCTGCGCCGATGTCAGCCGTTCCTGCGCGTAGCGATCGGACGGCCACATGGCCTCATTGGCCGTGTCCTGCGCCACGCGGCGGTCGTGGTTGCCGCGCACCGTCGGCAGGCCGAGCGCCTGCAGCCGTTCCATCGTCTCGCGCGGCCACAGCGGGCCGGAGACACAGTCGCCGAGATTGACCATGAGATCGGCGCCGCCGCGGCGCCCGAGGTCGTCGAGCACGGCCTCCAAGGCCAGCAAATTTCCGTGGATGTCGGCCAGGACGGCAATGCGCATCAGGCGTCGATTTCGGTCTCGGCGGTGCCGACCATGGGCAACGCCTTGTCCTCGCCGGCCGCGGCAATCACGCTGTCGAGCAGGCCAGGAAAACGCTTGTCGAGGTCGTCGCGGCGCAGCGTGATCAGCCGGCTGGTGCCGGCCGCTTCGCTGCGGGTGACGCCAGCCTCGCGCAGCTTGGCGAGGTGGTAGCTGAGATTGGTCTTGGAGGCGAGGTCGAGGAACTTGCTGCAGTTCAGCGGCACGCCTTCCTTGCTCGCCAGATAGCGCACGATGGCAAGCCGGGTCGGATCGCCGAGCACGGCAAGCACGATCGGCAGGCTGATCTGGTCGGTGGTGGGATGGGGCAAGCTCATGGCCCAGAATTAAGCACAAACGGCACGAACTTCAACGCGGCTCCTCTCTTTGCCGATAGAGACTGGTTCTTCATTTTCGGTCCGGTCCTGACACAGGGCTGTCAGCATGGTTCAGCTATTTTCCGCAGGCTCGGTTGACATCATGCCCTGTTATGTCCGATTGTTCAATAACTCTTGAACTAAGGACAATTCCCCCATGGACAAGCGGATCTTCTGGCTGGCGCTCGGATCGTTCGCGATCTCGACCGAAGGCTTCGTCATCTCGAGCCTTCTTCCCGATATCGCCGCCGATGCCGGCATATCCGTGCCGCTCGCCGGCTCGCTGATCACCGCCTTCGCACTCGCCTATGCGATCGGCGCGCCTGTGCTGGCGACGCTGACCGGCGAATGGGACAGGCGGCGCGTCATCCTGTGGACGATTGCGTTCTTCGTCATCGGCAATCTGGTGGCGGCGGTGAGCTCGTCATTCGAGCTGCTTTTGATCGCCCGTATCGTCATGGCGTTGTCGTCGGGCCTGTTCGCGGCGACCGCGCAAGGCACTGCCGTGGCGCTGGTCGACGACCATCACCGGGCCCGGGCCATCGCCGTCGTCGTCGGCGGCACCACGGTGGCGGTGGCGGTCGGCGCGCCGCTCGGCGCGCTGGTCGCGGCGATTGCCGGCTGGCGCGGCACGTTCTTCGCCATCGCCGGCCTCGGCGCGCTGTCTGGTGCGATCCTGTGGTACCGGCTGCCGCGCGGTATCGTCGGCACCAGGCTGCCGCTGAAGCGCAGGCTGGCGGCGGCTGTGCGCCCCGGCGTGATGCCGATCCTGGTCACGACCGTGCTGGCCTTGATCGGCGCCTTCACCGTCTTTGCCTTCATTGCGCCTTTAGCCATCCAGGGCGGCGGCTTAAGCCCGCTGGCGCTGCCCGGCATGCTGCTCGCCTTCGGCGTCGGCGCCGTCATCGGCAACATCGCCGGCGGCCAGGCGGCCGACCGTTTCGGCGCGACGCGTACCGTCTGCTGGTCGCTGGCGCTCTCCGCTGCGATGCTGATTACCTTTTCGCTGATCCCGACCTTCCTGCCGCATTCGATCGCCGGGCCGGCGCTGATGGCAATGATGGTGCCGTGGGGCATCGTCGGCTGGGCTTTCCCGCCGGCGCAAGCAAGCCGCATCATCAAGCTCGCTCCCGACGCCGCACCGATCGTGCTGTCGCTCAACGCCTCGGCGCTCTATTTCGGCGTCGCGCTTGGCGCGGTGGTCGGCGGCGCCGTGCTGCGCTTCGGCGCGCCGGCCGATCTCGGCCTGATCGCGGCGGTGTTCCCGATCGTGGGCCTGGGTGTCGTGCTTGCCGGGCGGATGTTGGGTCGGCCAGTCGCCATGCCGGCCGAGTAACTGCTTCAAACCCTGACTGGCGGCCGCTTCTTCAGTTCGAAGGAGCGGCTGCAGGCATTTCCAGGTTGAGGTCGGCCACCGTGTCCAGCACCGCGCGCAGCTTGGCGGCCTGCTCCGCGCCGACCTTGTCCTCGAACTGTTGCTGGGCGACGCTCCACAATTTCATCGTCTCGTCCAGCTTGACCTCGCCCCGCGGTGTCAGCCGCACACGTTTGACGCGGCGGTCGTCCTTGTCGGCGAAGGTCTCGACATAGCCGTCGCGGATCAGCGGCTTCAGCGTATGGCCGAGCGCGGAGAGATCCATGATCATCGCGTCGGCAATGGCGCTCATGGCCGGCTCGCTGCCGGCATGGATCTGGAAGAGCAGGCCGTGTTGCGTCGCCTTGAGCCCCGAAGGGGCCAGTACATCATCATAGAACTGACCGAGCTTGCGCGTCGCACGCCGCAGCATGGCGTTGTTGCAAAGGTTCAGGCCGGGCAGGGCGTCTTGCGGCATGATAGGTCCTCGCGGCCGAGACATGATGTCCGTCGCAGCCTGACAAATAATCCCCGTTGAGATCATTGACAAGGTAGTGGCATATGCCTACTTCGCTGATGGTGGCATATGCCACTATTGAACAGAGCGACTTTGGTGAAGGCGAGGGCGGTTGCCCACGGAGGCCCGGCAACCGGGGTCGAAACGAACCAATTGGTCAAACACAAGGAGCAGGACAATGAGTGCAGAAAACAACAAGGGCACAGCGGTCGTGACCGGCGCCTCGTCAGGCATCGGCGCGGTTTATGCCGACCGGCTCGCCGGCCAAGGCTACGATCTTGTGCTGGTGGCGCGGCGCGCCGACCGGCTGGAAGAGCTGGCTGAAAAGCTGCGTTATGCCTACAAGCGCAAGGTCAGCGTTGTTGCTGCCGATCTCGCCGATGACAATGATGTGCGCCGCGTCGAGCAGGTGATCGCGGCCGACGACAGTATCACGCTGCTGGTCAACAATGCCGGCATCGGCGGCCAGGCCGTCGTGGCCACCGCCGACGCCGACGCGGCCGAGCGCATGATCAAGGTCAACACCGTCGCCTTGACGCGCCTGACCCGCGCCGTGCTGCCGGGGCTTCTGGCACGCGACCGCGGCGGCATCGTCAACATCGCCTCGGTGCTTGCCTTCGACACTTCGTTCGGCGGCATCTACAGCGGCACCAAGGCCTATGTCGTCAACTTCACCGAAGCCCTGCATCGCGAGGTCGCGGGGACCAATGTGACAGTGCAGGCCGTGCTGCCGGGCGCGACCCGGACCGATTTCTGGGAACTTGCCGGCACCGATATCGACAGCGTTCCGAAGGAGATCGTCATGACCGCCGACGATATGGTCGATGCCGCCCTTGTCGGCCTGGCCAGGGGCGAAGCGGTTACCGTGCCCGCGCTTGCCGATGCGGCCAAGCTGGACACCTTCCTCGGCGCCCGGCAAGTGTTCTTCGACAGCCTGCACGCCGACAAGCCGGCGGCCCGCTACGCGGGTTGAGGGTTGAGTGAAGAGGCTGGTTCGCTTTGCGAACCAGGACCCCCACCCCGCTGCTTCGCAGCGACCCTCCCCACAAGGGGGAGGGTGGCGCCGCGCTTCCTACCTCCCCCTTGTGGGGAGGTCGGACCGCAGGTCCGGGTGGGGGTACTGGCGCCGACCTTGTTCTGTCGTCACCCTATGCCCCCCGCCACATCGGAATGATCGAGGCGGCCAGCACCAGCGCCAACGCGATGTTGAGCGCGCGCCATTGCCGTTCGGTCTTGAGCAGCCGCGCCAGGATCATACCAGCCACGCACCAGATGGACAGCGAGACGGCGGCGGTGAGGCCGAAGGTCGAGCCGAGCAGCAACGCGAGCTGTGCCGGGCCGTCGGCAAGGGCGGCAAACGAGGCCGCGGCGCCCAGTCCCATCGCCCAGCCCTTTGGGTTCACCCACTGGATGCCGGCGCCGCCGAGGAAGCTGTTCGGTCTGGCCATCGTCACATCGAGATTGGGCGGGCCGGCGCGGCCGATCTTGAGCGCCAGCCACAGGAGATAGAGCGAGCCGATCACCTTCATCGCCAGTTGCAGCGAAGGGACCGCAAGCAGCAGGGCCGCGAGCCCGGCGGCCGCCGCCCCCGTCACGGTGGCGAGGCCGGCGGCACTGCCGATCATCAGCGGAACCGACCGGCGAAAGCCGAACTGCGCGCCCGAGGCGGTGGACAAGGTCGTGGCGATGCCGGGCGTGGCGGTGGCCACGAAGGCAAACAGGATGAGCGGCAGGATGGGCTGGAGCATGGGCGTCCTTCTCGGAGGCTCCATGGTAGGCATGGTCCGGCATCAGTAAATGCAATGTTTGATATGGTTTGCATTAGCATCTATAATGGCAATTATGATCCGCGATCTCGACACGACCCTCATCCGCACCTTTGTCACAGCGGCCGACAAGGCCAGCATGACGGCGGCGGCGAATGCGCTTCATCTGACGCAGGGCGCCGTCAGCCAGCAGGTGAAGCGACTTGAGGAGGTGCTTGGCCAAAGCCTGTTCGAGCGCGATCGCCGCGGTTTGAGGCTGACGCGCTCCGGCGAGCGGCTGCTCGACAAGGCCAGGCGCCTGCTGCAGCTCAACGACGAGATCCTCACCGAGATCAAGGGCAGGGCGGTTGCCGGACAGGTGCGGATCGGCGTGCCTTACGATCTTGTCGGCACGCTGCTCGCGCCAGTGCTGAAAGCTTACGCCGAAGCCTATCCGCAAGTGGAGATATCGCTGGTCTGCGCTTCCTCGCCGGAGCTCGCGGCGGCCCTGGCGGCGGGCACGATCGACCTTGCCGTCCTCGAGGAACGCGCCGGCCCCAGCGCCGGCGAATGCCTGCTTGTCGACCGGCTGGTCTGGGTCGGCGCGAGAGGCGGGGCGGCGCGCCTGAAGCGGCCGCTGCCGGTTTCGATCGTCGCCGACACCTGCGCCTTCCGGCCGGCGGTGCTGGCCGCACTCAGCGAGCACGGGCTCGACTGGCGTACCGTGTTCGAGAACGGCAACATCGATGCAACGACCGCGACGGTGCGCTCGGACCTCGCGGTGACCACATGGCTCGCCTCGACGGTTCCGGCCGATCTCGACATCCTGTCCGATGCCGGCCTGCCACCCCTGCCGAATTTCTCCGTCAACCTGCATCTGCCCAAACACGCCACCCAGCCGGCCGCGCAGGCCTTCGCCAGCCATATCCGCGAAGGTCTTTCCCGCTATCGCCAGGCGGCGTGACGCGCCGCCGGTCAGCCATTCGCCGTCGCCATGGCGACCGCCAATTGCGCTTCGAAAGCGCGCTTGAAAGCTGGCCGCGCCTCGCCGCGGGCGACATAGGCAGCAATGTTTGGGAATTCGTTCAGCAGCCCCGATCTCTGCAGCCGGCGCAGCACGCCCACCATGACAAGGTCGCCGGCGCTGAAGGCGCCATCGAGCCAGTCGCAATCGCCGAGATGGCGGGAGAGTTCGCCCAACCGCTTGCGGATCCGGTCGTCGACCAGCGGCAGGCGCTCATCGTGCCACGGCGCATCGTGCTCCAGGATCACGGCCGTCGTGCGGTCGAGGATCGGCTGCTCCACCGTGCTGAGGGCTGCGAACATCCAGGCGATTGCGCGCGCCCGCGCGTTCGCATCGTTGGGTAACAGGCCAGCATGACGCTCCGCGATGTGGAGGACGATCGACCCCGACTCGAACAGAGCGAGATTGCCTTCTTCATAGGTCGGGATACTGCCGAAGGGGTTGAGCATGAGATGCGCGGGCTGCTTCATCGCATCGAACGAAACAAGACGAACGTCATAAGGCTGACCGACTTCCTCAAGTGCCCAGCGGACGTGCATGTCGCGCGCCAGCCCCCTGCCGCCATCGGGCGAGCGTTCAAAGGCGGTGATGGTGGGTATCATCGGCAGGCTCCTGGTGATGGCGTTAAATGTCTCGTGGTTCCGCGAAGGCATCGTGCGCGGGCGAGGCGCCAGCCAGGCCGGCCCCGCCCGCCATCTATCGCTACTTCCAGGTCTTGCGCCGCTCGAGCTCGGCTTCGGAAGGCTCCTGCTGAGCAAACGAGCCCGTGCGGATTTCTCCTGCGCGCTCGTAAGTCGCCATGATGACGCCGGTGGTGGAGGCCTGCGACTTGACGAGCTTGAAGGCGCCCGGCATCGCGCCATCGCCGAACAGCCGCTTGCCCTTGCCCAGCAACAGCGGGAAGGTCATCAGCCGGATCTCGTCGATCAGCCCGTTGGCGAGCAGGGTCTGGATCAGATTGCCCGATCCCTGGATGAGCAGGTCAGGCCCGTCCTCCTGCTTGAGTTCCTTAAGCCTTGCAACGATATCGGACCCCAGCGACTGGGTGTTCTGCCAGGTCAGCGAATCCGGCCGATGCGTCGCCACATATTTGGTCGCGGGGTTGAAGGCATCCGCGATCGGATCTTTCTGATACGGCCAGTACGCGGCGAAGATGTCGTAGGTCCGGCGGCCGAGCAGCAGCGCGAAGGGCTTGGAAAATAATTCATCCAAGGCCGCGCCCGCCACCTCGTCGAAGTAATGGAAGGTCCAGCCGCCGAACTTGAAGCCGCCGACCGGATCCTCTTCCGGTCCGCCGGGCGCCTGCATGACGCCGTCGAGGCTGACGAATGTGGCGGCAATGATCTTGCGCATCTGTCTTCTCCTGTTCACTGATCCGCGCCATCAGGGCCGGATTTCTAGCTAAGGACGAACGGCAAGGCGCGTTTTCGACAAGGGCCCTTCAAATTTCTATCGCGCGCCATCGGCGCGAATGGCGCGTGACGAAAACCAGACATCGCCAAACACGGCGGTTGCCGTCCGATCCGGTGTCTTGGCTGCTGTCAGCCAGATCGAGCGGGTACGGGTTGCGCGCTCGCGGGTCGGTATCTTCGCCCCGGGTTCGGCAATGGAGGCGCCGACGCAAGGGATGAACCAGGAGCCCATGAAAGGCCGGCAGGCGAAGCCGTTCTCCGCGCGGGTGACGAGGACCGCGAGGCCGACCGTTTCGGATGGACGCCAGGGGAAGATCATGCGGCCGCCGGGTTTCAGCGCTTGCAGCCATGCGGTGGGCGGAGCGACGACGCCGGCATTGACATAGATGACGTCGGACGACGGAAGCGGATTGGCGACAGCGTCGCCCCCAATAAGCTCGACGTTGCCGTAAGCCGCGAGGTTCGCCCTGGCTTGCGCGGCGAGATCGGCCTCCAGCTCGAAGGCGGTGACGCTGCCTCCCGGCTCGACCAGCCTCGACAGCAGCGCAGTATAATATCCGGTGCCGGCGCCGATATGAGTGACGGCCTCGCCTGGCTTCGGCCCGACCTTGTTGAGCCACATGGCATGCAGAAGCGGCTCGCCATTGTTGATGCCCTTGTCGGCATCGAGCACGACAAGCACGTTCTGGTAGATATAGGCTGGATCGGCCGTGGGCGTTTCTATCCTGCCGTCACCGGCAAAGACCGTCCACGGCCCCGGGCCAAGAAAGGCCTCGCGGGGCACTGACGCAAAGACCTGCTCGATGCGCGGGTCGGCCGAGCGCGCCTGCGCGGCCATCAGCTTGGCGTAGAATTTGCGGGCGTCATCCGATCCGGCCATGCTTGAAGAAGATAGCACTGCCGGGTGGAATGTCGCGGTCCGATTTCAGCCGGCGACGGTGTCGTAGAGCAGCTTGAAGTTGAGCACGAGGATGATGGCGGCGACCACCCAGGCCAGGGCTGCAACGCCGCGCGGGATGGCGAGATTGCCCATTTTCTTCTTGTCGGACACGAACTGCACCAGCGGGACGACCGCGAAGGGCAACTGCATCGACAGCACGACCTGGCTGAAGACCAGCAACTGCGCCGTGCCCCTTTCGCCGTAGAGCGCGGTGACGATCACGACGGGGACGATGGCGATGCCGCGCGTCAAGAGGCGGCGCGCCCATTGCGGGATGCGCAGGCGCAGGAAGCCTTCCATGACGATCTGACCGGCGAGTGTCGCGGTGACCGTCGAGTTGAGGCCGGAGGCCAGCAGCGCGACCGCGAACAGGATCGAGGCGATGCTCAAGCCCAAGAGCGGTGAAAGCAGCTCGAAGGCCTGGCCAATCTCGGCGACGTCGTGATGCCCGGTGTCGTGGAACGCGACCGCAGCGACGATCAGGATCGATGCGTTGACGAACAGCGCCAGGATCAGCGCGATGGTCGAATCCGTCGTTGCCCATTTGATGGCGTCGCGCTTGCCGCTGTCGGTGCGCTCATAGGCGCGGGTCTGCACGATCGAGGAGTGCAAATAGAGGTTATGCGGCATGACCGTCGCGCCGATGATGCCGATGGCGATGTAGAGCATCGTCGGATTGGTGACGATCTCCGACGACGGCACGAACATCGAATGCAGGATCGTCCCGGCCGGTGGCGCGGCGACAAAGATCTGAATGGCAAAGCAGCCGAAGATGATGATCAGCAGTGCGACGACGAAGGCCTCGAGATAGCGGAAGCCCTTGTTCATCAGCAGCAGCACAATGAAAGCGTCGAGCGCGGTGAGGATGGCGCCGCCGATCAGCGGGATGCCGAACAGAAGCTGCAGCGCGATCGCCGTGCCGATCACCTCGGCGAGGTCGCAGGCGATGATCGCCAGCTCGCAGGCGATCCAGAGCATCAGATTGACGGGGCGCGGATAGTAGGCGCGGCAGGCCTGGGCGAGGTCGCGGCCGGTGGCGATACCGAGACGCGCGGCCAGCGCCTGCAGCAGGATCGCCATAAGGTTCGACAGCATGATGATGAAAAGCAACGTGTAGCCGAACTGGGCGCCGCCGGCGAGATCAGTCGCCCAGTTGCCCGGATCCATATAGCCGACCGAGACCATGTAGCCCGGTCCCATGAAGGCGAACAGGCGGCGGAACCAAACGCCGGTCTGCGGCACCGCAATCGAGGCATTCACCTCGCGCAAGCTGGGCTGCTCGTCGCCGGGCCTGTCGAATCGCCACGCGGGTCGGGCTATGGTTGCTGCATCGGCATCGGACATGGGGGTTTCCGCTTGACTGTATCGGCGTCCCTTTTATCTACGCCATGGCTCAACATTATGCAATAGGCTATATTTCATTGATCATGCTTTCGTGATGCGCTGGAGCAAGCCGGGCGGTGGGCTGCCGCAAACGCCGGTTGCGCCCGCGCGGGAATGCAAATAAACGGCCGGACCAACAGGGGTTCGTGCTATGGATGCGATCCCATTTCAGCCGTAAGGCAGCCAAGAGGAGCGCGTATTGGCGCTGAGGAACAAACCGGTTCGGCGCGAAGAGCCGCTTCCCGATGCCGAAATCCATTCGGAAGGATTCCGGCAGACGCGCGAGGCGCGCCGCAGCGCGCTGGTCGAGGACTATGTCGAGCTAATCGCCGACCTGATCGAGGACGGCAACGAAGCGCGGCAGGTGGATATCGCGGCAAGGCTAGGCGTGGCGCAGCCGACGGTGGCAAAGATGCTGACCAGGCTGTGCGCCGACGGACTGGTCTCGCGAAAGCCCTATCGCGGCGTGTTCCTGACCGAGGCCGGCCGCAAGGTCGCCGAGGAAAGCCGCATCCGCCACCAGACCGTGGAAGCCTTCCTGCGCTCGCTGGGCGTCAGCGCCGAGACGGCGCGCATCGACGCCGAGGGCATCGAGCACCATGTCAGCGCCGAAACGCTGGACGCTTTCCGCCGGGCGATGACGCATCGCTAAGCGTCTCCGCCTGGGTACCGACAGCTGGTAAAGGCGCTGGCTGGAAACGGAAGAGCTAACATTGCGGTGCCTGCCGCCGGGCTCGTATCCCGGCCGCGAAAAATGCTGTGACTTGATTTGGCCATTGGGATAATTGTTTGCGAGGGGGAGGTCGCGGGCCGGTCCCTTCAGGACATTCGCATTGCGAGGAGTTGCCATGCTTTGGAGAGGCCGTCGTCAGAGCGACAATATCGAGGACCAGCGCAGCGATAGCGGCGGAGGACTTGGTGGCGGGTTGGGCGGCAGCCCCGGTCAGTTCCGCATTCCGATCGGCGGCCGTGCCGGCGGCGGCTCCAGCATCATCCTCGTCATCCTAGTCGTGCTCGCCGGGTGGTATTTCGGCTTCGATCCATCGCAGATCCTGGGTGATGGCAGCGGCGGCCTGGTGCCGGGCGGCGGCGGCCAGATCACCGAGGACAACAGCGCGCCGGATGGCGGTTCTCCGGCTTCCGACGAGATGAAACAGTTCGTCGCGACGGTGCTGGCGGAAACCGAGGACACCTGGACGGGCATTTTCAAATCCGAGGGCCTGACCTACGAGGATCCCAAGCTCGTGCTGTTCAGCGGCCAGGTTCGTTCGGCCTGCGGTTTCGCATCGGCGGCGGCCGGGCCGTTCTACTGCCCGGGCGACCACAAGGTCTATCTCGACATGACCTTCTTCCAGCAGCTCGACCAGCAGTTCGGCGCGTCCGGCGAATTCGCGCGCGCCTATGTGATCGCGCATGAGGTCGGCCACCATGTGCAGAACCTCACCGGCATCATGGGCAAGTTCAACCAGATGCGGCAAAGCATGGGCGAGGTCGAGGCCAACCAGATGTCGGTTCGCATCGAGCTCCAGGCCGACTGCTTCGCCGGTGTGTGGGCGCATTACACGCAGCAAAAGGGCATCCTGGAGCAGGGCGATATCGAAAGCGCGCTGAACGCGGCCAAGCAGATCGGCGACGACACGCTGCAGAAGAAGATGCAGGGCTATGTCGTGCCGGAGAGCTTCAACCATGGCACCTCGCAACAGCGGCAGACCTGGCTGGCGCGCGGCTACAAGAGCGGCAAGCTGACTGACTGCAACACGCTCAGCGGAGCAATCTGAGACGGCGGTGTATCCGCTTCCTATCGGTGACGGCCTGCGATCGAATGCGCCTGGCAAGTGATGTCAGGATGAGGCATTTGCCTTCGTTCGCGTATTGTTCCAATCGGCAACCTCGCCTATAAGGTGCCTCCCGCCTTTGCCCCGGGCGGCTCAGGAGCTTATCACCATGATCGACCCCAAAACCGCCAAGCGGGGCCTTGCGCTCGTCTTCACCACGCTGCTGCTCGACATCATCGGCTTCGGCATCATCATGCCGGTGCTGCCGGCCTATCTGGAGGAACTGAGCGGGGTCAGCGTCAGCCAGGCCGCGATCGAGGGCGGCTGGCTGTTCTTCGTCTATGCGGCGATGCAGTTCTTCTTCGCGCCGATCATGGGCGGCTTGAGCGACCGCTTCGGGCGGCGGCCGATCCTGCTTGCCTCGGTGCTGACCTTCTCCATCGACAATCTGATCTGCGCCGTCGCCTGGTCCTATCCGATGCTGTTCATCGGCCGGGTGCTGGCCGGCATTTCCGGCGCCAGCTATTCAACGACCTCCGCCTTCATCGCCGACATCTCGAACGACGAGAACCGGGCGAAGAATTTCGGCCTGCTCGGCATCGCCTTCGGCGTTGGCTTCGTCATCGGCCCGGTGCTGGGCGGGCTGCTCGGCACGTTCGGGCCGCGCGTGCCGTTCTATTTCGCCGCGGCGCTTGCCTTGGTGAATTTCCTGATCGCGATGTTCCTTCTGCCGGAGACGCTGGACGAAAAACACCGTCGACGCTTCGAGTGGAAGCGCGCCAATCCGGTCGGCACGCTTATGCAGATGCGCAATTATCCGGGCATCGGCTGGATCGGGCTGGTGTTCTTCCTGATGACGCTCGGCCATATGATGTATCCGGCGGTCTGGTCGTTCGTTTCGACCTATCGATATGGCTGGAACCAGCAGCAGATCGGCTTCTCGCTCGGAGTCTTCGGCCTGTGCGGCGCGATCATCATGGCGACGGTGCTGCCGCGGGTCATTCCCAAGCTCGGCGAGTGGAAGACGGCGGCGATCGGGCTGACCTTCACCGCGCTCAGCGCCTTCGGCTATGCGTTTTCGACGCAAGGCTGGATGATCTACGCGGTGATCGTGGCAGGCTGCCTGGAGGCGCTGGCCGACCCGCCGCTGAGGAGCCTCGCCGCCGCCAAGGTGCCGCCTTCGGCGCAGGGCGAATTGCAGGGCGCGATGACCTCGATCTTCTCGATCACCTCGATCATCACACCGCTGCTCTATACCGCGATCTTTTCCTGGTTCACGGGCCCGACGGCGCCGGTTGCGTTCGGCGGCGCGCCCTATGTGCTCGGCGCGATTTTCCTGACGCTGGCGGTTATCGTCTTCGTGACGAAAGTGGCCAAGCCGACGCCGAAGGAAGTCGAGCGCATGCATACCCAGGAAGCCGCGACCGACGCGGCTTGAGGCGTGTTGATATTCAGGTGAAGCCGGCCTGCAAATGGCGGCTTCCTGCGCTTCCGGCCTTCGCCGGCCGAAGCACTCATCGGCGACGTGGCAGTAAAATTAAGGCTACGACCGGCGTAGGCCGGTGCTCACGTACTTAGGTACGCTCCGCTCCGGTTCTCGGAAGCCACAACTTTCGACTCGGCCTGACCTGAATCTCAACATGCCTCAGGTCGCTACGCTCGTTCGGCCAGCGCTTCCTCGCCGCGCCGTTCGCGGATCAGGTTGACGAAGCGGCGGAAGAGATAGTGCGAATCCTGCGGGCCGGGCGAGGCTTCGGGATGATGCTGGACCGAGAAGACCGGCCGGCCGGTCAGCGCGATGCCGCAGTTCGAGCCGTCGAAGAGCGAGACATGGGTTTCCTCGACGCCATCGGGCAGCGAGTCGGCGTCGACGGCGAACCCGTGGTTCATCGAGACGATCTCGACCTTGCCGGTGGTGTGGTCCTTCACCGGATGGTTGGCGCCGTGATGGCCCTGGTGCATCTTCTGCGTCCTGCCGCCGAGCGCCAGCGCCAGCATCTGGTGGCCGAGGCAGATGCCGAACACCGGTATGTCGGTCTTGAGGATATCCTGGATCACCGGGACGGCATATTCGCCGGTCGCCTCCGGGTCGCCCGGGCCATTCGACAGGAAGATGCCGTCCGGCTGCATGGCCAGGATTTCCTCGGCGCCTGTCTTGGCCGGGACGACGGTGACCTTGGCACCGAGGCCGGCCAGCAGGCGCAGGATGTTGCGCTTGACGCCATAGTTGATGGCCACGACATGCATCGACGGAGCGTCCTGCTCGCCATAGCCCTCGTTCCAGATCCAGGGCGTCTCGCGCCAGACCGAAGACTGGCCCGACGTGACCTCCTTGGCGAGATCGAGGCCGATCAGGCCGGACCACGCCGCGGCCTGCCGCTTCAGGTCCTCGATGTCGAAGACGCCATCGGGCGCATGCGCGATGACGGCGTTGGGCATGCCTTTCTCGCGGATCAGCACGGTCAGCGCACGGGTGTCGATGCCGCAAAGCGCGACGATGCCGCGCCGCTTCAGCCACTGGTCGAGATGGCCGGCAGCGCGATAGTTGGACGGGTCGGTGACATTGGCCTTGAAGATCGCGCCGACAGCGCCCGCGCGGGCAGCCGGGTGCAAATCCTCGATATCCTCGTCATTGGTGCCGACATTGCCGATATGCGGGAAGGTGAAGGTGACGATCTGGCCGGCATAGGACGGGTCGGTGAGGATTTCCTCATAGCCGGTAAGCGCCGTGTTGAAGCACACTTCCGCAACGGCCGACCCCGTGGCGCCAAGACCGCAGCCTTCGATCACCGTGCCGTCGGCGAGGACCAGAAGGGCGGTCGGCTTTTCGGTGGCCCAGGGGGCGGTGGTCGTGGCCATGGCGGCACTCCTGTCAGGCGCTTCAAACCGGCCGGCTGGGCCGTTCGCGCAGCAAGGCGCGCAAAGCAGGCTTTGCCGCTTTCACACGCCAGTTCGTTCTCGTCATGCCGTTTTCCCAAAACCGCTACGCACTTTCGGGCGACATGACTTCATTGTCTCATGCAGGACCGAGTACATAGGGGAAGGCGCCGGAGCGGTCAATGCGGCGTCCCGAAACCGCAGACGATTTGCTTTCGTCCAGCAATATCAGCGGCTTGCCGGGATTTGCGTTACCCGTTCGGCAAAGCTATTGTCCGCCGCATTCGAAGGAGAAGCACGATGCGCGAGAAAATCGCCGAATCCATGAAGAGCGCGATGAAGGCGCAGGACAAGCACCGCCTGCCGACGCTGCGGCTGATCCAGGCCGCCATCCACGATCGCGACATCGCCAATCGCGGCGCCGGCAAGCCGCCGGCGAGCGAGGAGGAGATCCTGCAGATACTCGCCAAGATGGTGAAGCAGCGCGAGGAATCGGCCAAGGCCTTCGAAGACGGCAAACGGCCGGAGCTGGCGGCGCAGGAACGCGGCGAGATGGAAATCATCCGCGAATTCCTGCCGACGCAGCTCGACGACGCGGCGATCATGGCGGCGGCGCGCGAGGCGATCGCAGCGACGGGGGCTGCCAGCCAGAAAGATATGGGCAAGGTGATCGGCGCGCTGAAGCAGAAATATGCCGGGCAGATGGATTTCGCCAAGGCGAGCGCCATCATCAAGGGACTGCTGCAGTAGAGAGACCGCAGCGGCCGCCGCAGGCTCAGGGTGGCCGGGCAAGCGCTTACGCGAAAACCGGGATCGGAGGCCTGTCAGGCGCGGAGGCGCTCATGCGTATCAAAGTCGCAACCCGGCAAGGCCGCAGTTTCCTCGACAGGCGCGCGATGAAGCCGCGCGCAACGGCGGTCAGGTTCATCCTCCTGTGGAGGACGCGCTTCCGATCCGGCCGATGTCAGGCGTTGCGACCACTGTGCCTTGGCGTGGCCCAAGGCGAATTCCGCCAGCCTGAGAAGCTGCACGTCGGAAGTGCCCGCCGGCGCGAAGATGTGGTGCGCGTCGCGCAGGTACCTTTCGATGGGCCGGTCGGTGAACAGCCCGCAGGCAGCGTGCACTTCCATGGCGTTGCGAGCCGAATCCAGGGCGTATTCGACGTTGATCAGCTTGGCGTTCATCAGTTCGGCGTCGCAAGCCTGGCCGTGATCCAGCAGATGCACCGCGTGGTAGGCGGCGAGCCTTGCAGTCATCAGGCGCGACGGCATCTGGCCAAGCTTCTGCTTGATGGTGGGAAGCTCCCACAAAGGCTTGCCGTAGCGGCGCTGCCGCGTCGCGAATGCCACGGTTTCCTCGACGAGCGCGCGATGAATCCCCAGCGCGACGGCGGTGAGGTTCGGCCTCCCGTAGAGGATGCTGGACGAATAGGCCACGGCCAGGCCGTCGCCCTCGGTGCCCAGCATGCTTTCGGCCGGGATCCGGCAATTGTCGAAGACAAGCTCTCCGAAACCGAAGCCATGCAATCCCATCGTCGGCTTGAGCGCGCCGCGTGAGACGCCGGGACGATCCGCCTCCACCAAGAATGCCGACAATCCCTTGGAGCCGCTTCCGGTGCGGGCGACCACTCCATGCAGGTCGCCGACATGGCTGTTGCCGACATGCACCTTGCGACCATTGAGGATGTAGCCGCCGCCATCGCGTTCGGCGCTGGTCGCCATGCCGAGCACGTGGCTGCCGGACTCACGTTCGGTAACGGCGATGGTCGGCAGGCAGTCACCCTTGGCGATGGCTGGAAGCCACTCGCGTTTCTGGCTTTCGCTGCCGAAATGGAGAATTTTCGCGACGCCAAGTTGTGACGCCTGCACCATCGCGCCCATGGCGCCGCTGACGCGCGAGATCTCCTCGATGACGATGGTCTTGGCCAAATGCCCGAGACCCATGCCGCCATATTCCTCGCCGATGGTGATGCCGATCCAGCCCTGGCGCGCGATCAGCCGGGACAAGCCCTCTTCCACCGATCGCGCCGCCTCCATGGCGGCGATACGGGGGGCGATCTCTGCCTCCGCAAAGGTCCTTGCTTGCTCGCGGATCCGATCGTGGCGCTCCGTGGCGAAATAGCTGTTCATCTGCTGCTCCTGATTTCCGGCCGCGACGATCGCAAAAGCGGACTACGGAGCGATTTCAAGGAGACGGGGTTTGGTTACATCCGAAACACAGACCGGGGATCTGTTGCGCGAGCGTCCGACGCATGATGGTCTTGTGCCGAGCCCGAGCCAGCCGTGCGATACCCGCTCCGGCTCGTCATTGTCTGAAGACGTAAATCGCGCCTTCGGCGTCGTCGGATACGAGGACGGAACCGTCCGGCGCTTCCTTGACGTCCACGGGCCGGCCGACGCCCTTGGCGAAAGTCGTCGCCGAAACCGGACGGCCACCCTGAAAGCGCACGCGCACGACCTGGCGCCCGACCGGAACCGACCTGTTCCAACTTCCGTGCTCGGCGACCAGAGCGTCGCCGCCGAGGCTTCGGAAGAAATGAATTCCCAGCGTTGCGACATGCGCCTGGAAGTCGAAGACGGGCGGAACCTGCTGCGCGGGCGGTCGCTCATCCTCGAATCCTTTGAGCCGGGCCTGGCCTCCGAAATAGGGAAAGCCGTAGAAGCCGCCGGGCCGGAGCTCGTTCAGCTCGTCGGGCGGAATGTTGTCACCCATCCGGTCGGCGCCGTTGTCGGTGAAGAACATCGCGCCGCCGTGCCAGTCGAAGCCGACCGAGTTGCGCACGCCCCAGGCGACGCGCCGAAGATCGGACCCGTCCTGTTTCATGCTGACGATCGTGCCTTGCAGCCCGCGCGGGCTGCAAATGTTGCAAGGCGATCCCAGCGAGACATAGAGCCGCGAATCCGGGCCGACGCCGATATAACGAAAACTGTGGACCCCCGAATTCGCCAAATCCCGGCGAATGTCGCGCCTGCCGCTCAGAGCGCCTCCCGGCCCGATATCGAACGCGGTCACGCTGTTCCTCGAGGCCACGAACAGGCGACGGTCGGCGCAGGCGACACCGCTCGGAGCTGAGAATCCGGAAGCGACCCGCTGGGCGCGACCGCCGGACACCGGCAAGGCATAGACCGACGATCCCTTGGTTCCGACGAACAGCATGTCGCCGCAGACCGCCATTTCGCGCGCGGCGGGAACGCGGGCGAGAAGCGCGGCCTGCGCCGGGCCGACGGCTGTACCAAGGGTAGCCGCCGCGACCGAGGCGAAAGCGAGAAATCCGATTCTGGCTGAGCGAAATCCGGCCTTAGGGGAAAAGACGACCATCGGCGCCTCCGAACAGTCTGCCGAAGGGAATTGGAGCGGCGTATCCTGGTTTCAAGTCGGCGCCAGGGCACTGGCGGAAGAGGCGACCGGAGAAACCCAAAGACCACTGCTCTTCCGCGATGTGGACGATGCCTACGCGCCGCGTATCGGTCCTTTCGCCGGCGATGACCGGGCCTGCCCGATCCGCTCAGGGTGGAAGGTGGTCAGGTAAGTGCCTACCTTGAAAGACAACGATCAGCTTCTATCAAGTGCGGAGCCGCGTATGCGGATCGAGGTCGAAACCCACAAAGACCGCGGCATCGAAGTGCCCCGCAGGTTCTGCCTCAACGGCGACCCGGTGGATGTTTTCGAGATGATCGACCAATGGTTTGGTGCCGATTACCGCTACTGCAAGGTCAAAGGCAGCGATGGCGGGCTCTACATCCTACGGTACGACGAATTCCGATCGGAGTGGAACCTGACGATGTTTGCAAGCGAACGGGCGCGGGCGGTGACGGCCGGAGGAGCTTGGCCAAGCCAAAGCGCCATCGTCAAGGGATTGCTTCAATAGGTTCGCCGCGTTGAAGGCACGCGTCCATTGGAAACCTCACGGACCCTTGCAGATCGGCACCGGCTGCGGCGGCGGCAGCGGGTGATCCTTCTTGTACTGCGCGATGATCGGCTCAAGCGTCTTCTTCGGCCAGAATTTTGGCGAGCCGATCTCCTTCAGGCAGGATGCATTCCAATAGAGACCGGCGCCTGACAGCGATTGTCTGGCGGCCTTCGCCCGGGCGACAGCGGCGATATCGCGCGATTCCGGATAGATGTAGAGCGTCGTCGGTTTGTTCTTCACGATGGGGATGATCTGCTCGGCATCGGCCGGCGACCAGCTGGTGCAGCCATTGCTGCGGCCGCCGGCATAATTCACCAGCTTGCCGAACAGGACAAAGCCGTCATGATCGGCGTATGAGCTGTTCGGATCTTTGCGCAGGCACATGCCCCTGAGCAAGGCAGCAGGATGCCCGCCGATCACGCGCTGCCTGGCATTGGCCGCTTCGCCTTCGCCGTCGAATTGGATGAAGCTGCGCATGAATACCGCGTTCTGCGCGCCGACCCGGTAGTAGCCCTTGAAGGACGTCTTGGTCTCGGCGGTGATGTAGGCACCGCCGGCCGTCAGCTCGGAGTCCATCGCGTTGCTGAAGTTTTTCGCGCAACGCCTGCCGTTGGAGAAATCGGCGACGCCCTTCAAGTTGCGGCCGCCGCCATGGCCCGAGGAAACCGCGCGGAAGAGCTGTTTGGCTTCGCAGATGATATAGTAGCGCTGGCCAAGCACGCTGTTGCCCAGATCGCCGGGGCGCGTGGCATCCATGGCGAAGTAGCAGGGATTGCTGACCGAACCATCGCTGGCTTTCTTCTGGTAAAGCGCGCGCGCCCGCTCCAGCACGACCTGCGAGATCTGGCCCTCGCCATCGCCGACATGGGCCTGCAGCCAGGCTGGAATGGTTGAGGGTTGCAAGGCCGCGAAAGATCGAACCGACATCGTCAGGGCGACGGCAACGGCGAGGAGGCAAAGCACAGCCGCACCCAGCGGAACAGATCTCAACCGCACCAGCTCAGTTCCCCCTCTCGAAGCGTTGTCGGGAATCACCCTGATGCGATCATAAAACGTCTCGTGCCAATCGGCGAAACACTTCTAGTTCAAGCCTAGTGGAGCGATCGGTTCACGCTTCGCCAAATAGATCGCCTCGCCACTTCACAAGCCGCTCATGATCATTTTCCCGATCGCCATCTGGCTCGCGAAATAGCCGCTGTATTTGGGCAAGCTATCGGGCATGTCCAGCGCACGACGGTGATAGAATATGTCGATCCGAACCGGCGGCAGCCGGACCTCGGGCTCGAAGTTGCCGGCCGGGATGAAGATCACCTTGAACGGCCCGACGCCCGCAACCTCGACAACGGGTTTGCCGCAAGTTCGGCAGACACCGCGATTGAAGTTCGGCGGCGGGCGGTATTTCTTGAATGAGATGTTGCCGGCGTTTTTCAGCTCGACATCCCCGGCGCGAACGGCGACCACATCCGCGAACGGTTTGCCGTTGAAGGCTTGGCAGATCAGGCAGTGGCACCGGAACCTGGCTTTCGGCGAGGCATGCACCTCGAACGAGCAGGCGCCGCATTCGCATGAGCCGCGTAGCGGCAACGATGTGTCGGTGGTCATGTGCCGCCCACTCCGATGTAGACAGGGGAAACTTATGCCCTTGACATAGGCGCTTAAGTAGTCACTGTCAACAATGTATCCGCAAGAAACTTTTGAGGGCATCCATGCAGGACCCAACCAACCGCCCCTATCACCACGGCGATCTCCGTCGCGCGGTCATCGAGACGGCGTTGGATATGCTTCAGGAGGAGAAGAACTGGCAGTTCACGCTGCGGGAAGTCGCCCGCCGGGCCGGTGTAAGCCACGCGGCACCGTACAAACACTTCCCCGACAAGGCTGCGCTGCTTGCCGAGCTTGCTGTGATTGGCTTCGACCGGCTGCGCGAGTCCTTATCGGCAGCCAAGCCCAAGGCGCCCAAATCTCTGCGCGACGAAATTACTCCGGTAGCTCATGCCTACGTCGCGTTCGGAACGGACAACCCGGCTCTCTATCGCCTGATGTTCAGCGCAGGGGAGGAGAAAGCCGCGGGGATGCATCTCAGTGAGCGGGCGCTCGCGGTCTTCGATGTGGCGCTCGAAATCCTCCGGCGCGGCCAGGCCGCGGGGAGCATTCGCAAGCGGCCGATAGAAGGTCAGGCGGCGACCTGGTGGGGGCTCGTTCACGGCATGACCATGCTTGCGATCGATGGGCTCCTGGTGCCCGAGAAGGTGGGATCGGCCCCGTTGGATGCGGCTTTGAACACATTGGTGGAGGGGCTGGCGACCCCGGCAACATGACACTGGCTGCCCGGACATCCGCGATTTTTGCGCCAGCGAAAATTGCGGTATCATTCGATTCGGCGCGCCCACGCCTCCTCCCTCTATCGGGAAAGCATTGTTCATGCAGGGCTGTCGATCACTCAACCAACTGTTCGGGCGCCAGGCATAAGGAGGGGTTGCGAAGACTGCTCGCGGCAGGAGGTTTTTCGATGCGCCTTTCCGCACCCGTCTATCATCTGAAGCGTCAGGCGAAGCTACTGTCCCGCAGGGAGAATGTTCCCCTTCACCAGGCGCTCGACCGCGTTGCCGCCAAGGAAGGTTTTGGCAGCTGGAGCCTGCTTGCGGCCAAAGCCGCCGAGGCTGCGCCCGCCGGGAGGCTGTTGGCGCGGCTGATGCCCGGCGACATGGTCCTCGTGGCGGCGCGGCCGGGCCAAGGCAAGACGCTAATGAGCCTCGAACTCGCCGTGACGGCCATGAAGCAAGGCAATCGCGCTGTGTTCTTCACCCTGGAATATATGCATGCCGACATCCTGGACCGGTTCCGCGACATCGGGGCCGACCCTGCCGATTTCGACCACTTGTTCGAGTTCGACAATTCCGACGCCATCAGTGCCGGCTACATCATCGAGACGTTGCGGTCGGCGCCGCGCGGCACGCTGGCGGTCATCGACTATCTGCAGCTGCTCGACCAGAAGCGGGAGAATCCCGAGCTCATGGTCCAGGTCCGCGCTTTGAAGTCGTTTGCCCGGGAACGCGGACTGGTGCTGGTCTTCATTTCGCAGGTCGACAGGTCATATGATTCCGCCAGGAAACCGTTCCCGGATATTGGCGATATCCGGCTGCCGAACCCGCTGGACCTGTCACTGTTCGACAAGGCCTGTTTCCTGAACAGGGGTGAAATCCAGTTTCAGGCGACTTGAGAGCGATCTATCCCGCGGTTATGTCTGCCGATCCCGACGGGGAAACGAACCATGATCGAAATCGTCAAACCCGCGCTCGAACATTTGCCGTCCTACAAGGCGGCGCTGGAGCGCGGGTGGTCGCCCGACAATGTTCGGCTCATGGAGGCGACGCGCGAGCAGCTTGAGGCGATCGAGAAGGATCCTGTCGAATTTCTTGACAGCCTCGACGACCCCGAAGCCAAGGGACCGCCCGTCACTCTGCCCGACGGCACCAAGGTCGCGCGGCTGCCGGGCTTCCGGCGCTGGATCTGGGATGGCGAGGCCGCCGGCTCGATCGGCTTTCGCTGGCAGAAGGGCACGTCGGCGCTGCCTTCACATGTGCTTGGCCATATCGGCTATGCCGTGGTGCCCTGGAAGCGGGGCCGCGGCTATGCGACCGAGGCGCTGCGGCTGATGCTGGACGAGGCGAGGGCGGTCGGCCTCGACCATGTCGAGATCACTGCCAAGCCGGGCAACCCGGCCTCGCACAGGGTGATAACAGCCAATGGCGGCAGGCTGGTCGGCCGCTTCTTCGAGGACGCCGCCTATGGCGGCGCCGAAAGCCTCAGGTTCCGGATCGATCTTTAAAAGCAATTCCAGGAAACGTGTGTCCCGGTTTCCGTCCAAAATTGCGTAAAGCAAAGAGATAGAGCGCCCTGCCGCTTCCCTGAAACGCTCTCGGCTACTCCGCTGCCGCTGGCAGCGGCGGCATCGCGCGGCTGCGCCATTCCCAGGCCTGCGAGGCGACAGCCACCACCACCGCCACCAGCATGGCCAAGGCGCCGGCGAGCGGCAGGCTGCGATAGCCGTAGCCGGCATTGAGCATCGCCGCGCCAAGCGATGCGGCGAGCGCGATGCCGACATTGAAGCCGGACGGGATCAGCGAGGAGGCGAGGTTGGAGGCGTCGGCCGTCCAGGCGAGGATGCGCGTCTGGATCGGAGCGCCGATGGCGAAGTTGAGACCACCCCAGATGATGATGGCGACGATCATCGGCGCCGGGTAAGGGCTGACAAGATGGATGACGCCCAGCGTCACCGCCTGCAGGGCAAGCATGGCGATCAGAGACGGCATCAGCTTCCAGTCGGCAAGCTTGCCACCGACAAAGACGCCGATCGTGGCGCCGACGCCGTTGAGCAGCAGCACCCAGGGGATCAGGCTTTCGTCGAGGCCGGTGACCTCGATCAGGGTCGGCGTGATGTAGGTGAAGAGGCCGAACTGGCCGATCATCAGCATCAGCATGAGGATCAACGACGTCCAGACCTGCTGGCGGCCAAGCACGCGGACCTCCCGGGCCAGGCCAGCCGGCCGGTTGGCGGCGCCGGCAGTGCGGGGCAACAGCGCCAGCATGGCGAAAATCGCGACGATGCCCAGTGCGCCCATCACCCAGAAGGTCGCGCGCCAGCCCCACAGGCTGCCGATCGCGGTGCCGGCCGGCACGCCGATGACATTGGAAACCGTCAGGCCGGACAGGATCACCGCGACTGCCCTGCCGCGCTGGTCCTCGCGCACCAGGCTGACAGCAACCACCATGGCGACGCCGAAATAGGCGCCATGCGCGACCGCGATCGCGACGCGCAGAAAAAGCATCGAGGTGAAATCGGGCGCCAGCGCGCAGGCCGCCTGGCCAAGGGTGAACGCAATTGTCAGCCCAATCAGCAACGTCTTACGCGAAACCTTGCTGGTGGCTAAAGCCAGCAGCGGGCCGCCGATGGCAATGCCGCAGGCATAGCCGGAGACGAGATAGCCGGCGGTCGGTATCGAAACGCCAAGGCCCTGCGCCACCTCGGGCAGCACGCCGGCGATGACGAATTCGGTTGTGCCGAAGGCGAAGGCGGCAAGGAAAAGGGCAATCAGTGGCAGCATGCTTCAAAACGTATGCGAGGAATGCACGCCTCAAACCACGCTTGGGCCGGTCCGGCAATGCAGAAATTGTCGATGCCGCTTTAGCTTTTCTTGAGCGTCGGGCCTGAAGCGCGTCGCGCGTTAGGCCTTTTTGTGCATGCCGTGTTCGCAAAACCGCCGGCACGCTTTTGCGCGACACGCATCAGATGGGCGTTTTGCGCCCATATGGGATCTTCAGCCAGGCCCGCTCGTGCAGATAGTAAAGCAGCGACTTGGTGAGGACTTCGGTGAGCCCGATCGTGGCCGCGAGCTTGATGCTGCCGGTGACCACCAGCGATATGATCATCGTGTCGATCGTGCCGGTGGCGCGCCACGAAAGCGCCTTGACGAAGCTGCGCGAATGCGTGTCCATCGACCGATCGTCCTCCTAACAGGTCCTCGGGCGATCCTTAGCCGACAGGAGCGAGGATGGGCAAAGATTTTGTTCGGTCCGGCGTGAGGGCGCGGCCGATGCGACGGCTCTGTCTGCCTGCTTTCCGGGCGGAAGGCTACGGCGAAGCCGCCGAGCCTGACCGTTCCACACTTTTCCTGAATTGCCCTAGCTGGCCTTCAACCGCGAGCCGCCGAGCAGGCCGCGCTCCTCCAGCACCGGGTAGGCCATGGAGGCAAGCAGCGAATTTATCTGCTTCAGGTCGCGGATGGTGTCGAGGTGGATCGAGCTGGTCTCGACGCTCTTGGCGGTGCCGTCGCGCAATCGTACAAAGTGGCTCGCGCTGGTCTCTTTCTCGCGCTCTCGCAGCAGGTCCTTCTCCAGCACCAGCTGGCGTGCGGTTTCCGGATCGCGCGAGACGAGCACGTTGAAGGCAAGCCGCGCGTTGGCCAGCACCGAGGCATGGAAGGCGCAAAGCTCGCGCCAGCCCTCGGGTGTGAATTCCAGCCCGCGCTCCAGCTTCTTCCTGACATGCACCAGCATGTTGCGCACGATGATGTCGCCGACCTGCTCCAGCTTGACGCAGGCGCCGATCAGCTCTTGGCAGCGCAGCGCCTCGTCCTCGCTCAAGGGGTTCTTGGTGACCTTGGCGAGATAGAGCTTTATCGCCGCGTGCTTTCTGTCGACACGGTCGTCGAGCGCCGCAAGCGCCTTGATCTTGTCGCTGTCTGCGCTCTCATAAAGCTCGATGATACGCTTCAGCATGATCTCGACCGTCTCGCAGACCCGCACCACCTCGCGCGCGGCGTTGGCCAGCGCCTGGCTCGGCGTGTCGAGTGCGCTCTCGTTCAGCGCCGACAATTCGACGACATCGAGCGCTGCCGGCGCTGGCCCGGTGCCGAGCGCCACGATCTTCTCGGAAGCGCGATAGACCAGGCCGGCGAGCGGCAGCCCGGCAAGCAGGATGATCACGTTGAACAGGATATGGGCGTTGACGATCTGGTCCGGCCCGGTCGCGCCGAGAAAGCCGACCGGCGGCTTCAGCGCCATGAACAGGATGAGCATGACCAGCGAGCCCATGCCGCGCATCAGGAGGTTGCCGACCGGCACGACGCGCACGCCCGGATCGGCGTTGCGGGTAAGCAACGGCGCGATGATCGAGGAGCCGAGATTGACGCCGAGCACCAGCACGATGCCGAGTTCAGGCGGGATGAAACCGCGGCCGGCCAGCGTCACCATCAACAGCACGGCGGCGATCGAGGAATGGAATAGCCAGGTGATCAGGGCGGCGAGAAGATAGGCGGTGACGAAATCGCCGGAGAAATAGTTGACGATCATCGGCATCAGCGTGCTCTGACGCAGCGGCTCCGAAGCCTGGCCGATCATCTCCAGCGAGAGCAGAAGCAGGCCGATGCCGACGAGGATACGGCCGAACTGGCGCCAGTTGCGCCGCTCGGTGGCCATGAACATGACGGTGCCGGCGACGAGGCAGATCGGCACCAGAAGCGACAGGTCGAAGGTCAAGAGCTTGACCACCAGCGCCGAGCCGATCTCGGCGCCGCGCACTGCCAATTGCCCCGCCGCGCCGGAGACGATACCGGCGCCGGCGAAGGAGCCGACCAGCAGCGTCACCGCGGTGGAACTCTGCAGCGCAATCGCCAGCCCGCAGCCGGCCAGTACCGCCATGATCGGATTGCGCATGGTGGCCCGCAGCTTGTGGCGCAGCACGTCGCCATAGGCACGCTCGACGCCGGTCTTCACCAGGCGCGTAGCAAAAAGCATCAGCGCCACCGCGCCGGCAAGGTGCAGAAGGACAACGGAGCCGCTCATGCCCGGCCTCGCGATGAGGCGGCAGGGAAGGGGGAAAGGGCACGAATCGCAAGCATTTCAGGGGCCGAGATTACTCCAAACAATTTTAGCCGGGTAATAAATTATGCCTGATTTTGCCGACGTTCGGCGCACGACGGCGTGTGTCGGAAATGGACGAAAGGCGCATTGGTTGCATGCGGGAGGCGGATCGAGCGGCAATATCGCGCGGGCGCCAGGCAGAATGTCGGTCCAGCTCATGCAAGTTGTTGAAGTTGCTTTTATAAGCATTGGAAATCATTACAGAATTGTAATCAAGACGTTCAGTTTCGGTTCATGCTGGTCCGGTTATCTCCTGCCTATCGACAACCAAGGAGCACCGACCATGAAGCGTCTCATACTTTCCGCCGTCACCGCCTCGATGCTGGCCGCCTCGGCCTTTTCCGGCCAGGCCGCGCCGCTCGCCCAGCCGAGCGCGTCCCAGTCGAACTACACGCAGGTCGACTGGCAGAAGCCCGGCAGGCATGTCGACAAGCGAGTCGTGAAGAAGAAGGTCATCGTCAAGCGCAGCCATTGGCGCAGCGGCCAGAGATATTCCAACTGGAGGCGTCACCAGCCGGTCCGCGACTGGAACCGCTACGGCCTGCGCCGCCCCGGCCCCGGCCAGGAGTGGATCCGCGTCGGCAACGATTATGTGCTGGTCAGCATCCTCTCCGGCATCATCTTCGGCGCGATCGCGACGCAGTAATCCGCGACAATCCGGAAATCCAGCAGAAGGCGGCCGCCTGGCCGCCTTCTTTTCGTCTTGCGAAAAGCGGGTACGATGGGGAAAAGCGGGTACGATGGGCCGGACAGAGTCGCCGCGCCCGGTCGGCTTGATTATATGGAGGGCAAACGAGTTTCCCGATGCGCTTTCCGCCTGCCTTCCTCGACGAGATACGCGACCGCGTGCCGATTTCATCCTTGATCGGCTTGCGCGTCGCATGGGACAGAAAGAAGACCAATGCATCGCGGGGCGACTATTGGGCGTGCTGCCCGTTCCACGGCGAGAAAAGCCCGTCCTTCCACTGCGAGGACAAGAAGGGCCGCTACCACTGTTTCGGCTGCTCGGCGTCGGGCGACCATTTCAAGTTCCTGACCGAGCTCGAGGGAGTAAGCTTTCCCGAGGCGGTCGAAAAGGTCGCCGAGATGGCCGGCGTGCCGATGCCGGTGCGCGACGCCCAGGAAGAACGGCGCGAGAAGGAACGCGCCAGCCTGACCGACGTGATGGAAATGGCGACTGCCTTCTTCCAGGAGCGGCTGCAAGGACCCGAGGGCGCCAAGGCGCGCGCGTATCTGCGCGACCGTGGGTTGACACCGGCGACGCAGCAATCGTTCCGGCTGGGCTACGCGCCCGACAGCCGCAACGCGCTGAAGGAACACCTTGCGGCAAAAGGCGTGCCGAAGGCCGATATCGAGGCCTGCGGGCTGGTACGGCACGGCGACGACATCCCGGTCTCCTACGACTGGTTCCGCGACCGCATCATGTTTCCCATCCCCGATTCGCGCGGCAAGATCATCGCCTTCGGCGGGCGGGCGCTGGGGCCGGATGCGCTGGCCAAATACATGAACTCGCCGGATACCGAGCTCTTCCACAAGGGCAATGTGCTCTATAATTTCGCTCGCGCTCGCAAGACGCTCGCGAAAGGCGGCACGGTGATTGCCGTCGAGGGCTATATGGACGTGATCGCGCTGGCGCAGGCCGGCTTCGAGAATGCGGTGGCGCCGCTCGGCACAGCGCTCACCGAAAACCAGCTCGAGCTTTTGTGGCGCATGGCGCCCGAGCCGATGCTGTGCTTCGATGGCGACCAGGCCGGGCTGAAAGCGGCATGGCGCGCCGCGGATCTGGCGCTGCCGTCGGTGCAGGCCGGGCGCCGGGCGCGCTTTGCGTTGCTGCCGGAAGGCAAGGACCCCGACGATCTGGTCAAGGCCGAGGGACCGGACGCGTTCCGCGCCGTGCTTGCCGACGCGCGGCCGCTGGACGAACTGTTGTGGATGCGCGAGACGGCGGGCGGTGTCTTCGACACACCGGAGCGGCGGGCGGAGTTGCAAAAGACGCTGCGGGAGTTGACCAGCCGCATTCGCGACGAGAGCGTGCGCTATTACTACCAGCAGGCAATGGACGAGCGGGTGCGGAATTTCTTCGGCGCCCAGCGCAATGTTCGGCAGGGTCGTCAGGATTGGAAACCGGGGCAGAAGAAGCCAGCACCCGGCGGGCAGTTCGCGAAAGGCGGCGGGATCGGCGCGCGCGCCGCGATCACCGAGAGCTTGGGGCGTTCGGCGCTGGTCAAGCGTGGCAGCGAAGGGATGTCGGTGCGCGAGGCGACGATCATCGTGGCGCTGGTCAACCATCCGGCGCTGATCGATGAGAATTTCGCGCATGTCGAATTCCTCGACCTTGCCAATTCGGATTTGCGCAAGCTCCATGTCGCCATCCTCGACGCGATGGCGCATGACGCAGCCGACGATCGCGGCGCGGTTATCGCCACCATCGAGCGCGCCGGCTGCGGCGGCATCTGGGGGCGGGCGGTGGAACTGATCAAGCGCGCGCGGCAGTGGCCGGCGCTCGAAACCGCGGCGCTCGACGATGCCCGCGACGCCTTCAACCAAGCGCTGCACTTGCAGCGCAGCGCTCGCACCTTACATAGAGAGCTGAAACAGGCGCAGGCGGCGCTCGATGCAGACCCTTCGGACGAAAACTTCCGGCATCTCGTCGAGATTCAAGCGCAATTCAATGATGTGCAGGCAACGGAAGCGCTGATCGAAGGGTTCGGCGTCTCGTCGGGCAGGGTCGGACGCGTTTAGGGTCGAACTGCTCCCAAAAAGCGAAGTGGAAATGCGCAGCGCGTCGAATCGACGCCTCTAAGTCGGGTAATTGATTCGCTTTTTTCATGCGAATCATGCCAGAGGCGCTTGACCTTCTGGCAGATTGGCGGAATCAGGACGATTCGAAACGTTAACCGTGCCCCGGCGTCGGCGGAAATTCGAGCCATGCGAGGTACAGGTGATGGCTGGACAGGCAAAGTGCTTGCTCCAGATATCACGGTTAATCTGGACTTAATGCATGTCGCCCAAAAATGGAAACCCGGTTTTGGGGCAAACGACATACACCAAAGTAAAGAGATGATGCGGTTACTGGGCCGGTAAAAGGCGTTCTGGCGCGAGCGCGCCCAGCATGACCGGTCCGGCATTTTACGCGGCTTCGATACATGGCCGCTTGGAGACGACAAAGAATGGCGACAAAGGAAAAGGAAGAGGTCGAGACCGAACGCGAAGGCGCCACCGATGGCCCTCTGCTCGACCTTTCCGACGATGCTGTCAAGAAGATGATCAAGGCCGCGAAGAAACGCGGCTATGTCACCCTTGACGAGCTCAACGCGGTGCTGCCCTCGGAAGAGACGGATCCGGACCGCATCGAAGACATCAATGCGATGCTCAGCGACATGGGCATCAACGTCGTCGAAGACGACGAACAAGGCGAAGAGACCGAAGCCGAGCCGGCCGGCGACAGCGAGGAAGACGCCAACGAACTGGCCGAGCAGACCGGCACCGCCGTCGCCGCCACACCCGCAAAGAAAGAACCGACCGATCGCACCGACGATCCGGTGCGCATGTATCTGCGCGAGATGGGCTCGGTCGAGCTTTTGTCGCGCGAGGGCGAAATCGCCATTGCCAAGCGCATCGAGGCCGGCCGCGAAACGATGATCGCCGGTCTGTGCGAAAGCCCGCTGACCTTCCAGGCCATCATCATCTGGCGCGACGAACTCAACGAATCGAAGATCCTGCTGCGCGAGATCATCGACCTCGAGGCGACCTATGCCGGCCCCGAAGCCAAGCAGGCGCCTGTCGTCGAACGCGTCGAGGAGGCGCCCAAGCCCGAGGAGAAGCCGCGCGGCCGCGCGGCGACACGCGAGGAAGAAGACGACATCACCAATGTCGGCGGCGACACCCGCGGTCTGGAAGAAGACGAAGACGACGAGGACGAGGCGAGCCTGTCGCTGGCCGCAATGGAAGCGGAACTGCGTCCCCAGGTGATGGAGACGCTCGACGTCATCGCCGATACCTACAAGAAGCTCAGGAAGCTGCAGGACCAGCAGGTCGAGAACCGCCTGGCCGCGGCCGGCACGCTCTCGCCCAGCCAGGACCGGCGGCTGAAGGAGCTGAAGGACCAGCTGATCAAGGCGGTGAAGTCGCTGTCGCTCAACGCCGCGCGCATCGAGGCGCTGGTCGAGCAGCTCTACGACATCAACAAGCGCCTGGTGCAGAACGAGGGCAAGCTTTTGCGCCTCGCCGAGAGCTATGGCGTGCGCCGCGAGGAATTCCTCAAGGAGTATCAGGGTTCGGAGCTCGATCCGAACTGGACCCGTTCGATCGCCAACCTGACCTCGCGCGGCTGGAAGGAGTTCACCAAGAACGAGAAGGACGCGATCAAGGAGCTGCGCGCCGAGATCCAGAACCTCGCCACCGAAACGGCCATCTCGATCCTGGAATTCCGCAAGATCGTGAACCAGGTGCAGAAGGGCGAGCGCGAGGCCGCGATCGCCAAGAAGGAAATGGTCGAGGCGAACCTGCGCCTGGTCATCTCCATCGCCAAGAAATACACCAACCGCGGCCTGCAGTTCCTCGACCTGATCCAGGAAGGCAATATCGGCCTGATGAAGGCGGTCGATAAGTTCGAGTACCGCCGCGGCTACAAGTTCTCGACCTACGCGACCTGGTGGATCCGGCAGGCGATCACCCGCTCGATCGCCGACCAGGCGCGCACCATCCGCATTCCGGTGCATATGATCGAGACGATCAACAAGATCGTGCGCACCTCGCGCCAGATGCTGCACGAGATCGGCCGCGAACCGACGCCGGAGGAACTGGCCGAGAAGCTCGCCATGCCGCTGGAAAAGGTGCGCAAGGTGCTGAAGATCGCCAAGGAGCCGATCTCGCTCGAAACCCCCGTGGGCGACGAGGAGGATTCGCATCTCGGCGACTTCATCGAGGACAAGATGGCGATCCTGCCGATCGACGCGGCGATCCAGGCCAATCTGCGCGAGACGACGACACGGGTGCTTGCCTCGCTTACGCCGCGCGAGGAGCGCGTGCTGCGCATGCGCTTCGGCATCGGCATGAACACCGACCACACGCTGGAGGAAGTCGGCCAGCAGTTCTCGGTCACTCGCGAGCGTATCCGCCAGATCGAAGCCAAGGCTCTGCGCAAGCTCAAGCACCCGAGCCGGAGCCGCAAGCTGCGGAGCTTCCTCGACAGCTGAGCGGAAACGCAACGACACGAAACTGAAAGGGCGCCTCGGCGCCCTTTTTGCATTTCCGGCTACCTCTCATGCCGCCTTGCCGGAGCTGCCCAACGGGAGGATAATTTCAGGGTCGGATGCATTTGTGGGCGACAAACCGGGTGCCCGCCCGGCGCCGGCCGTTAACGGTCAGGCGCCCGCACCGTGGCCCCGGAGGGAGGTGTGCCATGACAACCTACATCGTGCTTATCAACTGGACCGAACTAGGCGCCAAGAATGTGCGGGATTCGCCGAAGCGGCTCGATGCCGCCAAGAAGCTGCTGGGGGACATGGGCGGCTCGTTCAAGTCATTCTACCTGACCATGGGCGAATGCGACATGGTCGCCATTGTCGAAGCCCCGGACGATGCGGTGCTTGCCCGCTTCGCGCTGATGCTGTCGTCGGGCGGCAATGTCAAGACGCGGACGATGAAGGCGTTTCCGGAATTCGCCTACCGCGAGATCATCAGCTCGCTCGGGTGAAGTGGCTGAAGCAGCGATCGGCGCGGCTGTTGCGGAGCCGCGCCGCATCCCCGATAGTCGCGCCATGCCTGAGCCTTCGCTCACCGTCTGGTACAACACGCGCTGTCCGGTCTGCGACGCCGGCATCAACCGCCAGAAGCGGCGGCTCATCGAAGCGGTCAAGGCGGGTCGCGTCGAATTCCGCGACATCAATTTCGAACCTGAGGCGCTTTCCGCCTTCGGCGCCTCGCTGGAGGATATCCGGCGCCGGCTGCACGCGACCGATGCCGAAGGACGGCTGCTGGTCGGCGCCGATGTGGCGATCGCGGTCTGGCGGCTCACGCCGGGCGAGGGGTGGCTGGCGATCCTGTTCGGCAACCCTGCCGCGCTGCCGCTAACGCGCTTTGCCTATGACCGCTTCGCGGATATTCTCTACGGCTGGAACCGACGCAAGGGCCGCTGGTAGCCGTTGTCCATTGAACACCAGCGATTAGAAAGGTCCGGAGCGATCTCCGGACCTTTGGCGGCAAGTCATCTGGTCGCGGGTTCGCACAGCCAGCCGACGATGCGGCGCACCACCGGCAGCACCAGGAGCAGCGTCGGAAACGCTACCAGCCAGGACAGGCCCCATGCCGTCAGCCAGATGGTCGGCAGGTCGTGTTGGAACCCAAGGCTTTTCAGCGTCGAGATGAACGAGACGATGAAGGTCATCAGCAGCGACAGCACCAGCGGGCTGACGACAGCGGCGTAATGCGCAGGCAGTTTCCTGCGGTCGCGGGTCATGGTCATTTTGGATTTTCCTTGAAGAATCCGGTCTGTCGCATGGCATCCATTGGCCGGCTCCCGGCGCAATTGCCCGGAAAGACCGGGTTTGGATGCGTTGCTTGACGTCAGACGCTTACGGAGCGGTCTTCGACCCTCGGCTGCCCTTCTAGCGGCCATGTCGACGAAATCAATCCGGCTCGCGCCATTGTGAGATACATCGTAAGATATATCTTGACTCGCCGGACGCTGACGCCTACCTAAGATGTATCGTAAGATATAACTCAAGGAGCAATCCATGCACAAACACGGTCACTTCGGGCACAATCATTTCGGCGAGCGCATGTTCATGCATATGGCCGGCAAATTCGGCGGCCGCGGCGGCGGTTTCGGCCCGTTCGGCCATGGCGGCAGGGGCGGCGGACGCGGCCCGGGCGACATGTTCCGCGCTGGGCGCATGCTGGCCGATGGCGATCTCAAGCTGATCACGCTGTCGCTTCTGGCCGAGGCGCCGCGCCACGGCTACGACATCATCAAGGCGCTGGAAGAGCGCACCAGCGGCGTCTACAGCCCGAGCCCGGGCGTGGTCTATCCGACGCTGACCTTCCTGGAGGAAGCCGGCTACGCGGTTTCGTCGAGCGAAGGCAACAAGAAGGTGTTTTCGATCACCGATACCGGCAAGGCGCATCTCGAGGAGAACCGCGAGATGATCGACGGCGTGCTCGACCATCTCGAGCGGTTCGGCCGCAAGATGGCCAAGGCGCGCGAGTGGTTCGGCTGGGGCGATGATGGCGAGGAAGGACGGCGTGGACGCGGCCGCTCGGAGCAGCATGACCGTTTCCGCACCCTGCGCCAGCGGCTGCGCGCAGCACTCGGCGACATCGCCGATGCCCCGGATGACAAGCAGGCTGAGGCGATCAGTATCTTGGAAGACGCCGCCGAGGCGATCGAGGCGCTGTCGCGGCGCTAGAGCGTTTCACCGTTTCACGGAAACGGCGAACCGCTCTATCTCTTTGTTTTGACGCAATTCCAGACGGAAAACCGCTCACACTTTTCCTGGAATTGCTCTAGCGCCAGCGCTGCCCTACACTTGCAATGGAAAAAGCCCGGAGTGCCCGGGCTTTTTTGTTGTCGATCGGTCAAGAAAGACGGATCAATCCTTACCGACATATTCGCTGATCAGCTTCTCGTTGCGCGCCTTCTCGATCTTGGCGGTGGTCTCGGCGGAGATGCGTTCGTCGGTGCGGTACTTGACAAGGTTCACCAGGCTGCCGGTGAGCAAAAGGACGCCCATGGCCCAGTAGCCCTTGGTCGAGAGGTCGACCGGCGCCAGCCACAGCGACAGGCCGAGCATGAAATAGGCGGCGCCCACGGATACCGTATTGAACAGAATGTAGGTCTGATTGCCGTTCATCGTATTGCTCCTTGGATCTGATCTGTTTCGGGAAAAATGCGGGTTCAGTTCAGGGACTTCAGGCGTGCCAGGACGTGCTCAGCGCGCACCTTGGTGGCTGGTCCGTGGCCTGCTTCGGCGAGGCGTTCGCGGATCGCCTCGTGGCGCAGCTCGCCGTCGATTTCGTCGAGGATGCCGGCCTCCTCGAACGGGTCGCTGCTGTCCTTGATGCGGGCCAGCAGTTCCTCCGCTTCGTTGATGCTTGCGCTGCGGCCGATCGAGCGGTTGAGGCGCGACTGTGCCTTGCGCTCGGCATCGATTGCCCTGGCGGAAATCATGCCCTGGTTGAGATCGATGATGCGGCGATGTGCCTGTTCGACGGACAGGCGCATCCGCAAGGTCTTGTCGCCGAGGCTTTTGACCGTGGCGCGGCGGACCTCGCGCTCGTTCTCGAGTTCGGCGATTGCGGATGCGCCGCCTTCGGCAAGCGCCTGGTTGTTGGCGGAAAGCGCGCTCAGCGTGCGGGTTTCCAGATCGGCGATGCGGCGGTCGAGCTGGTCGAGGCTGGTCTGCTCGGCACGCTGGCGCACGATCAGCGAGGCGAGCGTCTGCTTGGCGGCGGCGAGGCCCGCCTCCGCGTCGCGGATGCGCTGGGCCAGAAGGTCGATCGCGAAACGATCCTTCAGATTGTCCTCGGCCCGTGCGCTGGCGCCGTCCAGCAATGTCTTGATCAGGCTAAGCATGGTCTTCTCCCTGGTTGTGTGAACAATGTTCACGAAGTCAACATAGCAGGAAATGAACATTGTTCAAGGTCTATTTTGAACGCTGTTCATGAGGCGCTGGACATGGTAAACGCAACGAAATGGAACGGATTCCAGGCGGGAGGCGCCCGGGTACCCGCCACAAACACAGGAAAGAGCATGGCGCTGGACAAGGAAGAAATGAGCGAGAAGGTGCTCGCCATTGCCGAGGCACTGCTCAACGAGGGCGGCGCCGACAATTTGAAAGCGCGCACCATCGCCGAGCAAGCCGGCATTTCGGTCGGATCCGTCTACAACCTGTTCGCCGACCTCGACGAAGTGCACCGCGCCGTCAATATGCGGTTGCTCGACCGGCTCGGCGCGACAGGCATAGCGGCCATGGCCGATCTCGAAAGGCAGGGGGTGACCGATGTCCGGCATCGCATCCTGGCGATGGCCGCCGCCTATGTGCGCTTCGTCGAGGCGCATCCCGGCAGTTGGCCGGCGGTGCTTGCCTTCAACCGCCGCCGTGCCACGCGGCCCGGCCCGGATGCCTACGACGCGCTGCTGGACGCGCTCTTCGACATCGTCGCCGGCGTGCTCAAGGCGGGAGATTTCGACCTCGACGACGACCGCCGCGCGCTTGCGGCCCGAACCTTGTGGTCAAGCGTGCATGGCATCGTGACCAGCGGCTATGTGGCGAATTCGGACAGCAGGCAGGCCGAGGAGATCTGGCGTCAGGTCGAGCTTCTGGTCGGCGTCTTCGTCAAGGGGCTGGAACGCGGCGGCGCATTCGCGCATGCTGGGACAAAGCCTGTGTGAACAAGGGATGCCATGATTCCTCTTGTGTCAGCGTGAATGGGAGTTTTGAGAGATGTCTTTTCTGAAAAAGCTTTTTGGCGGCGGCGGTAGTGAGGCAACGGAGGCCGGCACTGCCAAGCCGGCCAAGCAGGTCGAGCACAAGGGATTCCTGATCAGCGCCACGCCCTACAAGGCCGAGGGCCAATACCAGACCTGCGGCGTCGTCTCGAAGGAAGTGGACGGCGTGATGAAGGAGCACCGCTTCATCCGCGCCGACCGCTTCGCCGGGCTGGACGACGCCGTCGACATCTCGATCAAGAAGGGCATCCAGCTCGTAGATGAGCAGGGCGAGCGGATTTTCGGGTAGATGCGCGGGGGTCGAAGCTTCAGATCCCGCCAGCACTCCTTTCAGATCAGAACGAGACCTTGTCGCCGCCCTTGAGCTGCAGGATCTGCCGCGCTTCGTCTGGGGTGGCAATGGAGGCGCCGAGCCCCTCGATGATCTGGCGCACCTTGGTCACCTGTTCGGCGCTGGAGCGGGCGAGCTTGCCTTTGCCGATCCACAGCGAGTCCTCCAGGCCGACGCGCACATTGCCGCCGAGCGCGATCGCCTGCGTGGCGATCGGCAGTTGATGGCGGCCGGCGCCCAGCACCGACCAGTGATAGTCGTTGCCGAACAGGCGGTCGGCCGTGCGTTTCATATGAGCGACGTCCTCCGGATGCGTGCCGATGCCGCCGAGGATGCCGAACACGCTCTGGACGAAGAACGGCGCCTTCACTAGGCCGCGCTCGACGAAATGCGCCAGCGTGTAGAGATGGCCGATGTCGTAGCACTCGATCTCGAAGCGGGTGCCGTTGTCGGCGCAGGTGCGCAATATGTGCTCGATGTCGCCAAAAGTGTTGCGGAAGATGCGGTCGCGCGAGGATTCGAGATAGGGCCGCTCCCAGTCGTGCTCGAAGGTCTTGAACCGCTCCAGCATCGGGAACAGCGCGAAATTCATCGACCCCATGTTGAGCGAGGCGACTTCGGGGGCGAAAACCTTTGCCGGCCTGACGCGTTCCTCCACGCTCATCGTCGCGGCGCCGCCGGTGGTGATGTTGACGACGCAGTTGGAGCGCTGCTTGATGACCTGCAGGAACGGGGCGAAGGCCTCGGTCGACTGGTCGGGGCGTCCATCGACCGGATTACGCGCGTGAAGATGGACGATCGCAGCCCCTGCCTCGGCCGCCTCGATGGCGGCGGTGGCAATCTCCTGCGCCGTCACCGGCAGATGCGGCGACATCGACGGGGTGTGGATCGATCCGGTGACCGCGCAAGTGATGATGATCTTGTTCTGGTTTGCCACTTTTGATGCCCTGACTTTCGCTGTTTGACCGCGCCTTATTTGACCGCGCCTTGCGTAATGCCGGAAATGAACTGCTTCGACAGCACAATGTAGAGCAGCGTAATCGGCAGCGCCGCCAGTGTCAGCCCGGTGAACAGCACCCCCCAATCGGTGGTGAATTCGCCGACGAACACGGTCAGCCCCTGCGGCAGTGTCTTCAAATTGTCGGAAGTGATCAGCACCAGTGGGAAGAAAAAGTCGTTCCAGATTGGCACCGCGTTCTGGATCGCCATGATCACCAGCGCCGGTCGCGGCGAAATGCAGAAAGAGGCAGGCGCTGGCGGGCGCCTGCCTCTTTCATTCTGGCATCAGAGACTAGGCGGCGACTGCGGCCTGATCGGCATTGGCGGCAGCGATCGCATCGACCTTGGCGGTGGCCTTGGCAAGTGCTGCCGTGACGGCGTCTGCGCCCATGCTGACACCCTCGACGCGGATGACTTCGACGTCGGTCATGCCGAGGAAGCCGAGCACACTGCGCAGATAAGGCACGGCATGGTCCATCTGCACCGCGGCGCCTTCCGAATAGATGCCGCCGGAAGCGAGCACGATATAGACCTTCTTGCCGGTGACGAGGCCCTTCGGGCCGCCATCGCCGTAGGCGAAGCTCTTGCCGGAGCGGGCGATATGATCGACCCAGGACTTCAATGTCGAGGAGATGTTGAAGTTGATGAAGCCGGTGGCGAGGATCACGGTGTCGGCGGCGAAAAGCTCGTCGAGCACGGCGTCGGAAACGCCGACGACTTCAGCCTGGCGCGGCGAACGGGCTTCGGCCGGCGTGTAGATGCCGGTGGCGTAGTCAGGGTCGATATGCGGCAGCGGATTGGCGACCAGGTCACGCACGACAAGCGTGTTGGATGCATCGGCGGCAACCAGCTTCCGGGCGAGATCGGTGGCGACGCGGGTCGAGTGCGAAGCTGCGCCGCGCGGGCTGGACGTAACAAGAAGAATAGACATGGCGGTGTCCCCTTGGGGTTGGATTGAAACTTCACCGCCAATATGGGATTGCTGCCCTATCAGGATAACTGGTATAAAATACATACAACCTATCAACAAAACAGATGGAGAGCGGTGTGCAGCCGAACCCGACCTTGGATCAGCTCCAAATCCTGGTAGCGGTGGCCGATACCGGCAGCTTCTCGGCTGCGGGGCGCAAGCTCAACCGGGCGCAGTCGGTGGTGAGCTACGGCATCGCCAATCTGGAAGCGCAGCTCGGCCTCAAGCTGTTCGAGCGCGAAGGCATGCGTGAGCCGCAACTGACCGATGTCGGCACGGCGATGCTGGAGGACGCGCGGCGCATGATCGGCGTTCTGCAGCGCATCCGTTCGCGCGCCGACGGCTACCGGCAAGGGCTGGAGGCGGAGGTGGCGGTGTCGGTCGACGTGGCGCTGCCTTCACCGGCGCTGGTGCGCGTGCTCAAGGCTTTCGAGGCCCAGTTTCCGGCGGTCATGCTGCGCCTCTATATCGGCTCGCTTGGCCTGATCGTCGATCAGGTCGTCAACGGCCAGTCGGATCTCGGCTTTGGCGGCCTGCAAGGCGATGCCGACGTCAATCTGTTGCGCATCGGCTTCACCTCGATCGTGCCGGCGGCGGCGCCCGGCCACCCATTGGCGAAACTGCCGAAACCCGTGGCCGTCGAGGAGCTGCGCGAACATATCCAACTCGTCGTCTCCGACCAGTCGGAGCGGACGCGTGGCCGCGATTATGGCGTCTTCGCCTACCGCACCTGGCGATTAACGGATATGCGCACCAAGCATGCCCTGATGCGCGAGGGCCTCGGCTGGGGCGGTCTGCCACGCTGGCTGATTGCCGACGACCTCGCCAGCGGCCGGCTGGTCGAGCTCGATCTCGAACCCTATCGCGAGATACGCTCGCCGCTCTACGCCATGCACCGCACCGACCGCAGCCCCAAGCCGGCGGCGTCCTGGCTGATCGACGAGTTCAAGCGGCAGCTCAGCTGCTTCAACGAGATGGAGCCGGGCGTGTGGACGGAGGAGGGGCCGGAGACAAGCCGTCCATAAGGGCGATCAGCACCGCGCGGTAATCCTCAGCCGACGCGCCGGCATCTATGGCGAGTGCTGCGCGGTCGAAGGCGGCAGCCAGCAAGGCCGTCAGCGCCTCGGCCGGTAATCTGGTCATCGACTGGGCGCGCATCGCCGCGACAAGGCCCTCGCGCAGCGAGCGGTTGCCGTGGCGGTTGTCGATCTCGTCCATGGCGGCGCGGCCGAGCACGGCGGGGCCGTCAAGCAGCAGGAGGCGGGTGCGGCCGGGCACCCGCATTGCCGCCAGATAGGCGTCCGATCCCGCGATCAGTGCGTCACGCGCCGATAGCGACGGAGGCGAGGCATGATCAATCTCCGCCGCCACGGCCGCGGCCTCCTGCTCGACGACCGCCGCGAACAGCGCCTGCTTGTCGGCGAAGTGATGATAGAGCGCGCCGCGCGTCACGCCGGCCTCGGCGACAATCTCCGGCGTGCCGGTCTCGGCATAGGATTTTTCCGTAAACAGTTTTCGCGCTGCGCGGATCAGATCGGCGCGAGTCGCCTCCGTGCGGTCGCGGTTCGAGCGTCGTCCGGACTCTTGTTGCATACATGCAGCCTGTATGTTATTTGCATTTGCATACAGACTGTATGTTGTGTGAGTGGAGAAAGAAAGATGAAGACGACGAGCTACTATCCGGTGCTGATGACCGGCGATGTCGCGGGCACGGCCGCCTTTTACGTCGAGCATTTCTGCTTCGCGCCGCTCTTTGAGAGCGATTGGTATGTGCATCTTCGTTCGGCCGAGGACAGGCGCGTCAATCTCGGCATCGTCCAGGGCGACCATGAGACAATCCCGCAAGAGGGGCGGGGGCGTACGTCGGGCCTGCTGATCAATTTCGAAGTCCGCGACCCCGATGCCGTTTACGAGCGCGTCGTCGCCGCCGGCCTGCCGATCCTGCGCAGCTTGCGCGACGAGCCCTTCGGCCAGCGCCATTTCATCACCAGGGACCCCAATGGCGTGCTGATCGACGTCATCAAGCCGATCCCGCCGAGCGGAGAATTCCTGGCGCAATATGCCGGAGGGGCGCCAGGGAGCTAGGCCGGACGCGCGGGTCTCAGCCCGTCCGCGCCACCGGCATCACCACCACCTGGCTGACGCCGGTGCGGCGCACGACGGTGCAGAGCGTCTCACGGCCGATGCGCTCAGCATCGAGCATGCGCACGAGATCGTCGACGCCGGTCACCGGCCGGCCGTCGATGGCGGCGATGATGTCGCCTTCCTTCAGGCCGGCCTTCGCGGCGGGACCGTCCTTCTCGACGCTGCGCACGCGCACAGCCGTGTTCGTGGTCACCTGCGACAGCAGTGCCGCCCGGCGCGGCAGGTTGGTGGTGTCCGCGGAAACACCGATGAAGGCACGCCGCACGCGGCCGAAACGGATGATCTCGGAGATGACGAAATTGGCGGTGTTGGACGCGACAGCAAAGGCGATGCCTTGCGCGCCGTGGATCATGGCGGTGTTGACGCCGATCACCTCGCCGGCCGACGACACCAGCGGCCCGCCGGAATTGCCGGGATTGAGCGCGGCGTCGGTCTGGATGACGTCGTCGATCAGGCGGCCGGTCGAGGCGCGCATCGAGCGGCCGAGCGCGGAGACGACGCCGGCGGTGACCGTCCATTCGAAACCGAGCGGATTGCCGATGGCGATCGCGATCTGGCCGCGGCGCAGCCGCTTGGAATCGCCGAGCGGCGCAACGTCGGCGAAGCTGCCGTCGGCGCGCACCAGCGCGATGTCGGTGTCGGGATCGCGGCCGAGCACATGGCCCTCGCGCGCGGCGCCGTCCGGCATGGTGACGCGCACGGCGCGCGCATCTCCGACGACATGGAAATTGGTGACGACCAGGCCATCCGGCGCGATGACGAAACCCGAGCCGTGGCCGCCGGCGCCAATGCGCTCGATCCGGCAGACGGCCGGACCGATGCGGTCGACGGCGTCGGCAACGGATGACGAATAGGCGTCGAGCAGGATGTCGTCGGGTGGAAGTTTTTCGGCCGCTAAAGCCATCTGCGTGTTCCTAATGTGGAATGATGTTTTTCCTTGGTGCGTATCGTTGCCCCAAAACCGCGCAGCTTTTGGGAGACACGCACTATATGTGCGGAGCGGCCGCAATTGCCGCGACCTGACCAGATGGCCAGTCCAGCCGTCGACTAGCCGTCAGGCGAGTACCCCCGACGGCGCTACGGAGCGATATCTGGGTCACCGAATCCAGGAGGTATTCTTATGAGCGACTTCAACCTCAGTGCCTTTTCCGACGCGATCGCCGATATCGCGGCCGCTGCTGCTCCGGCAGTGGCAAGTTTCGTCACGCACCACCATCGCACCGCGAGCGCCTTCCACTGGCGCGACGGCTTCTTTGTCACCGCCGAGGAGGCGGTTGAAGCCGGCGAGGAGATCGAGCTGACGCTGGCCTCGGGTGAAACCGTCAAGGCAGAGCTCGTCGGCCGCGATCCGTCGACGGGCGTTGCCCTGCTGAAGCCGGCTTCCGGTGCTGCCGGTCTACTGCAATTGACCCAGGCCGCCGCCGTGCGGCCCGGCCATGTAGCGATCGCCGTTGGCAACAGCGAAGGCGCCGCGCTTGCCGTGTTCGGCACGATCGGCGAGGTCGGGCCGGCCTGGCGCTCGATGCGTGGCGGCACGATCGACCGGCGCATCAACCTTGCCATCAACACCGGAGGCCGCTTCGAAGGCGGGCCGGTGCTCGACGCCAAGGGTGGCCTCGTCGGCATGCTCCTGTATGGACCGCGCCGTCGCGCGCTGGTGATGCCCTATGAGACGATCGAGCGGGCGGTGGCGACGCTGCGCGAGAAGGGCCATGTCGCGCGCGGCTATCTCGGTGCCGGGTTGCATCCGATCCGCAATGGCGACACCAAGGGCGCCATGGTGATGAGCCTTGACGACAGCGGTCCGGCAAAGGCCGCCGGCCTGCATGTCGGCGACATCGTCGTCGCCTGGAACGGCGAAGCCGTGCACGGGCCGCGCGAGCTGATCCGCAAGCTTGGGCCGGACAGCGCCGGCACGACCGTGACGCTCGGCGTTTCGAGCGGCGGCGCGCAACGTGACGTGTCGGTCACCATCGGCGAGAAGCCGCTGAGCTGAGAGGATCGATGGCGAGCAGCGCGGCACAAACGATTGCGAGACCGGAGCCGGCGATACACCGGCTGACGGTGCTGGTCGCGCTTGGCGATGCCCAGCGCGCCGAGCAACTGGCTGACATGCTCGCGGCGAGCGACGATCTACTGCCGGCGCTGGCCGGCAACGTGAACCAAGCGGTGGATGTCGCGGTGACCGATGAGACGGCATTGGCAAACCGGGCGATCGGTTCGGCCACGCCTGTCGTGCTGCTCTCGCGGCGCGCTGGCAGCGAACAACTGCCCGCCAACGTGCTTGCCGTGTTGCCTATCTCGGCCGACGGCCTGCTGATCGCCGCCGCCTTGCGGTTGGCGGCGTCGGGCTATCGCGTCAGGCGGGCGGGGCCGTCAGAGGTCGCCGCTCACGGCGAATTCCACGGCGAGCTGTCCGAGGAGGAGGCGCCCGACGACAACCAGCCTCGCCCGGCTTTGTCGCCGCGCGAGGCGGAAGTGCTGGCGCTGCTGGCCGAAGGCGCGCCGAACAAGGTGATCGCCCGGCGTCTCAATATTTCGGTGCACACGGCGAAGTTCCATGTCGCGGCGATCCTGATCAAGCTCGGCGCCGCCAACCGCACCGATGCGATCGCCATCGCCATGCGGCAGGGGCTGGTGCTGGTCTAAAGCGCGTCGCGTCGAAACGGATTGAGGCGACGCGCTTTTAAGTCTTTGTCTTGATGCATGTCGTTGTCCCAGAACCGCTGCGCACTTCTGGGCGACATGCATTAGACCTTTCGGCACGACGCTGGGTAACCTCGGACTGGCGCGTTGGGCCTTGCGCCATGGCTGTCCGCCGCGCAAGTTGCCTGCCTGTTGCAGAGGGAGGCGAGGATGTCGCTCAACGGAAAGACGCTGTTCATCTCGGGTGGATCGCGCGGCATCGGGCTGGCGATCGCGCTGCGCGCGGCGCGCGACGGCGCCAATGTGACGATCGCGGCCAAGACCGCCGAGCCGCATCCGAAGCTGCCGGGCACGATCTACACGGCGGCCGAGGAGATCGAGCAGGCCGGCGGCAAGGCGCTGCCGGTGCTTTGCGACATCCGCGACGAGGTGCAGGTCGCCGACGCGGTGGCCAAGACGGTCGAGCGGTTCGGCGGCATCGACATCTGCGTCAACAATGCGAGCGCCATCCAGCTCACCGGCACGCTGGAGACCGACATGAAGCGCTACGATCTGATGCACCAGATCAACACGCGCGGCACGTTCCTGGTTTCGAAAATGTGCATTCCGCACCTGAAGTCGGCCAGCAACCCTCACATCCTCAATCTGGCGCCGCCGCTCGACATGAAGGCCAAGTGGTTCAAGAACCACGTCGCCTACACCATGGCCAAGTTCGGCATGTCGATGTGCACTCTGGGCATGAGCGCCGAGTTCGCCAAGGATGGCGTCGCTGTCAATTCGCTCTGGCCGATCTCCACCATCGATACCGCCGCGGTGCGCAATCTTCTGGGCGGCGCGACGGTGGCGGCGATGAGCCGCTCGCCCGACATCATGGCCGAAGCGGCGCATGCGATCTTCATGCGCCCGTCACGCGACGCGACCGGCAATTTCTACATCGACGAGGAGGTGCTGCGCGCCGAAGGCGTCACGGACTTTTCGGTCTATGCGCCGGACGCCAAGGGGCTGCTGGCCGGCGATTTCTTCGTGCCGGACGAGGTGTTCGCCAGGACCGAAACCAACATCAAGAACATCTATTGACCGGGATCACGCGAACGTTTCTTCATCTCGACAAAGGACTCCAAATCGAACAGTTGCGGATCACCTGATCGGTCACCTTCGTCGATCGCCTTGCGAAGCCGTTCGAGGCGCAAACGATCTTCAGTCTCTTTCAAAGTATCAGTCCCCGACCTTCTTGCCTTTCGCCAACGCCATCACCCGGTCGATATAGGCGAGCATCAACGCCGAAAAGACGAAGGCCAGATGCATGACGGTCAGCCACATGAGCTGATCGGTCCTGTAGGAAGCGTGGTTGAGGAACACCTGCAAAAGGTGGATGGAGGAGATCGCGACGATGGTCGAGGCGACCTTGACCTTCAGCGAGCCGACATCGATCGTTCCCAGCCAATGGACCTCGCCATCCTGCTCGTCGAAGCGGCTGACGAAATTCTCGTAGCCCGAGATGATCACCATCACCACCAGCGAAGCGACGAGGGCGGCGTCGATCAGCCCCAGCATCTTCAGGATGGTGTCCGTGTCACCGAGCGTGAAGGCGCTCATGACGAACTCGTAGAGCTTCTTGCCGAAGGAGAGCGCGTAGGTCGCCAGCGCCAAGCCGAGCCCGAGATAGAAGGCGACCAGCAGCCAGCGCGAGGCCAGGATGACGGATTCGATGGCGAGTTCGAGACGCTTCATGAAGGATTCCGGTCAAATTGCGATAGGGGGTATTTCGGCTAGATAGGACCGGTTTTCAAGATAAAAACCCCGCCGGAGAGGGGATCCGACGGGGCTCAGTATGTCCCGCTGGAGTCGGGACAGGGCAGGGAACGCCCTGCACAGAATCTGGGTGTCGCAATGCGGCGATTCAATGATCAGGGCGCGTTAGGCAGGACAATTCTTCTTGAGCCGGCAACAAAAAGGCCCGTCCGGAGCGGACGGGCCTTCATCTTACGCACTGATTCCGAAGATCCGGACAGGATCTTGAAATCAAACGCTAAACCGCGCCGCGCTGAAACGGATTCGGCGTGACGCGGTTTATGTCTTTAATGCATGTCGTTGTCCCAAAACCGCCGCACACTTTTGGGCGACATGCATTGATCACTGCTCGCTGTTGCTTGCCACCGGCGCCACCAGCGAGGTGATCCGGCGGATGGCGACGCGGCGATTCTCGCGGTTCGGACCGGGCGTGTTCACTTTGAGATACTCCTCGCCATAACCCTGCGTGGTAAGGTTCTCGGCCGGGATGCCAAAGGCATTGGTAAGTGCCTCGGCAACCGACTCGGCGCGCCGGTCCGACAGAGCGAGGTTTGCGTCCGGCGTGCCGACCGCGTCGGTATGGCCTTCGATCAGGAAAGTTTCCGCCGGGTTCTTCTTCAGAAGTTTTTCCATGGCGTTGGCGACGCCATCGAGCTTCTGCACCTCGGTGTCGGAGATCGTGGCCGAGCCGAAGTCGAAGTTCAGCGTGTCGAGATCGATGCGACGGGCGATGTCGCGCACGCGGGCTGACCGCTTCACCTCGTCGATCGAGTAGAGACGCGTCACCTTTTCCACCGGCGGCTGCTCGAGGAAATTGTAGTAGTCGTCGTCGCTCTCGACATCCTCGGAATCCAGGATGTAGTCCCGCCGCGGGATGTCGAGCCGCATCGGCGGCAGGTCGTCGCCAGGATCGCGCCATTCGTCGACATCGTTATAGTACCGCTCGTCGACATAGCTCAGCACATATTCGTGGCCATCCGGCGTGATGCGCGATCTCCTGATGACGTCGCCATTGCGGTTGCGGATGGTGACGATCCGGATGCCGTTATCGCGCTCGACGATTTCGCGGGTGCGATCGCCCGACAGATCCTCGTAGTAGACATCCCTGGCGCCGCGGGTGATGCGAGGCGCCTCGTTGCTTTCCACGAACGTCTGGTTGTTGAACTGGAGGATCACGCGGTCGCCGAACTGCTTCACGACGTCTGCGCCCTGCGGCCGACGCCGCTCGCGAGCGAAGTCTTCGGGCGTGCGGTCGATCCGCTTGCCTTTCTCCTCGGTGGCAGGAACGATCTTTTCAGGCTGGATCGCCTGTTGCGCCGTCTTGTCGTCGGTGGGCGGCGGGCCCTGATCGACCGGCGCAGGCCTTTGCGCCTGCTGGCCTCCCTGCTGCTCGGCCTGGTTGCCGCCTTGCTCGACCTGGCCATTCTCGTTCTGGCCGGCCGGCTGTCGGCCCTTGTGCCTGCGCAAGACATCCTTCTGGCTGTCCAGGACAGGGGCCTCGTTCGGATTAGCAGGCGCTTCGCCCTGCGCGGCATTGCCGCCATTCGCGGGCTGATTGTTGTTAGCAGGCTGTTCGCCTGTGGTAGGCTGCTGCTGCCCCGTTGCAGGCTGCTCGGTCAGCGGTTTCTTAGCTTGCCTCTTATTCTGGTTTGAAGGCTGTTCGCCTTGAGCCGGCGCCTGCTCGGTCCCGGCCGGTGCCTGCTCGGTTCCCGGAACCGGCAACGGCTTGAGCTTACCCGCGGGGGCCTGTTCGGCCGGGGTCTGGCCTTGCTCGGCAGGTTGTTGGCCCAGCTTCCGTTTCTTGCCAGGCTGGTTGTCATTTGCCGGCTGTTGTTCTGACGGCTGTTCCGCGGGCGCGGCTTCCTGCTGCTGGTTGAGCTTCCTCTTGCGCGGTTGCTGCTGCTGGTCCGGAGCGACCTGCGGCTCAGCCGGCGCGGTTTCAGTCTGTTGCTGCTGGCGCTTCTTCCTGCGCGGCTGCTGTTCGTCGGTCGCCGGTGCCGCCTGCTCGGCGGGTTGCTCGACCGGCGCGGTCTCGGTCTGTTGCTGCTGGCGCTTCTTCCTGCGCGGCTGCTGTTCGTCGGTCGCCGGCGCCGCCTGCTCGGCGGGCTGCTCGGCCGGCGCGGTTTCGGTTTGCTGCTGCTGGCGCTTCTTCTTGCGCGGCTGCTGCTCTTCGGCTGCGGGCTGTCCGCCCTGATCTGCGGGGGCCGCCTCGATCTGCTGCTGTTGATCGCGCTTCTTGCGCGGCTTGAGCTGCTGCTCGGCCGGTGCTGCTTGTTCCCCCTGGTTGGACTCCATCTGCTGCTGCTGCTCGTGCCGCTTCTTGCGTGGCTGCTGTTCAGACTCGGCCGGTGCTGCTTGTTCGGCCGGCGCCGATTCGCCTTGCTGCTGCTGATCGCGCTTCCTTTTCCGTGGCTGTTCGCCACCCTGCTGGCCGGCTTGGGCGCATTCCTCGGCCGACTGGCCTTCGGCGCAAGCGGCCTGAGCCAGGACGACCGGCGCGCCATGCAGGCTGCCGGAAGCGACACCCCCCTGCAGCGGATACGCGCCCAACGGCGCGGATGCCATAAGCAGGCCGATTGCCGTACCCGCCAGAATCCGTGGTTGGCGTTTCATATCATTTTCTCCTAATGGGGTCCCATCCCTGCCCAAACTTTCATCAGCCGCAATTGGTTCCTTCGGGCATTGGCGCCAACCAAGGATGCCCGGCCGGCCTTTTGAAGGCAATTTCGTGTTTTTCTAATGTTGATACCGGGTCACAGTGACAGCAGCGCTTGACCGCAAGGCCGCGGAGGGCCAAATCCACCGAAATGACCGCACCATTCTGGAAAACCAAGACGCTTGAGGCGATGACCCCTGCCGAATGGGAATCGCTTTGCGACGGCTGCGGCAAATGCTGCCTGTCGAAGCTCGAGGACGAGGATACCGGCGAGATCTATTGGACGAGTGTCGGCTGCCGGCTGTTCGATGCCGAAAAATGCCTTTGCTCGGACTATGCCAACCGGCTGTCGCGCGTGCCCGACTGCGTCGGGTTGACGCCGCAGAATGTGCGCACCATCACCTGGCTGCCAAAAACCTGCGGTTACCGGCTGATCGCCGAAGGCCGCGATCTCTATTGGTGGCACCCGCTTGTTTCGGGAAGCGCTGAGACCGTGCACGAAGCCGGCATTTCAATCCGAGGCCGGGTGAAGGCCAAGGAAACCGATCTGGCCGAGCCGGACGACTATTTTGATTACATATTGGACGACGAGCCGTAAGCGGTCCGCATCTTGATGACGAACCCTGACGGGTTGGCATTCAAGGACGAATCCGGCTGGGATTTGCGTTTAGTGATGGGCGACGAACCCTGGCGGGTTCGCGCTTACGTGAGCCGAGCGACGAACCCTGCGGGTTCGCGCCTACATGAACCGGACATGAACACCCGGTTCGCGAAAAGTTCAGACACGAAATGGCATTTTGCAATCATTGGTTCGCCAATCATCAGTTCAAGGGCGAGAGCCCGCAACAAGGAGAGAGACGATGTTCAATCAGATCAAGACGGCAGCCCTTTCGGCCCTTGTCGGGCTTGGCACGCTCGGCGCCGCCCATGCGGACAGCCTCTATCTCGGCTTCGGCAACAACCACGACCCGCGTTTCGGCGTCTACACCGGCGACGACGACGGCTATCGCCGTGACTGGCGCCGTGACCGCGATTGGCGGGGCTGCTCGCCGGATCGCGCCCTCGACAAGGCCGAGCGCATGGGTCTGCATCGCGCCCGCGTCGTCGACATCAGCCGCCGCACCGTGAAAGTGGCCGGCCGCCAGTATGGCGATCGCGTCGTGGTGGTGTTCGCCAACGAGCGCGGCTGCCCGATCATCTATCGCTGACGCTGAAAGGACGATCCTCTTCGCGGATCGCCTGTGAGGACGATCCTCTTCGGATCGCGTGTAAGGACGATCCCCTTCGTGGATCGCCTATAAGCGGGGGGTCCCTCAAGGTGAGGCGCGGTTCGAAAAAAAGCCCCGGAGGATCGATCCTCCGGGGCTTTTATTGTCGGCTATCTGGGGGCGTCACTTCAGCTCGAAGGTGACCGTGACCTGGACGTTGTAGGAGTTCTCGCCAGCCTGCACCGGCACGGCCGAACGGGCGGCGTCGAACGACTTGGCGGCCATCGGCATCGGCACCGGCGCAACGTTCTGGTCGGTGATCTCGAGCACCTTGCCCAGGCTGACGCCGGCCGCTTCGGCGAGCGTCTTTGCCTTGGCCATCGCGTCGGCGACCGCCTTCTTTCGCGCCGCGGTGATCGCCGCCTTCGGATCGTCATTGGTGAAGGTGATGCCGCCGCCCTGGTTGACGCCGAGCGACACCGCCTTGTCGAGGATCTCGCCCGTCTTGTCGACATTGCGCACGCGCACCGATAGCGTGTTGGTCACCTGGTACGCGACCAGCTCGGCCTCCTGGCTGCCGTCGGCCTTGTTGGTATAGTTGTAGCGCGGGTTGATCTGGATGCCCGCTGTCTGCAGGTCGCGGTCGGCAATGCCGGCGGATTTCATCGCCGCGATCACCGCCGCCATGGCGTCGTTGTTGGCATCGAGCGCTTCGCGCGCGCTCTTTGCCTCACGCATGACGCTGAGCGAGAGGATCGCCATGTCCGGCGCAACGATCGCTTCGCCTTCGCCCGACACGATGACGCGGGGCGGGGGCTGAGTGTCGGCGGCGCTTGCCAGCGCCGGGAAGGCGACCGCGGCAGCGAGCGCGATGGGCAAAAGATGTCTGGTCATGAAAACTCCTCGAAGTCTGCGGTCCGCAGCCCGGTGCCGTAATCCGCCTCCACGCCGCAAAGGCGTTGATTTTGTGCAATGCGGTGCATGGGCCTGGACCTGTTCACGCGCCTTATGGGCGCAAGCCGCTCTACGCAGCGAATATGGGCTGATTTTGGCGGCTGCCGCCAGAGTTTTCGAAAGCCTTGTGCGAGCCGGCGAAAAACACTAAGCCAGCCCGCGTGGGGCCTGTAGCTCAATGGTTAGAGCCGGCGGCTCATAACCGCTTGGTTGGGGGTTCGAGTCCCTCCGGGCCCACCATAACCTTTGATTTTGTTGACGAAAATTGGCCTTTGCCCACGCCCTGCCCACAGTTTGCCCACGGCACTTTGGCAGCAGAAAATCCTCTTAACGGGCGTGCTTGGAACAGTTCGCGATTCTTCGTGCTTCATTGTGAGCCGACGATGCGCAAATTGGCCCGCCGCTTCGCCTGATCGCGCTTTTCTTCACGCTGGTTTATCGCTCTAGCAATGTCGACGGCAATGCGCTTCTTGTTCGCCTCTCGGACGTATTCGTCGGTCACTGTCATCGACGAATGTCCCATAGCCTCCATTATGGCACGCGCTTGGATGTTGCACTCGGCGAGGTAGGTTCCAAACGTGCGGCGCAGGCCATGAAGCGTATAGCCATCCGGTATTCCAGCCTGCCGAGTCCAATGCCGCATCATGCCGGTTAGGCTCTTTTCCGAGAAAGTGCTGCCATAAGCAGTCTTTAAGACGGTGCCGTCTTTCGATCGGTGGAGTGGTTCAAGCGCGGCTGCCAGCTTGTCTACGACCGGAATGAACATCTCTCGACCCCCGTGGCGATTGCGGTTTTTCTTCTGCCGAAAGTCAAAGGCTTCGATCAACACCAGCGAGCCGTCGAACAGCTCGATCTCCTCGCTCACCAGATCGCACCATTCAAGAGCGGCGATATCGGCGCGCCGATTGCCGAGCCAGAAACCGAGTGCGTAGCAGGTCCGCGCAGGCGTACCAATTGGATGCCGCTCTTCGTACTTTTCTCTGATCCCGATTGGCCAGGCCGGGTTCTTCGTGGACCTTGGCACGCGTACACGAATGGACAGTGATGGGTCGTCCTGCGGCTTGATCCATTTCTCGACTTGAATTGCCACCCACAGCAGTTTTTTGATCGCGACGAGAAGGTGCTTGGCGACCGTCCGATTGGCCAGAAAGATGCCTTCGATTATCGCGCGCAGACGATCGGCATCGAGATGTTCCACCGGGGTATAGCGCCACGTCAGTGGATAGTCAGGATCGACCTGCATCTCAAGGAAGCGTTCAATGAGCCGCAGGTTCTTCCGCTGCGTTGCCTCATCAAAGTCCAGCCATTCCATAGTAGTTTCGAGTCGACGTGCTGCATGCCCAAAAGTACGCGGCAAGGCGCGCCCCGGCATGTTGATAATTTCCGCGCCGGCAGCGCGACCTTCAACGGCACGCCGGTAGGCGATCTCAAACGCTTCGTCGCCGGGCTGGCCGGGTAAGGTTATTTGTCGAGCACGGCGATTAGCTCGGAAGCGCCAGTACTCCTTGCCATTGACCAGGCGCGAAGAAGCTCCAGGATAGTCAGGATTTTTGGCCATTGAATCAGTCTCCGCGCTGCAAGTCCTCGCGCAGGGGCTTCTGCAACAAGTCCTCACTTTTCATCGCAACGCGCAGCAGGACTGAATATGGAAAGCCTCTGCCTTGTTCTATACCTTCAAAGGTGCGCTTCGGTATCCCCAGCACCTTGGCCGCGGCTTCGGCAGTGAATCCTCCCTTGGCCCGCCATGCTTTCACGTCTTGCGCAAGTTTCTCATTCTCGTTCACGTCATCCCTTCCGCGCCGGTCATCATTATACTACGCCTGCAGCGCATACGCAATCAGCGTAGTCTCTATTTTACGTCCCGTTTGCTTCGCTGCAACAGCTCTTGAAGGCCGCCATTTTTGTCCGGTAGCGAGGTAAAAGCGATATCCAAGGCCACACGGTCCCAGACAGCGCGGCTATTGATGCGCTTGGGCTTCGGCATCCGCCCATCGGCAACCATCTCGTCAAAAAGCGTCGATCCGACACCGATGTAACGAGCTGCTTCCTCACGAGATAGCCCTCGTGGGGCATACGAGATTGCGTCACTCTTCATGGACGCTGCCTCGGTCCTGATGATCCGGGCGTAGTGGAATCGAAGCACAAAGCCACATCCTAGTTGCCATTCGTAGCGCGGAGATCGTGTGGGCTAAAATAGGAAGAGCCTCGTGAAGCGGAAGCTGCCTGACTAGTTCGTTCGGCATAAGCTGGCGGCTACGTGTGAACGGGGTGCATTCCGGCAGGACGCAATCCATGGGCAAGTCGGCGGAGGGCTTTCGCTGAGCTGGCGATCAGAACCACTACCCTGAAGTCGCGTTAGGGGGCCGTGAGCTGCATCAAAGAAGCGTTTCTTGAACGGCAGGTTTGCGCCCTAAGTCGGCTGTAGCGACAGACCACTTCACTTCCTGAAAGCCGACGTCGGTCGGAGTATCAAAAGGGGGGCGATAGCGTCCCCCGCCCCCGGCTCCGTCCGCAGCCAGATGATCTCCTGGCAGCGTCTGTTACGCTGAGGGGCCAGGGCTAGCTACCGTGTGCCGCTGGGCCTCAGCCTAGATCGATCTTAATAGATTCGCGGTGCCTATGCCTGCCCCATGGATGGAAGGTTGCTACTGGCCTTTACGCGTTGTTGCTCGAGGAAGGCATTGAAATTCGATCGCCCGCGGACCAGCGCCCCTTGCGGACGCCTGTGCTGGCGATCGGAGCATGTAAGCGACTTCACGGTCGAATCCGACGGGAAGGTGAGTTCAACGAACCCGGCAGGAGGCAGCTTCAATCAAGGTAGGAAACTATGTTGCACTTGACGTACCCGAGCAGCTTGCGACCGCTAGCGCGAGCTTCATCAATGATGCCGTGTTTAAGCTGTTCAACACGTCGGGCATTCTCGTCTGCCTCATGACAGCTTCCGCGAAGTCGGCCCACCTTCGAGTTTGCTACGGCTCGCCGCTTGACCGAAAACACCGGGAAGCGTATTGATGGGACATGTCTGGTCGTCCCAAAAATAGCCTCGATCATGCGCTGGCCGCTGCGGTAGCGACTGTCAGTCGTGAACGGAGCTTATCTGTCCGAGATGTAAGTGCAGCAACGGGCGTTCCCAAATCAACGCTTCATCGACTTCTATCCAAAGGCACTGTATCGTACGCTTCACGCGAAGCTGTGGCCCGTTGGCTGAAGACGGTGGACACGTCCCCGTCGGAGTTTGTAACGAAACCTGAAGCGGATCGGGAAGTCAGAATTATGGGACAGATATTGTCGATGTCCCATAAACTTAATGATTTGCTCAAACAGCTCGATGTATTGATGCGTGAAGCCAAAACCCAGAAGGGGTAACCCATGACGACTTCTCGACAGGTACTGGGAATGGTTCAGAGCCATATCGCCGGGGATGGCGTTCGTTTTCTGTCGATCGCAGAGCAGATCGCGCTCGAGGCCGAAAAGGCCGGGCGGGGAAAATTTGCCGAGTCCCTGCACAAGTTCGTGACTGCCGCGCGTAGCGAAAAGACCTCGGGGACGATCCAGTTGGCGAAGCCGCGGGGCGACCTCGCCGAGCTCCTCGATGTTACGTATCCTGACATCCTTCTTCCGGATGTCGTCCTCCGTCGGGAATTGCGTGATGGCATCGACCGAATCGTCGATGAGCATAAGCGACGTGTTGAACTCGAAGCATATGGCCTGAAGCCACGCCGCAAGCTTCTCTTCGTCGGCCCGCCCGGCACGGGCAAATCGATGACTGCTCACGGTATCGCTTCCGAGCTTGGGCTTCCCCTCTTTACCGTTCAACTCGATGGCGTCATCACAAAGTTTATGGGAGCCTCGGCATCCAAGCTGCGGTTGATATTCGAATCGATGACCGGCGTCAGAGGCGTGTACTTTTTCGACGAGATCGATGCGATCGCTGCAAGTCGGGCGCATGAGAACGATATCGGGGAGGCTCGTAGGCTGCTGAACTCGTTCCTCCAACTCGTGGACCGTGACAAGTCGCATAGTATTATTATCGCCGCGACTAATCACAGTTCTCTTCTGGATCGCGCCGTCTTTCGGCGGTTCGATAGCGCCTTCCGATACGAGCTGCCCGCGGGTGACGAAGCGCGCCATGTCATTCGAAACAACATTCTGACCTTCGATGTGGGTTCGGTGGACTGGAATTCGGTCCAAAAGCATACTAGCGGGTTGTCACAGGCAGATCTCGCGGCGGCGGCAGTCGATGCAGCGCGAAAAGCCGTGCTCGAAAACGGTGGAAAGCTTACGACCAAAGAATTGGTGTGGGCGCTCGAGGGACGGATGCAAATTCACTCGAACTAAGGGCGGCATCAGGTGTATTCCTGAGGTAGGGAATCACTCCAAGGATTAGGATATAGATGCCGCTTCAGCCTCATCTTCATCTACGAAACCTTACCTTGGATGCTACTCCGTTTCGGCCTCATCGTAGCGGACGAACAAAGAGAGATCCGGCGACTATTCCGGATAGGGCGGGCCATGCCGGTGCCCTGAAAGCGAATCTCGCAAAGATAGCGGATCGTCTTGCGGAGCATACTCCCGCGCAGGAAGAAGCTGGAATCCCCAAGAACAAGCAGGGAGTGGTGATCACCGCCACTGGCTTCGGATTACAGAAGCTATGGGTCGGCGAAATGAAGGCCTCCAGCCCTGGCGTTAGCCTGCTGTCCGTCTCGGCCGCCCACGATGACGAGCCTGCGTCGGCGAAACTGTTCGTGACGAGGAACAGCCTGGAGACTATTTCGAACCAAATCGACGCGTACTCAGCCTTTGAAGGGCGCCGTTCGAACGTCAGCTCAACGAAGAAACCTGCACGCTTTCAGCTGTTCGAAAGCACTTCAGAATTCAACCCTGCTTTGCTGGAAGATATCTGGACCGGACCTATCGACGACATGCCCAAGCGGAAGTCCGAGTCCGTCGAAACCTGGATCCGCTCCGACAGGGCGGCTTACTTTTATCGGGTGTCCGAGCGGCTGGGGATTTCCACCATCGGGAATCCTACAAAGTTCACGGACAGCATCGTCGTCGACATGACCCTGAACGCGGCCCAGATGCAGGCGCTGCTGGATTCCACGGGAGCTGTCATCGAGTTCCGTCCCTCGTCCCATTTCGTGCACGATTATCGAGGCGTGGACGGCGACGCACGCCAGGCTATTTCGAATGCGGTCGCTCAACGGATCGTTCCCGCGCCAGCCGGCGCGCCTCGCACCGTGATCCTCGACTCAGGCGTATATGCAGCCAACCCGTTGCTGCGAGGCTCGATATCCCGGGCCAACCTCAAAACCGTCGATGTGGATTGGGGAACGGACGATAACAGCGGCCACGGCACCGCGATGGCGGGTGTGGCATTGTTCCCGAACCTCGAGGCCGCTGCTACCTCTCGCGCGCCGATCATCCTGACGACCGCGTTGGAGTCCGTTAAGGTTTTCCGACCGTTGTCTTCAACGAACCTGATCGTTCCGCGCGACGCGATCCAGGAGGCAGTCAAACTGGTGGAGCGTGATTCCGGAGTGGAGCGTGTCTTCTCTCTGTCGGCGACGATCCCTGGCGAAGACGAGAGCGGACGCCAGAGCGCCACTTCGGCTGCCGTCGACAAGCTGGCATGGAACGACGGAGTTCGGTCGAGGCTTTTCTGCGTGGCGGCCGGCAATGTTCCCGTGAGCCGGGAGACGCCTTATCAGGTAGTTCATTACGACGGGCGAAACGCGGATTTCCCCGTTCAATCTCCCGGGCAGGCAGTAAATGCGTTGTCGGTAGGCGCCTATACCGACAAGGACATCAGCTTCGGCACGTCGGTTGCACCGAAGGGCGACCTTTGCCCGGTCTCGCGCACCAGCCAGAAGTGGGACAACAAATACCGGACCTCCAACAAGCCGGACGTGGTTTTCGAAGGTGGCAACCACATTTTCGATCCCGGCAAGAAGACGTCGCGTGGTTCCGCCGACACACGCGTTTTGACGACGGGTCGGGCAGCCGGGCAGGAGTTGGATCTCACAGGCGAAACCAGTGCAGCGACAGCCGGGATCGCCGGTCTCGCGACCCGTGTACTTTCCCGATATCCTCAGATGCGATCGGAAAGCGTTCGAGGCCTGATCGTGAACGGCGCGTCTTGGACACCAGCGATGCAACGGCAGGCAGAGGGCGGCTCCGAAGATCGCAAGCGGGTACTCGACACGTTCGGCTGGGGAGTTCCGGACGAGCGGCACATTCAGGAAAGCGGCAGCAATTCGCTTACTCTTGTCATTGAAGACGAAATCACCCCATTCGAAACGCGAGACGGTCGATGCGGCCTCAAGGAAATGAAGTATTTCGACCTTCCGTGGCCAAAACGTGAACTCGAACGGATCGGCAATGCCGAAGTCAGGCTTGCCTGCACCCTATCATATTTCATCGAACCCGACCCTTTGGCGGATAAACGCGCTAGGAAGGATCGGTACGCGTCGCACAGGTTGCGGTTCCGATTCAACCAGCCCGACGACACTGCCACAACTGCACAAAGTCGATTGAATCAACTCGTCGACCTGGATGACGACGAAGTTGAGGTCCCGAACCTCGATGACGGTCGTTGGTTCATGGATTGGCGCCGCAGTGACATAGGTACCGTTCATAACAACATATGGACGGGGCCTGCGCACGAGCTGGCGGTCCGCGGCGGCGTATGTGTCTATCCAGTCAAAGGCTGGTGGGCTGATCGTAGTTCGCCCGAATGTCGACTTTCCACACCGTTCAGCCTAGTCATCTCGCTACGCACGGCGCACGCCGACGTCGACCTTTACACTGAGGCGATGGCCAACGTGCCGGCCCACGCAATCATCGTTTCGGCAAACGTATGAGCGCTGCGCAAGTATGGTCTCGACCATGACCGATGCTGCACTCGTATTCGAGGGTCCCGCGCCAGACAGTCCCGGAACTCACGTCCTGCTGATCGGCGTCTCCGCTTACGATCATCTGCTAGGGGGCATCGACGAGAAACCGCACCTCGCCAACGACATGGGGCAGCTGGCGTCGCCTGCCAAGTCGGCGCGCGCCCTCGCCGAATGGTTTCTGACGGAGTTCGAGAACGCCGACACTCCCCTTCAAAGCCTCTCGCTTTTGATCTCGGATCCTTCGCATACACCGTTCAGCCTTCCTGGGCACCTGGGCGAGCCGAAGGTACCTCCGACCGCTACGATCGGGAACGTCACCGCTGCGATCGACGGCTGGCTCGGCCGTTCTGCGAAGTCTCCTGACAATATGGTGGTGTTCTTCTTCGCAGGGCATGGTGTATCTTCATCGGCCCCCCTGCTTTTCCTCCAGGATTTCGGTGCCCGGTCATTCGACAAATACGCGACTTCTATAAACCTTGAAGACTTTCTTGGTGGAATGCGAACAATGATTCCCGGAAAGCAGCTGTTCCTTATCGACGCCTGCCGGACAACGGAGAAGACCTCCGTCGAACTCGCCGGCGAGCACCGGGGTGTAGGGCTGGTTTCCGCCGTTGACCCCACCGGAACCGGTCGAAAGCTGGCTCTCCAAAGCGTCCATCATGCTTCCACTGAATTCGCCGTGGCTTATGGGATGACGGATGGGGTTAGTCTGTTCACCGAAGCGTTGCTTCGTGCACTGCGCGGCGGGGGTGCGCAACCTCATCTGCAATGGCATGTTGGCACGAGTGGTCTGGAGCAGGCGTTGGGAGCGTATGTGTCACGGGCCGCGCGAAAGCACTCCGTGATACAGGTTCCGGAGAGATCGCGTGGCCAGTTCTTCATGATTTCCAAACCCGCGAAAGTGGACGTACCGCTCCATATCTCTCTCGATCTCGCCGAAGCCTGGGGACAGCTGGACAACATGGAGGCGCGCTGTGCGACGGGCATCTCGGCGAGCTTTACCCACGATCCCGCGTATCCGATCGAGGAATGGTCATGTGTCGTGCCTCTGCGCGAGCACATGGTCGCAGCCGCCTTCAAGCACGGTGCTGCCTACAATCACGCAGCCGAAGTGGTGATGGTCGCTCCGCCGGAGACGGTCTACACCCTGACGATACAAGCCGGGGCCGTGCCATGAAGGGCACGTTGAAACTCTATTTCGCCCGTGGTGAAGGCATCCGGGATTTGCCCTCGGGCATCGCTGTCCGGATCGAGAGAGCGGTCTCCGAAAGCGATGGGGAAGCGACAGCTTGGTCAGTCCTCGTCCCTACGTCTCCTCACGGCCTCTCCGTTGAAGTCAATGCGGGAACCTACGGTCTACAGGCCTGGCTCCCATCCGGACAAATCCTGCAGTACAGGGCAGACGTGGAAGAAGCCTCCGAAACTCCGGTGGAATTGAGGCCGCCAATCTCGCGCGCGACCGCCGACACCAGGTACCACCTCGGAATGTACAGGGTGAATCTCAGCAAGGAATACGACCCATTCGAGTTGCAACCCGCGTTCACTTCCGGATTCGACGACGAACCGATGGAGACGTTGGATATATGCACAGAAACCCCGTCCTTCGTGTCCTGGACCGACGTGCATGACCGCATCGTCGAAGTTGATGGAGAAATCGGGCACGGCTTGGACGTCAGTTTCGATGCTGGCACCAATGCCTTGTCCATCAGTGCCGGCGACGGCCATGACTACTTCGGGTCGCAGTTCGAACGTTGGTGGGTTCGTGTGCGTCATGATCGCGGGGAGAGCCTCGGAGTCCTTCCGCTGGCCTGGTTGTCCGGTGCGACCCAATCTCCCGGGGCTTCGGTTGAAGCCAGGTTTGAGCGGGTAAGTAATCATCTCGGCGTCACCGTACGCGACTCCAGACTGGATGTGTTGCTTGAGTATCTCAAAGCGGGCAGGCTTTCGGCCGCAGCGGCATCGGTCGCAATGTTCTCGGATGACAACACGATCGTTCATGCCATCCGGGACAAGCGTTCCAATCCCCTGGCGGCATGCGCGGCTGCCTATGTGAGCCTGGCGACGGCGGACAGGAAGCAGATCGAACGTTGGCGGAACTGGGCGCCCAACTTGATGAATTTCTTTCCGTGGATGCCCGACGGTGCGATCATCCGAGCCTGCATACTGATGGATGGCCCGGTCTCTAGCGATACGCGGTCCGAAATCCTTCAACTTGCCAAGGAAGCCTTTAACCGCGGGCTGCCGTTCTTCACTGTCGGGTTCAGTCACCTGCGCGACATCTTCACGATCTTCTCGGCTGACGATGCCGAAGCAAAGCAGATGTTGGGCCGCGTCCGCTCGATGAGTTCTCGATGCGAGATCAGCGAGGCCTTCACGACACTTCAGTTCCCACGTCATTGAAAGAGATGTCATGTTTCGCGTCCGGATGCTGCCTGCCGATGACGGCGACTGCCTTCTTCTGGATTACGGAACGGAGGATCGACAGCATCATATCCTGATCGATGGTGGACGTGGGTCCACCTACGCCGGTTCGATCGCCCCAGCGCTGAAGGATATACGCGCGCGCAGTGAACGCATCGATCTCCTCGTGCTCACTCATATCGACGCCGACCATATCGAAGGACTACTGCCCCTGATCGAGGATCCTGACCTGTCAGGATCCGTGGCCCAGGTCTGGTTCAACGGTTTTGACCAGCTATCGGATCTGGAGATCTTGGGGCCCAGACAAGGAGACGCCTTCTCGGACGGTCTTCTGAAACGAGCATGGCCCTGGAACGCTGACTTCGATGGCAAGGCGGTGGCAATCCGCGAAGCGAAACTTCCAGTTATTGACGTAGTAGGCGGGATGAAGATAACCCTCCTGACACCGACGATCAAAGCGCTATCCCGGCTACGCTCGGACTGGATCGAGTATCGTCAGTCCAAGACCCTGCCTGTGGATCCTGATCCAGTCCCAGCCGGGCTTGAGATCCTTGGCCCGAAGCTCGCGACCGTCCCTGGGAACGTCGCTGCGCTGGCGGACGCGCCGGATGTGGAGGACAGAACCGTCCCGAACGGATCGAGCATTGCATTCGTCGCCGAATTCGAGGGCCGGCGAGTCCTGTTGGCTGCGGATGCCCACCCGTCGGATCTCTTGGAAGGGTTGCGGAAGCTCGACACCGAGGAACTTCACCTGGTAAAGCTCTCGCATCACGGAAGCAAGGCGAACACGACCATCCCACTGGTAAGGGCCATGGCAGCTAAGCGCGTCGCGATTTCGACCAGCGGCGCTCGAAACCGACACCCGAACCCGGAAGCGGTCGCGAGGCTGATCCAATACGGTCCAAAGGAACTGCATTTCTATTTCAACTATCGGACAAAATATACTGAGGTCTGGAATTCACAGGCCATGCGCGATGCCTTCGGCCACGAATGCTTCTTCGGCGAAGGAGTCGAGATGAAGATCGACGTATGAGATCAAGAGTCGAGGCGACGCTCTGACTCTTCTTCGGACCCGTGATGTCGAGCGAGAGCAAAGTCTCAGACACCCCGTTCCGATCCACGAACCATCCGTAGACATCCCTGCGAATGATTTTCTCGACATCGGCATCTTAGCCTTCAGATCGTGTGGGCGCCGTGGGCCTTAAGGTGCTGCCGGACAGCTTGGAAGATGACGATGCGGTTGGAAGTGCCGTCACTCAATCGCGCTTCATTGCTTTGTCTCAAGATTGACCTGCAAACGCTGGAGCGGCGGTGTCTTCCGAAATGGCAGCTACCGACTCAGTGCTCCCCAACAGCAGACAGTCTGGTCACGTGAAGAGTTTCGGGCGCCGGCAGGCGTACGAAAGTCCCCGAGGAAGGAACCCGCGGGCCACAGGCGATGGTTATGGGGATTTCGATTTGCGGCTGGTGTCGGCGATGGCGCGACCGCCGCTGGGAAGCGGCGGGTTTGATGCGGACGGACCGTTTCGCCTTTCAGCCACGCGGTATTGTCGGCTCGTCGCGCGGCCGGATGCGACCCGTTCGGCGTCGATGATCACCATGGACACGCGTGGGTCCGTTGCCGGGGGCTGAGTGCCTGCGGCTGAAGGCTGGAGCATGCCATGCCGGGTCATGGAGAGTTCTCCCGGTTCGTCGCCGTTGCGTCCGGCGGTCCGCGTGGCTGCCTCCACCGTTCGAACGTCTCGATGACGATCATGCGTCCGCCGCAGCAGGGGCATGGCGGCCGGAAGTCCTCCGGTTCGTCTGGTGTGTTGTCATCGGACGGGGCAGCAACGTCCAGCAGTTCGCGGGCGCGTGCGAGGCTGGCCTTGTGGGCGGAGCCGGCGAGCAGGCCATAATGTCGTGCGGATTCCGACGTGAAGCCGGCCGCCATTCCGATCAAACACCGGCCACCATTCCGGTATGAAGCCGGCCACC
>NZ_JBVVQH010000010.1:170001-216858 GCF_055811115.1 Mesorhizobium sp. WSM4832 | reverse complement strand
GCGGCGAACCCATCATAAGGGGGAAAACTGTTACCTATGTATCCGGTTCAAAGTGTTACCCATCTATCGGCTGGACAAGCTGCTGCGCCCTCGGCACTCTTCTTGTGGCGAAACCCTACTCCGCAGCGACCTTGGCCATCGGATTGTTCGGATGCGTCGTCCAGTTGGCGTAGATCGGCGATACCGGCTTGCCGGTGCGCTGGTCCGTCGCGCCGGCAGCCAGCGGCTCCATAGTGATGCAGCCCTCAACCGGGCAGACATTGACGCAGAGATTGCAGCCGACGCATTCGGCCTCGATCACCTCGAAATGCCTGGCGCCGTCTACCATGCTGGTGATCGCCTGGTGCGAGGTGTCCTCGCAGGCGATGTGGCAGCGGCCGCATTTTATGCAGGCATCCTGGTCGATATGCGCCTTGGCGACATAATTGAGGTTGAGATACTGCCAGTCGGTGACGTTGGGCGTGGCGCGGCCGATGATGTCGGAGAGCGAGGCATGGCCCTTCTTGTCCATCCAGTTTTCCAGCCCGGCGATCATCTCCTGCACGATCTTGAAACCGTAAGTCATCGCCGCCGTGCAGACCTGCACATTGCCGGCGCCGAGCGCCATGAATTCGGCCGCGTCCCGCCAGGTGGTGATGCCGCCGATGCCTGAGATCGGCAGGCCCTGCGTTTCCGGATCGCGCGCGATCTCGGCCACCATGTTCATGGCGATCGGCTTCACCGCCGGGCCGCAATAGCCGCCATGCGAACCCTTGCCGTCGATGGTCGGCTCCGGTGCGAAGTTGTCCAGGTTGACGCCGGTGATCGAGTTGATGGTGTTGATCAGCGACACCGCGTCGGTGCCGCCGGCGAGGGCCGCACGTGCCGGCTTGCGCACATCGGTGATGTTGGGCGTCAGCTTGGTGATGACAGGCATGCGGGTGTTGGCCTTGCACCAGCGCACCACCATCTCGATATATTCCGGCACCTGGCCGACGGCGGCACCCATGCCGCGTTCCGACATGCCATGCGGGCAGCCGAAATTGAGCTCGATGCCGTCGGCTTCCGTCTCCTCGACCACCGGCAGGATCGCCTTCCAGCTTTCCTCGACGCAGGGCACCATCAGCGAAACGACGATGGCGCGGTCGGGCCAGTCCTTCTTGACCTGCTTGATCTCGCGCAGATTGACCTGCAGGTCGCGATCCGTGATCAGTTCGATGTTGTTGAGGCCGAGCAGGCGACGGTCGGCGCCCCAGATCGCGCCATAGCGCGGGCCGTTGACATTGACGACCGGCGGGCCCTCTTCGCCCAGCGTCTTCCACACCACGCCGCCCCAGCCCGCCTTGAAGGCGCGCTCGACATTGTAGGCCTTGTCGGTTGGCGGCGCCGAGGCCAGCCAGAATGGGTTGGGCGACTTGATGCCGACGAAATTGTTGCGGATGTCTGCCATGCTCATGCCCTCCCGTTAGAGGTCAGTGCCCGGTGGATGCTCTCGGCGGCGTCGCGCCCTTGCGCCACGGCGGAGACCGTCAGGTCGTCGCCGCCGAAGATGCAATCGCCGCCGGCCCAGACCTTGGCCAGCGAAGTGCGGCCTTCGGCATCGACCTTGATGCGGCCGCCTTCGAGATCGATAGCCTCGCCGCTGCCGTTGAGATGCGCCGGCACGAAGCTCTGGCCGATCGCCTTGAATACGTGGTCGGCGTTGAGCCGCAGCGTTTCGCCAGTGACGGTGAGCCTGTCGCCATCGATCGCGGTGTATTCGAGCTCGATCGCCGACACCTTGCCGTTCTCGGCTATCACGCGCTTCGGCTGCAGCCAGTGGCGGATGGTGACGCCGTTGGCGGCGGCCAGATCCTGCTCGAAACCGGAGGCGTTCATATGCTCCTGGCCGCGCCGGTAGCAGACCGTCACCTCTTCGGCACCGAGCAGCTTGGACTGCACCGCGGCATCGATCGCCGTCATGCCGCCGCCGATGACGACGACGCGCCGGCCCACCGGCAGGCCGGAAAGATCGCTCGCTTGCCGCAGTTCCGCGATGAATTCCACCGCATTGGCAACGCCATCGGCATCCTCGCCTTCGGCGCGCAGCGCGTTGACGCCGCCAAGCCCCATGCCGAGGAACACCGCGTCGTAGTTGCGCATCAGGTCGGAAAGCTGGAAGTCGCGGCCGAGCGCCTTGCCGTTCTGGATGTCGATGCCACCGATCGCGGTGACATAGTCGACCTCGGCCTGGGCGAAATCATCGACGCTCTTATAGGCGGCGATGCCGTATTCGTTGAGGCCGCCGGCCTTCGGCCGCGCCTCCAGGATCGTCACGTCATGGCCATGGCGGGCAAGTCGATGCGCCGCCGCCAGCCCGGCCGGCCCGGCGCCGACCACGGCGATGCTCTTCCCGGTCGGTTCGGCACGCTTGTAGAACTGCTTGTCCTGGCTCATGGCGACATCGGTGGCGTAGCGCTGCAGGCGGCCGATCTGCACCGGCTTGCCTTCGGCTACTTCGCGCACGCAGACCTCTTCGCATAGCGTCTCGGTCGGGCAGACGCGCGCGCACATGCCGCCGAGGATGTTCTGGTCGAAGATCGTCTTGGCCGAACCCAGCGGATTGCCGGTGGCGATCTGCCGGATGAACAGCGGGATGTCGATCGACGTCGGACACGCGTTCATGCACGGCGCGTCGTAGCAGAAATAGCAGCGGTCGGATTCGACCAGCGCCTCGTGGTGGTCGAGCGGCGGGTGCAGGTCGGAAAAATTGTCGGCATATTGCTCGGAAGACAACCGGCCGCCGGCAATGCCTTCGATGAAATGACCAGTCGCCATTCCAATTCCCCTTGTTGTCGTTTTGGGAAAGGCTAGCACGTTTTATTTTTTTATCAATTGGTCAATTTTCGGCCAAGTCACTGTAATGCCTGCATAAAAACATGACAAGTATACTCATGTTAAAGCAGCTTCCACAACTGACGGCTCGCTGCCTTTGATCCCGTTGCCATGGATCGACCGTATCTCGCCCGCGACGAGATCCTGCAGGCGCCACAGATTGCGGTCATGGATGCCGAATGCCTCGAGGTGGCTGACGGTGTTGTAGAGATACTCCGCACCGGAACCGACATGGCCGCAGGCGCGTGCCAGCACCGATGCCACCTTTTCCAACGGCTGCCCGAGCGAAGTGCCCTTGCCGGTCATGCCGACCCAGAATCCCAGTGCCCGCAGCCGGCCTTGCGCCGTGCGCACCGGAACCCATCGCACCGAACTGATGCTCTCGTGGTCGTCGACCTCACGTCGCAGCAGCCTTTCGATCTGTGCCGGCTTTTCGCCATCCGGGAGACGGTAGACGACGCCATCGCATCGCCCGCCGCGTTCCAGCGCCATCATCAGCCCCGGCTGCGCGGCGCTGCCCCTCCAGCGGACGATGTCGAGGCAGAAGGAGCGATGCCAGCCATGGGCCGAGGCGCGCTGCTGCTCGACGGATTCGAAGGCCGGCTTCCAGATCAGCGAGCCATAGGCGAACACCCAGAGCGGCCCCTTGTCGGCTTCGCCGGAAAGGCGCGAGGCAAGCGTTCCGTAGTTCTCGTCGGTCAACTGCGTCCACTGCCCGCTGGGACCAGGATCGACCTCCTCCCGATGGCACAGGGCCACAAGCTCAGGCGTGAGCGACATTCGACGCATGGAAAACGCAAGCCCCTCTTTGACAACAGCAAAGTCGAAAACCGCGGAACACGCAAGATCGCGGCCCCAACGGCTTGCCGTGAGCGAATTCGAGCCCAGATGTCGGTAGTGTCTCAAATCGAATTTCTGCTATGGCTGGAAAGCAAATCGTCCACGATGTCACCAACTGCCGAAAGTGCGAAGGGCGCAACGGGCTGATGGGCCTGTCGCTCATCGGGGCCTCTTGTCTTGTCGGGGCCTCTTCTCTTGAGGGAGGAGCGCTGGGATGAGCACCGACCGGGACACCGTGCGGTCCTATGATGCGGTCGCGGCGGAGTACGCCGCCGAGGCCGCGGCGATGCCCGAATGGGTCGCGACGGAGATCGATGCGTTCGTGGCCGGGCTGGGCGGCTCGGGCAGGGTGCTGGAGATCGGAAGCGCTGGCGGGCGAGACGCATTTGAGCTTGAGAAGCGGGGGATTAGCGTCCGGCGCACCGACATTTCGAAGTGTTTTGTCGAACTGCTTCGCGAGAGTGGCTTCGAGGCCGACCTGTTGGACCCACTGACCGAAGACCTGGACGACCCGCAGCGCCCTGGCACGCCATATGACGGGGTCTGGGCCTGCGCCTGCCTGATTCACGTCGCGCGCGAGGATTTCGGCACGGTGCTTGGACGGCTTGCCCAGGCGACCCGGACCGGTGGCCGACTGCACGCCTCGGTTAGAGATGGCGATGGCGAGGATGTATCCACACATGGCGACGATGCCGCGCCTCGGCGCTATGTCGAGACGTACTGGCGCGAGCCTGCCCTGCGGTCCGCACTCACGGACGCCGGCTGGGTCGTCAGCGAGATACGTCGGTGCATGGGAAGGCCCGATGATTGGTGGCTGAGCATTCGGGCGAGTCGGGCATGACGCGCACAGAGTTCTGGGCCGGATGGAGGCGGCGCATCACGTCCGCATGTGGCACCAAACGGGTCAGCTCGAACTTCCGGTTGGTGTCGAGAGCCGAAATCGAACTGAGAGATTACCCAGATGTCGGATTTCTGTCGCCGGCATCGTCCTAAGATGGATCGAACCGCGATCGCTGCCTGAACCGGTGAGGAGACCGACCATGCCGAATGCCCCAGCACCCTTCTTCTGGTACGAACTGATGACCACAGACCTCGACGCCGCCGAGGCCTTCTACACCGCCGTTGTCGGCTGGAAGGCCGAGCCCTTCGACAAGGCGCCTGGCATGCCCCGATACATCGTCGTGAATTCCGCCGTGCGCGGCGTCGGCGGCCTGATGACCTTGCCGGAAGACGCCGCCAAGATGGGCATGCCGCCGGCATGGGTCGGCTATATCTACACCAAGGATGTCGATGCCTCGACGGAAGCGCTCAAGCAAGCAGGCGGGGCGGTCCATCGCGCGCCGGACGACATTCCGGGCGTTGGCCGCTTCGCCGTCGTTGCCGATCCTCAAGGCGCGACCTTCATGTTCCTGCAGCCCAACCAGCCTGAGCAGCCGCCGGTGCCGGCGACCACGCTCGGCCATGTCGGCTGGCATGAGCTTTACACCTCGGACTGGAAGGCGGCATTCGACTTCTATTCAAGCCAGTTCGGCTGGCAGAGCGCCGGCCAGTTCGACATGGGCGAGATGGGTACATATCAGACTTTCGGCGCCGGCCCCGAATCCGGCGGCGGCATCATGAACAAGCCGCCACAGATCCCCGTTCCCGTCTGGCAGTTCTATTTCAACGTCGATGCCATCGACGCCGCCGCCAAGCGTGTCACCGACAATGGCGGCAAGGTGCTGATGGGACCGATGGACGTGCCGAGCGGCCAGTGGATCATCCAGTGCCAGGATCCGCAAGGCGCGCATTTCGCATTGCTCGCCCCGGTGCGGTAGCACGTTACTCGATCGGCTGGCGCCGGATCACTCCGGCGTCAGCACCGCCACTTTCAGATCGGGCTTCTTCGCGCCGCTGAGCTGCACGGTGGCCGGACCGGCGGACAGCTTGAAGCGCAAGCTCTTGCGGATGCCCGGGCAGGTCTTCACGCCGCTGAAAGCCGCTGATTTCACCGCATGACCATCCTGGACGATATCGATCCAGGCCTCGTCGGACAGGCTGAACTGGAGCTCGCCTTCAGGCGGCACGGTCACGTTGGCCGTCGCGCCGAACGTGCCGGCTGCCGGTGCACGTTGCGGCGGCACTTCGAAGCTGATCGTGTCGACCGCCGCGAGCGAGAAATCCACCGCTTGTCCGATGGTGAGGGCGGCGCCGGACTGCGCAGCGGCGGCCGCCGGGAACAAGGCCTGCTCGCGCGCAACCGGCCATTTGAAGGCATCACAGCCGGCGTCCGTGGCCGCGGCGAAGCTGGTGCCTGCAAGGATTGCGAATAGGCTGATGACGACTTTTTTCATGGCAAAGCGGACCCGTATGGTTTGACTACCTCCAATATCGATACAACCATAAGGATAAATATGCAACCATGGCGTGAATAAAATATGGGGATTGAAACCATTTCCGCTCACCGATTGTTGATGGCAGGCCCATGGGAAGTGAGTGGTCGATTGCCGGAGGACAATTTATCCCCGACCGGGGTAAAATGGAGTTTTAGATGAAGCTTTTCGAAGGCCTTGCTCAGTACCGGCCGCAGGCGCTGGGTGTATTGCGCATCATGACCGCCTTGCAGTTCATCGAACACGGCTCACAGAAGCTGTTCAATTTCCCGGTCAGCGCAGAACCGCACGCCCTCACCGGGCTGACGACGGCTGCCGGCATTCTCGAATTCGCCGGCGGCATCCTGCTGGCGCTTGGCCTTTTCACCCGCCCGATTGCCTTCCTCCTAGCCGGAGAAATGGCCATCGCCTATTTCATGGCGCACTTCCCGCGCGACTTCTTCCCGGTCAACAATGGCGGCGACTTGGCGATCTCCTTCTGCTTCATCTTCCTCTATCTGGTCTTCGCCGGCTCCGGCGCCTTCGCGCTGGACAACCGCCGCAGCGCCTGACAAAGGATGCGCAACCAGTGCATGTCGCCGAAAAGTGCTCAGCGGTTTTGGGATAACGACATGCACAAATCAAGAATCTGAAGCGCATCGGCGAAGCCGCAGCGCTTCAGGCACGCAGCCGCTCGAAATTGGCATCGAACAGCGGCGCCGCCTGGATGCGCGCCGCATGGCGCTTGCCGAGGATCTCGATCTCGAAACCGTCCGGCCTGTCGGCAATTTCCTTCGGCACATAGCCCATCGCGACCGACTTCGTCGAATTGTGTGCGTAGCCGCCCGAGGTCACCCAGCCGCGAACGGCCCCGTCGTGCCAGATCGCCTCGTCGCCGATCACATCGGCATCGGTGGCATCGACAATGAAGCTGCGCAGCCGAAGCCTGCCGCCCTCCCTGCGCTCGGCCAGCGCTGCTTGCTTGCCGATGAAGTCCGCCTCCTTGCCGTAGGCGACGAAGCGGTCGAGCCCGGCCTCCAGCGGCCCATAGATCGGCCGGTATTCGCGGGCCCATGAGCCGTAGTTTTTCTCCAGCCTCAGCGCGTTGAGCGCGCGCGAGCCGAACAGGCCGATGCCGAATTCCTCACCCGCCGCGATCAGCGCCTGATAGGCGGCGCGCTGATATTCCGGCGCCACCCAGATTTCGTAGCCGAGGTCGCCGGTGTAGCTGACGCGGCCGAGCAGGCATGGCGCCATGCCGATATCCATCCGGGCCACCGCCATGAACGGGAACGCCGTATTGGAAACGTCGGTCCGGGTGACCTTGGCGAGCACGTCCCTGGCTTTCGGCCCGGCAATGGCAAGGCCGGTGAGCTTCTGACCAAGCGCCTCGATATGCGCCGAACCGTCCTTGGGCAGATGCGCCTCGAACCAGCGCATATGATACTGCTCGGCAATGCCGGAGCCAGCAATGAACCACTCATCGTCGTCGATATTGGCAAGCGTGAAATCGCCGATCAGCTTGCCGTCGTCCTTCAGCATCGGCGTCAGCGCCATGCGGCCGCGCTTGGGCAGCTTGCAGGCGAGCATGCGATCGAGCCAGGCGGCCGCGCCCTCGCCTGCCACCTTGTATTTGGCGAAGTTCGAAATCTCCGACAGGCCGACGCCGTTGCGCACCGTCGCGACTTCCTTGCCGACATGGTCGAAATCGGTCGAACGCCGCCAGGAGAACTCATCCTTGATGCCGTCCGGCGCATACCAGAGCGGCACTTCCAACCCGTAGGATACGCCCCACTGCGCGCCCCTGGCTGACAGCGTGTCGTAGACCGGCGTCGTCTTGAGCGGGCGCCCGGCCAGCAGTTCCTCGTTGGGGAAGCGGATCGAGAAGCGCCGCGAATAGTTCTCGCGCACCTTGGCGTTGGTGTAGGCCATCGTCGCCCAGTCGCCGTAGCGCGCCACGTCCATCGCCCAGATGTCGGCGCCCGGGTCGCCTTCGATCATCCAGTTGGAGAGCGCCAGCCCGACGCCACCACCCTGGCTGAAGCCGGCCATGACGCCGCAGGCGACCCAGAAGCCCGGCAGGCCGCGCACCGGACCGACCAGCGGATTGCCGTCCGGCGCGAAGGTGAAGGGGCCGTTGATGATCTGCTTGATGCCGGTCTTCTGGAAGGCGGGGAAGTGGCGGAAGCCGACCTCCAGCGACGGCGCGATGCGGTCGATGTCCGGTTCCAGCAGTTCGTGGCCGAAATTCCAGGGTGTGGAGAATTCGGACCAGACCTTGTTGGCCTTCTCGTAAGTGCCCATCAGCATGCCACCTCGCTCCTGGCGCAGATAGAGCTCGCCGTCGAAATCGACCGCGTGGATGATCTCAGTGCCGGTCTTCTTGTTCCAGTCGGCGACCTCCGGCATGTCCTCGGTGATCAGGTACATGTGCTCCATGGCCAGCACCGGCAGTTCCAGCCCGACCATGCGGCCGACCTCGCGCGCCCACAGCCCACCGGCATTGACGACATGCTCGGCGATGATATCGCCCTTGTTGGTGATGACGCGCCACAAGCCGTCCGGACGGCGCACGATGTCCTCGACCTTGGTGAAGCGCTCGACTTCCGCGCCGAGTTTCCGCGCGGCCTTGGCATAGGCGTGCGTCACGCCGGACGGATCGAGGTGGCCGTCCTCCTTGTTGCGCACCGCGCCGACGAACTGGCTGGGATCGATGAGCGGCATCAATTCCGCCGCTTCCTTGGCCGAGATCACCTCGAGGTCGATGCCGAGATAGCGGCCCTTCGATACCATGCCGCGCAGCCAGTCGAGCCGCGCCTCGGTCGCCGCCAGAAGCACGCCGCCGGTAAGGTGCACGCCGGTCGCCTGTCCAGAAAGCTCCTCGATCTCCTTGTAGAGCGAGATCGTGTATTTCTGCAGCTTGGCGACGTTTGGATCGCCATTGATGGTGTGCATGCCGCCGGCCGCATGCCAGGTCGAACCCGATGTCAGCTCGTCGCGCTCCAGAAGCACCACGTCGGTCCAGCCATGGCGGGCCAGATGGAACAGCACCGAGCATCCGACGACACCACCGCCGATGACCACGACCTTTGCATGCGACTTCATGGCTTTTCTCGTTAGTTCAGTGAGTTGAGAAGATGAAATGAATCGGATTGGGAAGCTGTTCCCTCACGGCTCGCCCTGCCCGATCGCTTCCTTGCGGCGTGCCATATAGGCTTCGAGCGCTTCGCGCACGGCGGGATCCATCGCCGGCTGGACATATTCTTCCAGTGCCTTCTTCCACAACCGCGTCGCGCGCGCCGTCGTGTCCAACCCGCCAGCCTCCTGCCAAGCCTCGTAATTTTGCCAGTTGGAAAGCATGGGCTGGTAGAAGGCAGTGGCGTAGCGCTCCAGCGTATGCGGCTCACCGAAGAAATGGCCGCCTGTCGGCACCGCGCCCAGCGCCTCCACCGCAAGCTCCGCCTCATTGACGACGATCGGCCGCAGGAATTCCATCATGTGCTGGATCATCTCGACATCGATGATGAGCTTTTCGAACGAGGCCGTCAGCCCGCCCTCCTGCCAGCCGGCGGCGTGGTAGACGAGATTGCCGTGGCCGAGCACCGCGCCCCACAAAGCCATTAGGGTCTCGTAGGCGCCCTGCGCGTCGGCGGCATTGGATGCCGAACCCGGTGTCGTGCGGTACGGCAAATTATAGCGCCGAGCCAACTGTCCGGAGGCGATGTTGGCCTTGGTGTTTTCCGGCGTGCCGAAGGCCGGCGCGCCCGACTTCATGTCGACATTGGAGGTGAAGGCGCCATACATCACCGGTGCGCCCGGACGCACCAGCTGCGTCAGCACGACGCCGAACAGCGCCTCGGCGTTCTGCTGCGCCAGCGCGCCGGCCAGCGTCACCGGGCTCATCGCCCCCATCAGCGTGAATGGCGTCACCGCCACCGACTGGCCGAATTCGGCCATCGTCATCAGCCCTTCCGCCATCATCTCGTCGAAACGGCGCGGCGAGTTGACCGAGATGATGGTGGTGACGCCGGGATCATCGCGCATTTGCTCCAGCGTAAGCCCGCGCGAGATCGCCATCATCTCGATGCCGTCGAGTGCCCTGCCCCGGCCGATCGCCGAAACGTGGAAGCATTTGTCGGTCAGCGTCAGGTTGGCGAAATAGGTGTCCATATGCCTTGTGTTCGCCGGCAGCTCGACCGGGGCGCAGACCTGGTTGCCGAGCATATGGATGCAGTTGAAATGCTGCGCCAGCCGGACGAGATCCGAGTAGTCCGCGAGGTTGCCGGCGCGGCGGCCGCGTTCCATGTCGTGCACATTGGGCGGCCCGGCAACGAGCGTGAAGTTGATTATGTTGCCGCCAAGATGGATCGCATGATCGTGGTTTCGAGGTGTCAGCGTATAGGCAGAACGCGTCGACTTCAGCGCCTCCGCGACCATGCCGCGATCGACGCGCACATTCATCGAGCCGTGGTCGACCTTGGCGCCGGCGCGCTCGAACAGCGAGAGCGCCAGCGGGCTCATCACCTCGATGCCGAAATTCTCCAGTATATGCATCGATGCCTGGTGGATGGCCTCGATCTGGTCGGACGACAGCAGCGCCATCGGCGGATAGGGATTCTCCACCCGCCGCGGCGGCAGTTGCGGAATGGCGGCAGGTCCCCGGTTGCTGGTGCGCTCGGCGCCGCGCTTGCGTCTTGGTTCGCTCATGCGCCCATCAGAGCGCCGGCGTCGCACGCGAGCTGTCAGGAATTCGCCGTTTGCCGGCGTGATTTTAGCCAAGGCGGCATTTTTCAAAATCGATGAACAGGATGACGACTTCAAAGGTCGTAATATCGATACTCGGTTTTTCACGCCTTGCGCGTCGGCGTTAAGGAACCGCGCAAGACTCCCTTTATGATTTCGGCCTATTCGTCTTCCAATGCGTAGGTCGAGTTTTAGTAAAATTGTATCTGTCTCTGTGCTGCTGGCGCTTTCCGCCTGCGCGACGGCGCCCAGCCACATCAACAATGTCTGCGCCGTCTTCGACCAGAATGACGGCTGGTTCGACAATTGGCAGTCCGCCGCCGAGCGGACCGAGCAGAAATACGGCATTCCCGTTCCCGTGCTGATGGCCACCGTGCGCAAGGAATCCGGCTTCAAGAGCAACGCCCGCCCGCCGCGCACCAAGCTGCTCGGCTTCATCCCGTGGACGCATGTCTCGAGCGCCACCGGCTACTCGCAGGCGCTCGATGGCACATGGTCGCAGTACCAAAGCGAGACCGGCAATTGGACGGCGCGCCGCACCCGTTTTGCCGACGCCATCGATTTCGTCGGCTGGTACCACTCCAAGACCGCCGATACGTTCGGTGTCGCCCGCAACGACACCTACAATCTCTATCTGGCCTACTATCTTGGCTGGACCGCCTATGGCCGCGGCAATCGCGGCGACGCCGGCGTTCAAAGCTACGCGCGCGCCACCGACCAGATGGCCCGCGATTACGCCGCGCAGATGCGGCAATGCGGCAGCTGACGCTTCGCCTGGCCTGAAGCGCATGGAGCGAAGCTGAAAGATCGCGACCCGCTTTAATGCCGCCTTGTCGTGTCTTTCGGCTTCGGAACGCCGGTTTCGGAAATCTCGTCGCGGACTTCGTGGCGGCGGGCTCGCAAGACGGCGTCCGCATCCTCGCCAGGCTTTCCGGCCGCGTCGGCTTCCGCGCTGGCCTTCTTGCCCCTCGGACGCTTCGGCGGTGAACCCGTAAATCCCGGGCCTTCGCCATGCGGCGCGTCGTCCGGCACGCCTTCATGCGCCGCGTGTTCCTTGTCGAACTTGATCACCGGCTCCATCGTTGCCAGCACCTCGTCCGAGAGCCAGCACAGGCTCATATGGCCGTCGCCGAGATTCTTCACCGGCGGCACTTTCGTCTCGCACAGATTGTCCGGCACCAGCTTCTTGTAGCCGCAGCGCGTCTGGAACGGACAGCCGGTCGGCGGGTTCATCGCCGACGGGATGTCGCCTTCGAGCACGATGTGCTTCTTGACCACGCTGGTGTCGGCGATCGGGATCGCAGAGAGCAGTGCCTCGGTATAGGGATGGTAGGGCGGCGAGAATATCTGGTCGGTCGTGCCCTGCTCGACGATATAGCCGAGATACATGACGACGACGCGGTCGGCGATGTAGCGCACCACCGACAGGTCGTGGCTGATGAACAGCATCGTCGTCTTGTTCTTGCGCTGGATGTCCATCAACAGCTCGGTCACCGCCGCCTGCACCGAGACGTCGAGTGCCGAGACCGGTTCGTCGGCCACCACCACCTTGGCGTCGCCGGCGAAGGCTCGCGCCACGCCGATGCGCTGTTTTTGGCCGCCCGAGAGCTGGCGCGGCTTGCGGGTCTCGAAAGCCCGCGGCAGCTTCACCAGGTCGAGCAGCTCCAGCATGCGCTTGCGCCGCTCGGCGACATTCTTGCCGACATGGAATTTCTCCAGCGTGCGGATGATCTGCGAACCGACCGTATGGCTGGGATTGAGCGTGTCGAACGGGTTCTGGAACACCATCTGGATCGACGACACCGTCTCAACGCTGCGCTTCTCGATCCCGGTCGACTGGATTTCCTTGTTGCCGAGCGTCACACTGCCGGAACTTGCCGTTTCCAGACCGAGCAATACCTTGGCCAACGTCGACTTTCCGCAACCGGATTCACCGACGATGGCGACAGTCTCGGATTCGCGCGCCATGAACGAGATCGTCTCATTGGCCTTGACGACGCGGCCCTCGCTGGAACCGAACACCTCGCTGCCACCGACCTTGTAGTATTTTCTGAGGTCCTCGATCTTGAGCACCGGCGCGCCGGGCTCGACCTTTTCATTGACCTTCTTGGCGCCGGGCGGCAGCGCCTCCCAGTCGATCTCGTTGAAACGCACGCAGCGCGAGAAATGTCCCTCATGGCCGTCGACCGGGATCATCGGGATTTCCGCGGCGTTGCAGACCCCCTCGACGAAATGGTGGCAGCGCGGCCCGAAATTGCAGCCCTTCGGCCGCTCATGCGGCAGCGGCAGCTGGCCGGGGATCGAGATCAGCGGCCGCGAGTTCTTGTCGGCGCCGGGCAGCGGGATCGAGCGGAACAGCCCTTGCGTATAGGGATGACGCATCCGGTCGAACACGTCCGCGATCTTGCCGGTCTCGACGGCTTCGCCCGAATACATCACCGTGATGCGGTCGCAGGTCTCGAGGATGAGGCCGAGATTGTGCGAGACGAAGATCATCGAGGTGCCGAACTTCTCGCCCAGTCCCTTGACCAGCTCGACGATGCCGGCCTCGACGGTGACGTCGAGCGCCGTGGTCGGCTCGTCGAGCAAGAGCAGCGCCGGCTTGGATAGCAGCGCCATGGCGATGACGATGCGCTGCTGCTGGCCGCCCGACAGCTGGTGCGGATAGGAACGCATCATGCGCTCCGGATCGGGCAGCTTCACCGCCCGCACCATCTCGAGCGCTCTGGCGTGCGCCTCTTCCTTCGACACCTTGTCGTGGATCAGCGGCACCTCCATCAATTGCTGGCCGATCTTCATCGCCGGATTTAGGCTCGCCATCGGCTCCTGGTAGATCATCGCGATCTTGTTGCCGCGGATGGCGCGCAACTCCTCCTCGGAGAGCTCGCCCATGTCCTTGCCCTGGAATTTTATCCGCCCGCCGACGATCTTCCCGATGTTGGAGAGGTCGCGCATGATGCCGAGCGACACGGTCGACTTGCCGCAACCGGACTCGCCGACGATGCCCATCGCTTCGCCCGGCATCACCGTGCAGGAAAAATCCATTACGGCGGGGATTTCGCCCTTGCGCGTGAAGAAGGAGATCGAGAGGTTCTCGATCTCGATGATCGGCTGACCGGTCGATTTGGCTGGATCTCGAACTGCCTCGTTCATGGGTCGCTCCAATCCTTGGTATCGGCAATTAGGGCCAAAGGCCTTGCCATCAATCCTTCATCGACTGTTCGCGCAGCGAGTCCGCCAAAAGATTCAGCCCCAGCACGAACGACATCAGCGCGATCGTCGGCGGCAGCGCCGGGTGGATGAAGGAACGCAGCAGGCGGCTGGCGTCCTTGATCGCGGTGCCCCAGTCGGGGCTTTCCGGCGCGAGGCCCAGGCCGAAATAGCCGAGCGTTCCGAGCAGGATCGTCGTGTAGCCGATGCGCAGGCAGGCATCGACGATCAGCGGACCACGCGCATTGGGCAGGATCTCCCACAGCATGATGTACCAGGGCGATTCACCGCGCGTCTGCGCCGCCGCCACGTAATCGCGCGTCTTGATGTCCATGGTCAGCCCGCGCACGATGCGGAACACGCCGGGGCTGGAAGCGAACACCACCGCCACGAAGATGTTGAGCTGGTTGGGATCGATGTGGACGATCTTGAGCGGATCCTTGTCGAAGACCAGGCCGGTATAGATCCAGCCGCCGACGACCAGCGTGATGCCGAGCAGGATATAGAGCCGGTCCGGCCGGTTCTTGTATCGGGTCCAGAACAGGACGCTGAAGAAGATAATCGGGAACAGGAAGAACAAGCCCGCCATCCCGTAGGGGATCGGCGTGTCCATGATTCCCGGCGTCACCAGCAGGTAGAACAAAAGGATAACAGGGAAGGCCAGCACCAGGTTGGCGAGGAACGACAGCAGCGTGTCGATCTTGCCGCCATAGTAACCGGCCGGCAGGCCGAGCGTGATGCCGACCATCAGCGCGAAGCCGGTGGCGGCCGGCGCGATGATCAGCACGATCTGGCTGCCATAGACCATGCGCGAGAACACGTCGCGGGCAAGCTTGTCGCCGCCGAAATAGTAGACGAGCTTCGACGCCGGTTCGATTGCGCCGGGCAGCGTGTCCTTCATCACCGAGACCTGCGCCAGCGGATCGAAGGGCGAGATGGTCGAGGCGAAGATCGCTGTGAACAGCCAGAACAGGCAGATGAAGACGCCGGCGATGCCGACGCCGCTGCCGAAAAGTTGGCCGTAGAGGCCCAGCCGCTTCTTGTAGCTAAAGCTGGCGCCCATCACCAGGATGAGCCCGACCCACACCGGCCAGAACCGCCAGAGCACGCCGATAACGACGTTGAAGGCGCTGATATATTCGGTTTGCATCGGCCCTGCCCCCTACTGAACCCTGATACGCGGATTGAGAAACGCGTAGCCGACGTCGGAAATGAGCTGCGTGATCAGCACGATGAACACCGAGACCAGCGAGCAGCCGAGCAGCAGATCGATGTCGTTGTTGCCGGCGGCCTCGACCAGCGTGTAGCCAAAACCCTGGTAGCGGAACATCACCTCGACGATCACGACGCCGGTGAGCAGCCACGGGAACTGCAGCATGATGACGGTGAAGGGCGCGATCAGCGCGTTGCGCAACGCATGCTTGATGACCACGCTGCTGAAGGACAGGCCTTTCAGCCGTGCGGTGCGGATATATTGCTGCGTCATCACCTCCACCATCGAGGCGCGCGTCATGCGTGCGATATAGCCGATGCCGTAGATCGCCAGCGTGATCACCGGCAGCGTGAAATTGTAGAAGGTGATGCCCTGGCTGGCGGACGCCGCGGAGCCGTTCAGCCAGCCGAGCCATGATGCGAAGATGACGGTGAAGATGACGCCCGACACGTATTCAGGCGTCGCCGTCGAGGCGATCGAGGCCACGGACAGCACGCGATCGGTGCGCGAGCCTTCGCGCATGCCTGCGAGAATGCCGATCAGCAGCGAGATCGGCACCATGACCGCCAGCACCCAGAACATCAGCAATCCGGTGGCGCCCAGGGCCGGGAACAGCTTGGCCGCGACCGTCGTCTTGAATTTGGTCGAGCAGCCGAAATCGCCCTGCAGAACGCCGGAGAATGTCGACTCGACCGGGTCGTTGCAGAAGGAGAAGCGTTGCGTCGTCTTGCCCGTCGCCGGATCGGTGATCGGATGCTTCGGAAACACGCCAAGCCACTGGCCGTAGCGCACGAAGAAGTTTTGCCTGTAGCCATGATTTACCAGCCAGCTTTCGAGCTGGTCGGCGGGCGTGTGCATCTCGGTCTGGCTGATCGCCAGTTTCTTTAGATTTGGCTCGAGATTGACGAGGAAGAAGACGACCAGCGTCAAGCACAGCATCGTGAGCAGTATCGTGCCGATGCGTCTGGCGATGAATGAGAACATGCGCACCCCCTGCCGGCCGGGTTGGGGTCAGATAGGTTCAACCCTGTTGCGAAAAGCTGATGATGCCCCGCCACCGCTGCAGCATATGCAACGGCGGCGAAGCTGCAAATACGAAGGGCTGCCGCCCCTCGTATTTATCGCGCCATGGATCACGCCTGGTCGAGCCAGACCTTGCCGAAGTCGTGCTCGTAGGTGGGGTGCATCGAGTGGTTCTTCACCTCGGGCTTGATGTTGATGTAGAGCTTGCGCCAGTAAGGCTGGATGATGATGCCGGAATCCTGCAGCATCTGCTCGATGTCCTTCATCACCACCTTGCGCTTCTCCGCATCGGCGATGCCGAGCGCCTCATTCACCTTCTTGTCGAAGTCCGGATTGGCATAGCCCGTCTCGTTCCACGCTTCGCCGCTGCGATAGGCAATGGCGATGACCTGGATGCCCAGCGGGCGCATGTTCCAGTTGGTTTCCGAGAACGGATACTTCGTCCAGTCGTTCCAGAAGGTCGAGCTCGGTAGCACGGTGCGCTTCACCTTGATGCCGGCTTCGCGCAGCTGCGCCGCGATCGCGTCCGTGGTGTTCTTGTGGTAGTCCTCGTCGTTGCTGATCAGCTCGTGCTCGAAATCGATCGCGCCGGCTTCCGTCAGCATCTGCTTGGCCTTGGCGATGTCGCGCTTGATCTCCGGCAGCTTGACATATTCCGGATGGATCGGCGCCACATGGTGGTTTTCCGCCGGCGTGCCGGCATTGCCGTAGCCGAGCTGCAGCACGGTGGCGTTGTCGACGGCAAGCAACATTGCCTGACGAACCTTCTGGTCGTCATAGGGCTTGTGGGTGACGTTGAAGCGCGACACCACGGTGGCCGCAGTCACGACTTCCGAAACCGGAGCGCCGACATCCGCGATGATCTTGACGTAGTCGGCGGTGGTTTCGTGGTTGGTCTGGACTTCGCCCGACTCGAAGGCCGAGACGGTCGCGGCCGGATCGGTGCCGTAGTCGATGAACTCGACGCCGTCGAGGAAGGCCTCGCCCTGCCACCACTTGCCGGTTTCGCGGCGCTTGTAGACGACCTTCTGGCCGACGTCGTAGGACACGAGCTCGAACGGACCGGTGCCGATAGGGCAGTTCTTGAAGTTGGCGCCCTTCTCGTCGAAGGTCTTGTGCACGACCAGCGCCGGATAGTCGCACAGGCCCGGGATGATGGCGATATCGGGCTTCGACAGCTTGAGCTTGACCGTCATGTCGTCGACCTTGACGACCGAGCCTTCGCGCAGCTTCTTGGTCGTGTCGTCGACGAGGCTGCCGAGGCGGCCGGGCATCGAGTTGCCTTCCGCGGCCTTGTCCGCCCAGCGGGTGAAATTGTAGACCACGTCGTCGGCGGTGAACTTGTCGCCATTGTTCCATTCGACGCCCGGCCGCACATGCAGCGTGTATTCGGTGGCGTCGTCATTGATGTCCCAGCTTGCCAGCAGGTACGGCGCGAAGGTGTATTCCTTCGTGTACTTCACCAGCGGCTCGAGCGCCTGACGTTCGGCATTGGAGATTTCGGACCAGTCGGCGGTGCGCGGATCCTTCGGATCCTTGACAGACATCGCGACCTTGATCACGCCGCCCTTCTTGCCCTGCACGTCCTCTGCCCTGGCCGGGGTCGGAGCGGCGAGGCCCAGCAGGCCATAGGCCATTGCCGTCGATGCGCCGAAGACGCTGGCCAAGGCCAGAAATTCGCGGCGGTCCACACCGCCCGACTTGGCTTCTTCGGCCATTTTCAAGATGTGATCCGGAACACGATCACCATTGCTCTTATAGATTGCCATGACTTACTCCCATTGTTGGCTTTCCGCCTTTTACCATTCCGCATCCAGACCGCGTTGTCAAAAGACGGTGTGGAATAAGAACATGGTAGGGAATGTGCATCTTTGAGTGCAACCCGGTTCGCGTGATAGCGACAGTCTTGGCGCAAATTTGCTAGCGCGACCCGGATTTCCCAAAAAATCGTCGCGGGCGATTAAATCAATACATTTTATACAGATAAGGGCCTCGTGCCTGCGCCGGACTGCCCGTTCGGCAGGCCGAGGAAGGGTGACGCGCCCTCAATATTCGCGTTCGTAAAAGACGCCGCCCTTGGCTTCGCCGGCATCATTGGCCTCGCCGCGCAGCTTCACGCCGCGACCGACGTTGAGGTCGATCGTCGCCTTGCCGGAGCCCGGTTTGTCGCCCTTCTGGATCGTCACATAGGTGCGGTCGTTGAGGTACTTGCCAGCCGAAACGGCGGTGCCGCCCTTCTCGTCCGTCGTCACGTCGAGATCGTCTATACCGATGGCGTTGCGCAGATTGTCGAGCAGCGACGTCGAACCGCCCGCGCCAGCCAATTGCGCGGCCGCATCGGCAAGCTGGGCGATTTGCAGCGGTGAAAGTTTGGACATGGATTGACCGAAGATGAGCTGTGCCAGCACCTCGTCCTGGGGCAGCGCCGGCACCGAGGAGAAGTTGAATTTGGGATCGGTCGCTTCTCCCGAGACCACAATCGTGACGGTGGCGCTGCTGGTCGTCGTGGTCGCCGTCAGGTTGAGGTAGGGCACCAGCGAACCCTGGAACCCGACCGTGCCTTCGGTGAAGGTCAACCGCTTGGAGAGGATCGTCAGCCGCCCTCGTTGCAAGGTGAACGTACCCACGGCTTGCGGTGAGGATGCCCGTCCGGTCAGCTTGAGCGACCCGCCCAGTTCGGCATCGACGCCGCGGCCCTGGATGAATATCTGGTTCGGCGCGTTCACCGTCAGATCGAGGGTAAGCCCGCTGCCGCTATTGCTGCTGCCGCCGGACGTGGGCGGGCGCAACGCCTTGTCCTGCGCCCGCACGGCGCGAGGCGCATTCTTATGTTTGACGTCGAGTTCCGAGAGCGACCCGGGCAGTTTGTCCGGAACGGTGATGACCGTCCTTGCCAGGTTGACGGTGCCGGCGATGATTGGCGCCGAGACGAGCGGTCCCTTGACGGTCAGGTCGCCGCCGAGATTGGCGGTCACCACCCGGCCGTCGGTATAGCGGCCATCGGTAAGCTTGATCGACAGGTCGGCCGGGAAGCCTTGCGCCGGCGTGATGCCCACCGTGCCGCTCGCCGACAGGTTGCCGCGCGTCGACAGCGTTCCGGTCAGCCGGTTGATCCTGGCGACGCCGCCGCCGATCGAAACGTCGGCGGCGACGTCGTTGACCGCGAGCCCGGAACGCGCGTCGATGAGGCGCGCGCCGGACGTGGTGACTTTGCCGCTGATGACCGGCGCGGACGCAGGACCGCGCACCTGCACGTCGACGTTGGCGGTGCCGTTAAGCGCCAGGCCTTGCGCGGCCAGTTTTGAGGCAAGGAAGGAAAACGGCACCTTGCCATTGAAATCCAGCGCCAATGTGGGCGTGCCTACCGTCGTCACCGAGCCGCCGCCCTTGAGGCCGAGGCCAGCGCCGTCGCTGATGTTGGCGTCGAAAGCGAGCTTGTTGCCGGCGAACGTTCCCGACGACGACACGTTCATGCCGCCGAGCCCGGCGCCGCGTGTCTGCGAGGTCTGCACGCCGGCCGCATCGATCTTGAAGCCGATCGACGGGCTCGCCGGCGCGCCGGTAACCTTGACCGTGCCCGAGATCGAGCCGGCCGCGTCGAGACCCGGCGAAAAACTGTTGGCAAGCGAGATCGGCACCCTGGCCAGGTTGGCGTTGATATCCAGCGCCTGCGCGACCCTGCCCGTCACCGTCGCCGTGCCGCCGCCAAGGTTGAGCACCAGCCGGTCGAGCGTCGTCACCCCGTTGGCGATGGTCACTGTCGAGGCCTGTGCGATCGCGGCCTTGATGCCCTGCACCGTCGCCTGGCCCGACGCGAGTTCGATGGTCGTCGTGCCGTTGGCGACCTTCACACGGCCGGCCGCCTTCGCCGGGATGTTCTTGACGGTGGCGCCGCCCGAGAAGCCGGTCCAGTCGCCGTCGCGCTTGAGATCGACATTGATGCCGGTGACGGCGGTGCCGCCGGAAGTGACGCTCTCGGCGCGCACCGTGCCGGAGATGACGGGTGCTGCCATGTAGTTCGCGACCTGCGCGTCGATCGCGACATTCTTGGCGGAGAGATCGCCGCGCTTGATTGCCGAGGTGTTCGCCTTGACCGCGACATTGGGTCCGTTGGCGGTCTTGGAGAAGGCGATCGCGCCGCGCACATTGCCCTCGGCCTTTTCCAGCGCCAGCGCGGCCAGCGGCCCGATATCGGGCAGGTCGAGCGAAACGGTGCCGACCGGCACGAAGGCATCGTCCAGCGTGAGATCGCCGGAAATCCTGTTCGGCCCGAGCGACAGCAAAAGCCCGTTGATCGCGCGGCTGCCATTGGTCGTGGCGAGCACCGCGCTGCCTTGCAGCTTCTGCCCCGCGACGTTGCCGGCAAGCTGCACATTGGCCGCCGGATTGGCGGCATCGGCCTTGCCGGTGGCCGTCAGCTTCAGTCCGGTGATCTCCCGCGCCGCCACCGAAAGACGGTCGCTGCTCACCGTCATCGACAGGTCGGGCGCGGTGACCGGGCCTTGCGCGTTCAGGGCAAAGGCGATGGCGCCCTTGGCGTCTTTCGAGAGCCGCGAAACATCGCTCAACGCACCCTCGATGTCTGCGGCCAGCTTCCCGTCGCCAAGGCTCGCCTGCCCGTCAGCGCTGAGCGCGCCCGAATTGAGCTTCAGGCCGTCCACATTGACATTGCCATTGGCATCGCGCTTCAGCGCGGCGCTCAACTGCGCGCTCTCGCCAAGCATGCCGCGCACCGCCGCAGGCAAGGCGGAAGAAGCAACATCGGCCTTGAGATTGAGGTCGACGGCACCATCGCCCAGCGATATCCGGCCGGCAACCTGGCTATTGAGCGCATCGCTCCTGAAGGAGCCGCTGTTGACGGCGACTGCATCTGTCGTCAGGCGGCCATTGACCTTGGCCGTGACCTTGCCGGCGATCAGCGGCGCGAGCATGGGATTGTCGAGGCCGATCCTGTCCACCGTCACTGTGCCGGAAACCGGACCTGCCCGCCCCTTGAGGTCGAAGGCGTCCGAATGCAGCATCAAGGTGAGACCGTCCACCTTCGCCTGGCTGGCGGCAATGGAAGGCAGAATTGCGGACACATCGAGCCGCGCTTGCGTGCTTTCGCCCGCCATCTTCGCCGACAACGACTGGACCGCGATCTTGACCGGGCTCTCGGCGCTGCCGACCGTCAGCGGCAGGCTGGGCCCGGACGATGTAAGATCGAGGGAGAAATCGCTGGCGCCGTTAGGGTTGAGGGTTCCGGCGGCCTTGCCTGAAATCTTGTCGCCCGAAAGCGTGGCGTGGTCCAGGGCCACGCCGCCCGCCAGCGTGTAGCTGCCGGCAGCGTCCAGATCCAGCGGCCCGAGCCCCGCCTGCCGGGTCTGGCTGGTCTCGGCGCCCGCCACCTTCGCGTTGAACTGCACATCGGGGTTGGACGATGGACCCGTGACGTGTGCCGTGCCCTCCAGCGTTCCTGCCCCGTCGAGGCCGGGCACGAAATCATTGGCAAGCGCCAACGGCAGATTGGCGAGGTTGGCCGTCAGGTCCAGGGTTTGCCCGGCGCTGCCGGAAACCGTCGCCGAACCGCCGCCGAGATTGAGCGCAAGCTTCTCGACCGTGGTCACGCCATTGGCGATGGAAAGGCTGGAGGGCTCGGCGATGGCCGCCTTGATGCCGCGCACCGTCGCCTCGCCGGAAGCGATTTCCACGCTTGTCGTGCCGTTGGCGATCTTCACCCGCCCGGCGGCGGTTGCCGGAATGCCGGACGCCGTCGCGCCGCCGGTAAAATTGGTCCAGTCGCCGTCGCGCTTCAAATCGATGCCGATGCTGCTGATGACCGTGCTGCCGGAGGTCACGCTGTCGGCCTTGATCGAGCCCGAAATCGCCGGCCCCTTCAGGTAATTGGCGATCAGCGCGTTGACGGTGATGGCTTTCGCCGCCAGTTCGCCACGCGCGATCGATGTGCTGGCCGCGTTGACCGTGACGGTCGGCGCCTCGCCCTCCTTGGCGAAGGCGATGGTGCCGTTGATATCACCCGTTGCCGTCTGATCTGCGAGCGCCGCGAGCGGCCCGATGTCAGGCACGGCAAGCGTCAGCGTGCCGAGCGGCAGGTATTGATCGTCGAGCGCGAGATCGCCCGAAACCTTGTTGTCGCCAAGCGCGAGGGTAAGCCCCCTAATCGAGCGCTTGCCGTCGGCGGTAACCAGCGAAGCTGCGATGTCGAGCGCCTGGCCCTCGGCGCTGGCGGTCAGCGAGACGTCGGCCGACGGATTGGCGATGTCGGCCTTGCCTTTGGCCGAAAGCCTGATGTCCTTCACCGTGCGGCCGGCCGCAGTCAGGCTGGCGCTGTCGGCTGAGACGGAGAAATCAGGCGCCCAGCGCGGGCCGCTCGTGGTCAGCGCAAAGTTGATCCCGCCGGCAAGCGGCGTGCCGGCGAGCGACGACAGCGATGAGACGTCGCCCAGCGTGCCTTTCACATCGGCCTGGATATCCGACCCTTGCGCGCTGGCGGTGCCGCTGGCGCTGAGCGAGCCGGAGGTGAGTTCCAGTGAGTTGGCGGCGAACGCGCCCTGCGGATCGCGCGTGGCGGTTGCCGAAAACGTCACCCGCTCGCCGAGCAGCGAGCTGATTTGCGGCGGCAATGCCTTCGAGACGGCGTCGGCATTCATCTTCAGCGTCATCGAAAGATCGGCAAGCGCCACATTTGCCGTCAGCCCGGCATTGAGCGCATCGCTGCGCAAGGTGCCTTTGTCGATGGCCACGGTCTCTGGGCTGATCGTGCCGGAAAGATCGGCGGCGAGCTTGCCGGTCACCAGTGGCGCCAGAGTCGCCACATCGGTCTTCAGGCCGGCGGCGGCGAGCTTGATGCTGACCGGGCCGCTGCGGGTCTCGATATCGAAGCCGTCGGAATGGATCTCGCCCGTAATATTATTGAGCTGCGTGCCCCCGACGGCCACCGAGGTAAGCGACGTGCCGATATCGACCATCGGCGCCTTGCCGTCGCCGAAGGCGCGCACCGTGGCCTTTTCGACCGCGACCAGGATCGGAACCGCGCTGTTGCCGACATCGATTGTGACGGGCTTGTCCTTGGCGGAGAGCTCGACGGCCAGGTCGCTGGCGCCCTTCGGATCGACATTGCCGGTTGCGGTGCCGTGCACCGTACCACTGTCTATAGTGGCCCGCTCGATATCTATCCCACCTGCTGTGGTCGCCGTTCCGGCGATATCGAAGCTCGTCTTGCCGGCAAACAGCGACTTTATCTTCTCGGGCAGGAACTCCTCGAACTCGCCGTCGCCATTGGCCTCGATACGGTGGCCCTTGTCGGTGAGTTGGTGCCGGCCGGTCAGCTGGCTGACGATCCGGCCATCGACCATGAAGGTGCCGATGCCGCTCCAGTTGGCTAAAGGCCCAGTGCCGGAAACGACGATGTTGACCGGCGGCGCATCGGGCAGCTTGAGCAGGTTGGCGATGATGCCGCCCGCCGGCTCCGACGCCTTGAGATCGAGGTCGAGCTTGTTGTCGGCGGGCGCGAAATGGATCTTGGCGTCGACATTGCCCTGCTTGCCGTCATGGCGGGAGACGTTGAGCACGCTCTCGATCGCCAGCGGCGACGGGTCTGCCTTGAGCGAGCCCTTGGCGGCGAGTTCGGCAATGCCGCTGCCGGCAAGCTCCTGGCCAAGCGCGATCTCCGGCAGGTCGATCTCCCTGACGTCGATCGACACCGGCAGGCTCGTCGAACCACCTTGAGACGGCTGCTGGCTCGGCTGCGGCAGCCGCGCCAGTTCGATGCGCCCGGCGGCAAAGCGGTCTGCATTGAAATTCCATGAGAGCAGCGCTGTCGGCGACCAGTCGAGCGCCACCTTGCGCGCCACCATCCACGGGCCGACGCGGTCTTCCAGCACCACATGGTCGACCCTCAGCGCGCCCGACCAGATGCCTTCGATACCGCTGACCGTCACCTTGCGGTCCTCGCTCGAGGCCATCTTCGAGATCAGGCCGGCGAGATTTTGCCTGCCGCCCTCTGTGCCGGTAAGCACGACAAGCGCGCCGACCGCCACCACCAGCAAAAGGAGGAGCGCGTAGACGCAGATGCGGAGGATGCGCCAGAAAATCATCGTCAGAACGCCTGGCCGATGCCGGCATAGATGCCGAAATGCGGATCGCCCGGATCGCGGTTGAGCGGCACGGCGGCGTCGATGCGCAGCGGACCGAACGGCGTGATGTAACGCAGGCCGACGCCGGCGCCGACCTTCACATCCGAGAAATCGGGGAAGGATCTGGTCGAGACCGTGCCGGCATCGACGAACGGCACGATGCCGATCGTGTCGGTGACGCCGATGCGCATCTCGACCGAGGTTTCGAAGAAGGAGAGGCCGCCGATCGGCTGGCCGTCGATGTCCTTCGGGCCGATGCCCTGGTAGGAATAGCCGCGCACCGAGCCGCCGCCGCCGGAATAGAAGCGCCGGTCGGCCGGCACGTTCTGCAGCCCGGTGCCGACGATCGAGCCCAGCGTTGCGCGCTCGGCGAGCACGAACCTGCTTGCCGTGTCGAGCGACTGGTAGGTGTAGCCCTCGCCCTTCAGCTTCAGGAAGGTCGCGCCATTCAGTATGTCGTAGCTCGGCTCGGCATAGGCGAGGAAGCGGAACCCTCTGGTCGGGTTGAGCTTGTCGTCTCGGCTGTCATAGACATATTGCAGCGGCACGCTGGCGATCAGATAGGTATGCTTGCCGAAGGCGTCGGTGATCCTCGAATAATCGAGGTCGAATTCGGCCGAGACCCGCTGCTTCTTGTCGAGGTCGTAGGAAACGCCGACGTCGCCCTTGACCGAGAAATGGTCGTAGGCGTCAGGATGCTCGAACACCGTCTTGATGCCGGTGAAGAATTTCGACGTCGGCCCGAGCACGCCCGGTTTCTCGAACATGACGCCGGCATTGTAGTTGAGCGCGGAAATGCTGTTGCTGCCGATGCCGCTGATGGAGCCGTCGATACGCAGCTTCTCGGCCTGGCCGAACAGGTTGCGGTGCCCCCAATAGCCTTCAAGGCCTAGGCCTTCCGTGTTCGAGAAGGTGCCGCCTATGCCGAAATAACGCGGCTTGCGTTCGCTGACCTGAACATCGATTGGGATGTTGCCGTTGGCGTCGAGGCTGTCGCCCTCCTTGACAGTCACGCTGTTGAAGACTTCGAGCCCGAGCAACCGGTCGCGGGCGTCGTCGATCTCCTGCGGCGAGTATTGCTGGCCCCGCTTCAGCCCGGTCATGTACTCGGTGAAGTTCCGATCGACCTTTTCGGTGCCCTCGACCGTCGTGTCGCCATAGCCGGCGACCGGGCCGGCGGCCACCGTCAGCGTGACGTCAAGCGTTGAGCTGGCATGCTCGGCGACGATCTCGCGGTCCGTGACCTTTGCAAGCGGCCTGCCCTCTTCCTTCAGCGCCCGCACGATCAATGCTTCGGCCTTGAGCACCGCGCCGGAGCCGGCATCGCCGCCGGCGATCAGCCCGAAGTCGGCGCTGGCCAACCCTGCCGCGTCGCCCTTCAGCCGGATGTTGCCTAGCGTGAATTTCGGTCCGGCGGCAACGCTCACGACCACGGGAATAGGCTGAGGACCCTTGAACTCGGCATCCGGCGGCAACTCATCGATCGACTTGCCGTCGATGGTGATGGTGACCACGCCTTCATAGCGGGCATCGGCGTAAAGAGCGGCGACGAGCTGCTCGCGGTCGCCGCGCGCCTTGGCCATCAGGCCGAGCGATCCGGACACCGGATGGTCCTCGTCGCTCTTCAGGGACGAGGCGTTTTCGAGCCTCTTGACCAGATCCTTGTCGGCGTCCGGCGCATCGATGGTCACCGAATAGCGCAACGGATCGACAATATCGGCATCCTCGTCCTTGGACGAGCCCCAAAGCTTGATGCCGAAAATCTCGAAAGCCGCCGCCGGCCGTATCCCGCCGGCCAGCACGGTCGAGCAGATGAGCGCGAAAAGCAGGGCGCGCGGAAGCCCGCGCCCTGGCGCGAACCCTTCCGACATCTGCGTTTCATGCGCCGGCATTAAGACAACCTAGTCGACAAAACTAAAATTGGAATGAAGTTCCGAAACGTTCGTAAAGGGGCCACAATCCAATTGTCTGAAATAGACCGGGCTTGGAATTCACACCTTTTACCTTTTCGCAAGAAAGTGTGATCCGTCTCACAGAGGTTCTGTCGAAATACCGGCCTTTGGCCGGCGTGGAAACTGTTCGCGGGTGATAAACCTGCGGCGCCCCGGCGTTGACAAGCCTGTCCGAAGCTTGATCATGCCCGGACGCTGGCGATGTCTGGAGGGTGGTATGGCAATGCGCGCGGCTCGTGGTCTCTCTTTCCTTCTCCTTGTCTTTTTCGCCCCTATCTTCCTCTCATCGGGCGGGGCGGCTTTTGCGGCCGAAGCCCGGCGGATAGTGACAATCGACAATTCCGACTATTTCGGCTTCGACCTGCGGTCGGAGCAGAATGTCAGCCTCGACCAGTGCAAAACCACCTGCCTCGGCGATCCCGCTTGCCGTGCCTTCACCTACAACACCAAGGCAAAGTGGTGTTTTCTCAAATCCGACTATAACCAGCTGAAATCCTTCACCGGCGCCGTCGCCGGCAAGGTCGCCAATGTCGATGGCGATCCCGATATCGGCGCCCCGCCGGCGCTGGCCTTTTTCCCGAACTGGATGGCCGACCAGGCCCAGCAGTTCCGCAACAAGCTGACCGATCCGGCCTATGACAAGCCGACGGAAGGGCTTTCCGCCCTGCAAGCCGCCGCCGAGCAGGCAGCGCTGACCGGCGATCATCGCCTTGCCATGCAGAAATACCAGGCCGCGGTCTCTGTGCTGCCCGATGACGGCGCGCTGTGGCTGGCGCTGGCGCGCGAAACGCTGGCCGTGCAGCCAGCTTCCAACACCACTGAACCCGCGACTTTCCCGATGAACGCCACCTCGGCGGCCTTCAACGCCTACAAGCTGGTGCGCACGGCTAAGACCCGCGCCGAGGCGTTGGCGCTGCTTGCCGCCGGCCTCGACAAGCGCGATCTCTACCGGCCTTCGCTCCAGGCCTATGAGGCGAGCCTTGCGCTGGTGAACTCGCCGGCCGTCCAGGCCGACTATGCCGACCTCAAGGCGCGCAAGGGTTTTCGCGTCGTCGAGCACACCGTCGATGCCGATTCCTCCTCGCCGCGCATCTGCGCCCAGTTTTCCGAGGAACTGGTCAAGGCCGGCGTCGACTATTCACAGTTCGTGACCGTCGACAACGCCGCTCCCAAGGCCGTCGAGGCCAAGGACAAGCAAATCTGCGTCGAAGGTCTGGAACACGGCCAGCATTATGACGTGACCTTCCGCGCCGGCCTGCCGGCCGCGGTCGGCGAAACGATCGCCGCGCCCGTGGTGTTGTCGATCTACGTTCAGGACCGCGCTCCGTCCGCCCGCTTTACCGGCGACAGCTTCGTGCTGCCGGCCGGCGCGCGCCGCGGCATTCCGGTCGTCACCGTCAACATGACCGCCGCCAAGATGACGCTATACCGTATCGGCGATCGTTCGCTGGCACAGCTTCTGTCCGGCTACCAGTTCCTGCATCAGCTCGACGGCTACGATATTTCCACCATTTCCGACCAGATGGGCTCGGCCGTCTGGTCCGGCACGCTCGAAATCGCCAATGATCTCAACAAGGAAGTGACCACTTCGTTTCCAGTGGATGAGGCGATCCCGCAGCGCAAGCCCGGTGTCTATGTGCTGACCGCGGAGCCCGTCGACGACAAGAGCGACGACTATGGTTCGCGCGCCACGCAGTGGTTCGTCGTCTCCGACATCGGCCTTTCCACCTATACCGGCCAGGACGGCCTGAACGTCTTTGCTCGTTCGCTGGGCTCGGCCAAGCCGATTTCTGGTGCCGAACTGACGCTGCTTGCCAAGAACAACGAAATCCTTGGCACCGCGACCACAGACGCCGAGGGCCACGCCATCTTCAATCCGGGCCTGACGCGCGGCGAAAACGGCATGGTGCCGGCGGTGCTGATGGCCAAGCAGGGCGACAACGACTTCGTCTTCCTCGATATGGCCAAGGCCGGCTTCGATCTTTCGGATCGTGGCGTCGAGGGACGTGCCTCGCCTGGCGCGCTCGACGTCTATGCCTGGACGGAGCGCGGCATCTACCGCGCCGGCGAGGATGTGCATGTCGCTGCCCTTGCCCGCGACGGCGCCGCCAAGGCGGTCGAGAACCTGCCGCTCACCTTCATCTTCACCCGTCCCGACGGCGTCGAGAACCGCCGCATCGTCAGCAATGGCGAGTCCGCCGGCGGCCATGCCGTCGACCTGCCGCTCGAGGCCAACGCCATGCGCGGCACCTGGACGGTGTCGATCTACACCGATCCCAAGCAGGCGCCCGTCGCCAGCCAGATGTTCCTGGTCGAGGACTTCGTCCCGGATCGCATCGAATTCGACCTGACCGCCGACAAGAAGGAGATCGCCCAGGGCGAAACCGCCAACGCCACCGTCGACGGCCGCTTCCTCTATGGCGCGCCGGCCGCGGGCCTTGCGCTCGAAGGCGAGATGACGCTGTCGACCACAAGCACCTGGGACAGCTTCAAGGATTTCAGCTTCGGCCTGGCCGACGAGCAGTCGAGCGAGCCGACCGTGACGCCTTTCACCAACCTTCCGGTGGTCGGCGACGACGGCAAGGCGACCTTCCCGGTCACCATCGACCAGTTGCCGTCGACCACCAAGCTGGTCAACGCCAAGGTCACCGTGCGCATGCGCGAGGCCGGCGGCCGCGCCGTCGAACGCTCGCTCGACATCGGCGTTCGCCCGCAGCGCGACGTCATCGGCATTCGCCCGGATTTCGAAGGCGATGAGGTCCCGCAAGGCGGGACCGCCAAGTTCAGCATCATCGCCGTCGACCCGAATGGCAAACGTGAGGAGCTGAAAGGCGCTCAGTGGTCGCTGGTTAAGGTCGAGCGCAATTATCAGTGGTACCGTTCCAACAATTCCTGGAACTACGAGGCGGTGAGCCTCACCAAGGCCGTTGCCAATGGCGCGGTCGACCTCAAGGCCGATGGCGAGGCGACCGTGTCGCTGCCCGTCGACTGGGGCCGCTACCGGCTCGAGATCGAGACGGCCGACCCGGATGGTCCGGCGACCAGCTATGAGTTCGATGCCGGCTGGTATGTCGCCTCGACCACCACCGAGACGCCAGACGGCCTCGAGATCGCCCTCGACAAGGACGACTACGCCGCCGGCGAAGTCGCCAAGCTGAAGGTCTCGCCGCATTTTGCCGGCGAGCTGCTGGTCACCATCGGTGCCGAAAAGCTTTTGAAGACCGTCACCGCTTCCGTGCCGGCCGGCGGCAGCACCGTCGACATCCCGGTCGGTGACGACTGGGGCGCCGGCGCTTATGTCACGGCGACCTTGTTCCGGCCCGGAGATGCGCAGGAATCGCGCATGCCGGCCCGCGCCATCGGCGTCAAATGGCTGGCGGTCGATCCGGGTTCGAAAAAGCTGGCAGTCACGTTGACACCGCCCGAAAAGACCTTGCCGCGCCAGCAGCTGTCGATCCCGATCGCCGTCAACGGCGCTCAAGCCGGCAGCAACGCCTATGTGATGGTGGCTGCCGTCGATGTCGGCATCCTCAATCTCACCAACTACAAAGCGCCCGATCCGGAGGATTGGTTCTTCGGCCAGCGCATGCTGGGTCTCGAGATCCGCGACCTCTACGGACGTCTGATCGACGGCTCGCTCGGCGCCATGGGCAAAATACGGACTGGCGGCGACGGCGCCAACATGCAGGCGCAAGGCAGCCCGCCGACCGAAAAGCTGGTCGCCTTCTTTTCCGGCCCCGTCGAACTCGATGCCAACGGCAAGGCGCGGATCGATTTCGACATCCCGCAGTTCAACGGCACCGTGCGCGTCATGGCGGTTGCCTGGACCAAGGATGCGGTCGGCCATGCCCAGACCGATGTCATCGTGCGCGATCCGGTGGTGATCACCGCCGGTCTGCCGCGCTTCCTGGCGCCGGGCGACGCGGCGACCATGCGCCTCGACATCGCCGATACCGATGGCCCGGCCGGCGACTACGCCTTGTCGGTCACCACGACCGGCGATCTTTCGACCGGCGACAAACCACCACCCCAGAAGCTGACGCTCGCACAGGGCAAGCGGCAGTCGCTCACCTTCCCGCTGGTCGCGAAGACCGCGGGTGACGCCTCGGTCACCGTCAAGCTCACGCATGCCGAAGGCACCGAGGTTGAGCAGACGCTCTATCTGCCGGTGCGCCCGGCGCAGCTTCCGGTCACCAACCGCATGGTCGTCGATCTGAAGCCCAATGGCGGCTCGTTGCGCGTCGACAAGGAGCTGCTTGCCGCAAGCGTGCTCGATGGCGCTTCGGTCAGCGTCGGCGTTTCGCAGTCATCCGCGCTCGACGTGCCGTCGCTTCTGATGTCGCTCGACCGCTATCCCTATGGCTGCGCCGAGCAGACCACCAGCCGCGCCATGCCGCTTCTCTATGTCAACGACATGGCCAAGAGCATCGGCATGGAAAGCGATCCGGACCTGCATGGCCGCATCCAGGATGCGATCTACAAGGTGCTGTCCTATCAGGCGGCAAGCGGCAGCTTCGGCCTTTGGGGTCCTGGCTCCGGCGATCTGTGGCTCGATGCCTATGTCACCGAGTTCCTGACTCGGGCGCGCGAGCAGAAATATGACGTTCCGGCGCTGGCGATGAACCAGGCGTTGAACAATCTGCAGAACTCGCTTGGCTACGACCAGGACGTCCAGGATAGGGGCAGCGAGATCGCCTACGCGCTCTACGTGCTTGCCCGCAACAAGAAGGCCTCGATCGGCGATCTGCGCTATTATGCGGACACGCAGCTCGAAGCGTTCTCCAGCCCGATGGCGGTTGCCCAATTGGCGGCAAGCCTCGCGCTCTATGGCGACACGCAGCGTTCCGAAGCGACGTTCCAGACAGCGCTGCGGCTGGCGCAGTCGGAGACCGACTACGACTACTACCGCTCGGACTACGGCTCGCGACTGCGTGACGGCGCCGCGATGCTGGCGCTGGCGGCGGAAGCAAAGCCAGTGCCCAGCATCATGGCGCAGCTGATCAAGCTGGTGGGAGTGGCACGCGCCGATGCCCGCTGGACGAGCACGCAGGACGAATCCTGGATGCTGCTCGCCGCGCGGGCGCTGAAGGAAGGCAATGATTCCATCACGCTTTCCGTCAATGGCGCGCCGCATTCGGGCGGCTACTCCGACCAGGTCGCCGGCAGCGACCTCGTCGACAGCCCGCTCACCATCGCCAACACCGGCGCGACGTCGCTGCAGGCGGTGGTCACGGCGGTCGCCGCGCCGGTCGAGCCGTTGCCGGCCGGCGGCGACGGCTTCACCATCCAGCGCACCTACTACAAACTCGACGGCACCGAGGCCAACGTCACCGAGGCCAGGCAGAACGAGCGCTACGTGGTCGTGCTCAAGGTCTACGAGCAGAACAAGTGGCCATCACGGCTCTTGATCACCGACCTGTTGCCGGCCGGCTTCGAGATCGACAATCCAGGCCTGGTTTCCAGCGCGCAATTGTCGAACTTCTCCTGGCTGGCGCAGACCGACGCCGCGCATCTGGAGTTCCGCGACGACCGCTTCGTCGCCGCCTTCAATCCGAACGAGGGCGACGGCGACCGCAACATCATGCTGGCCTATGTCGTGCGCGCCGTGACGCCCGGCACCTACGCCCATCCGGCGGCGACGGTGGAGGACATGTACAGGCCGCAATATTCGGCCCGCACCGCCACCGGCGTCATGGAGGTGAAGGCGGAGTAGCGATGAAAAGGTCGCCGACATCTCCCTTCTCCCCGTCTCTTTACGGGGAGAAGGTGCCGGTTCACCCTCCGAAGCTGCAGCGTAGCTGCTGCGAAGGATGGGCAGGCGGATGAGGGGCAGCGCCGTGCTCTCCAGAACATTCCTCAAACGCACCGCGATCGCCGGCGCCTGCCTCGCCGGCGTCGCGGCCCTTTCCCTCGCCACCCTCTGGGAGCTCGACCGCGCCTTTCCGCCGCCCTTGCCGGCAAAGCTGGCGGTCTCGACGGAGGTCCAGGACCGCGACGGCCAGCTCCTGCGCGCCTTCGCCACGCCGGACGGCTACTGGCGGCTCGAAACCCGCCTCGATCAGGTCGACAGAGAGTTCGTCGACATGCTGGTCACCTATGAGGACAAGCGCTTCTGGGACCACCGCGGTGTCGACCTCCTGGCGCTCTGCCGCGCCGCCGGCCAGCTCGTCACCAGCGGCCATATCGTGTCCGGCGGCTCGACCCTGTCGATGCAGCTTGCCCGGCTGATCGAGCCGCGCGACAGCCGCAGCATCGGCTCCAAGATCAGGCAGATGCTGCGCGCCATCCAGATCGAGCGGCGGCTGTCCAAGCGCGAAATCCTCGAACGCTATCTGACGCTGGCGCCCTATGGCGGCAATCTCGAAGGCGTTCGCGCCGCCTCGCTCGCCTATTTCGGCAAGGAGCCGAAGCGGCTCACCGTCTCGGAGGCCGCCCTCCTCGTGGCGCTGCCGCAACTGCCGGAAAAACGCCGGCCCGACCGCAACCTCGACACCGCCCATGCCGCGCGCGACCGCGTGCTCACCCGCATGGTCTCGGCCGGCCTGCTCGGCGAACGCGAGGCCGCGCGCGCCGCGCTGGACGATGTTTCCGGATTGCGCCGCAAGCTGCCGGCGCTTGCCGCACACGCCTCCTATGCCATGCTGCCCAGGGCCGTTCCCGGCCAGCCGCTGCAGCTCACAATTCGCAAGAGCGTGCAGCAGGGGCTGGAACAGGTGGCAAGGGATGCCGCCAGGAAGCTCGGACCAAAACTTTCCGTCGCCATGGTCATGGCCGATGCGCGTACCGGCGACATTCTCGGTGAAGTCGGCTCCGCCGATTTCTTCGACGCCAGCCGTTCCGGCTGGATCGACATGACCAAGGTGGTGCGCTCCCCCGGCTCGACGCTGAAGCCGTTCATCTACGGCCTTGCCTTCGAGCAGGGGCTGGTGGCGCAGGAGATGATCATCGAGGACAGCCCGGCCGATTTCGGTGGCTACCGTCCGAAGAACTTCGACATGGGCTACCAGGGCGACGTCTCGATCCGCCAGGCGCTGCAATTGTCGCTCAACGTGCCGGCGATCCGCGTGCTCGATGCGGTCGGCCCGGCACGGCTGACGGCGCGCTTCCGCCAGGCCGGCGTCAACCCTATCCTGCCCGTCAACGAAGCGCCGGGCCTGGCGATCGGCCTCGGCGGGGTCGGCGTGACTTTGCGCGATCTGGTGCAGCTCTATACCGGGCTCGCCAATGGCGGAAAGATGCGTACGCTGCATGACGGCACCGAGCCGGCCGATGCCGAGCGCATCACCGCCACCATCCTCGACGACCAGGCAGCCTGGCAGATCAATGATATCCTGTCCGGCGTAAAGCCGCCGGAAGGCGCCATGCAGCGCGGCATCGCCTACAAGACCGGCACCTCCTACGGCTATCGCGACGCCTGGTCCGTCGGCTTCGACGGACGCTATGTGCTGGGCGTTTGGGTCGGCCGCGCCGACGCCGGCCCTGTCCCCGGCCTCTCGGGCTATGTCTCGGCAGCACCCATCTTGTTCGAAGGCTTCGTCCGTTCCGGCCTTGCCAGCGTGCCGCTGCCCAGCCGCCCGCCGGGCGTCTTCAACCCCAAGCGCGAGGAATTGCCGGTGACGCTGGCCCGCTTCGGCGCCGGATCGGACGGCCTGGTCCAGGCCACCGCCACCGAGCCGGCACCAACCATCATATTCCCGCCCAACGGCGCCCGCGTCGACCTCGGCACCAATTCGGCCGACGCCACGCCGCTGGTGCTGAAACTGCAAGGTGGCCGCGCACCGTTCCGCTGGCTCGCCAACGGCAAACCGCTCGCCGGCATCGACCGGCGCCGCACCGCGACCTGGCAACCTGACGGTACCGGCTATTCGACGCTGACGGTGATTGATGCCGCTGGTCGGGCGGCAAGCGTGAAGGTTTTCGTCGAATAGGATGGTGCAAGCGATTCAGGGGATTGCACTTCTTAAGGCTTCGGGTCACGGAATTTCTCGCCTGATGCATGGCGCGAGGCCCCCCTCTCTGGCCTGCCGGCCATCTCCCCCTCAAGGGGGGAGATTATTCGCTTCGTTGCCTTCGCCAATCTTCAACGTTGGAAAGACGGGTGCAGCGGCGAAACTGCCAATCTCCCCCCTTGAGGGGGAGATGCCCGGCAGGGCAGAGAGGGGGGCCTCGCGCCGGCCGTTTCCAAAACGGCGCTTCGATTTTCCGGTCACTGCCAATTAACATGCCCGGGCTTGCCCTGACCCCGACCGCTTCTAATTAGGCCGGCTGATGAAGAGTCACACGGCCAACGGATGAGGAAGTTATTTCCTCAAACGGCCCGGGCTCGGCGAAAAATTGCTTCGAGGAGGTGAAAAAGGCAACATTCAATGCATCTAAATTCTATAAACTCGGTAAAGTTCGCAGCAGTTCAACGGAGGCGGAAATGACCAACCCTCATTTCAGGAAACTGCTCGGCGCACTGGTCGCCACATCTGTCCAGTTCGGCACGCTCGGTTTCGCGTTTGCCGATACGACCATCCTGAACGTGTCCTACGACCCGACACGTGAGCTCTACAAGGCCTATGACGAGGCCTTCGCGGCGCACTGGAAAGCCGAGACCGGCGAAACGGTCACCATCCAGCAATCGCACGGCGGATCAGGCGCGCAGGCTCGCGCCGTCATCGACGGCCTCGACGCCGACGTGGTGACGCTCGCGCTTGAAGGCGACATCAACGCCATCGCCTCGAAGACGAAGAAAATCAACCCGGACTGGCGCACGAAGTTCGAGAACAATTCAGCGCCGTACACCTCGACCATCATCTTCCTGGTGCGCAAGGGCAATCCCAAGGGCATCCACGACTGGAGCGATCTGGTGAAGGACGGCGTTCAGGTGATCACGCCGAACCCGAAGACGTCCGGCGGCGCGCGCTGGAACTATCTCGCAGCCTGGGCCTATGCCAACGCCAATGACGGCAACGACGAAGCCAAGACCAAGGAGTTCGTCGGCAAGCTCTATGCGAACGTCCCGGTGCTTGATACCGGCGCGCGTGGCTCGACGGTGACCTTCGCGCAGAAGGGGCTGGGCGACGTGCTGATCGCCTGGGAGAACGAGGCCTATCTCGCGCTCGACGAATTCGGCGCCGACGATTTCGACATCGTCTACCCGCCGACCTCGATCCTGGCCGAGCCGCCGGTCGCGGTCGTCGACGCCAATGTCGATGCCAAGGGCACGCGCAAGGTGGCGGAGGCGTATCTGGGCTGGCTTTATTCCAAGGACGCCCAGACCATCATCGCCAAGAACCACTACCGACCGGCCAAGCCCGACCTCGTGCCTGCCGAGGATCTCGCCAAGCTGCCGGCGATCAAGCTGGTCACCATCGACGATCCGCAATTCGGCGGTTGGAAGAAGGCGCAGCCTTATCATTTCGGCGACGGTGGTATATTCGACCAGATCTACAAGCCGGCGCAGTGAGGCCGGACGGCCGGTGAGCCTCACGGGCATGCCGGCCGAACGCGACTGCGCAAAGCCATTCTGGTTTGAATAGAAGGGACGATCCAGAACAGCATGACCACAGCACCCGCCAAGGCGGGGTGGCGATTCAGACAGCCGAGTGTCATTCCGGGTTTCGGATTGACGCTCGGCTTCTCGCTTGCCTACCTCACGCTCATCATCCTCATCCCGCTGTCGGGTCTGGTCTGGCGTTCGGCCGCGCTCGGCTGGGCCGATTTCTGGGCGATCGCCGTCGACCGACGCACCCTCAACGCGCTGAAGATAAGCTTCGGCACCGCCTTCCTGGCGGCTGCCGTCAACGTCGTGTTCGGCACCATCGTCGCCTGGGTGCTGGTCCGCTACCGTTTCCCCGGCCGCCGCATTGCCGACGCGATGGTCGACCTGCCCTTTGCCCTGCCTACGGCCGTCGCCGGCATCGCGCTCACCACGCTCTATGCGCCGAATGGCTGGATTGGCCAGCTTCTGATGCCGCTCGGCATCAAGGTCGCCTATACGCCGCTCGGCATCGTCATCGCGTTGGTGTTCATCGGCCTGCCCTTCGTCGTGCGCACCGTCCAGCCGATCATGGAAGAGATCGACAAGGAGGTCGAGGAGGCCGCCGCCACGCTCGGCGCCAACCGCTTCCAGATCATCACCCGCGTGCTCTTCCCGGGACTAGCGCCGGCCATCATCACCGGCTTCTCGCTCGCTTTCGCGCGCGGCGTCGGCGAATACGGCTCGGTTATCTTCATCGCCGGCAACCTGCCCTTCAAGTCCGAGATCGCGCCGCTTCTGATCGTCATCAGGCTCGAGGAATACAATTACGAGGCGGCGACCGCGATCGCTGCGATCATGCTGGCGCTGTCCTTCCTGATGCTTTTGGTCGTCAATCTCGTCCAGACATGGAGCCGCAAGCGCTATGGCTGATCCCGAGATCAAATCCTACGAGCCGCATCACGAGAGCCAGTCGGCGGCGGTTACCGAAAGCCGGCCGGTGCGCTGGGTGGTGATGGGGACGGCCTTCGCCTTCCTCGCCGTCTTCCTGCTTTTGCCGCTGATCGTCGTGTTCCATGAGGCGCTGGCCAAAGGCATAGGCGCCTACACGGAAGCCCTTTCCGGCCCCGACACGCGCTCCGCCATCCGCCTGACATTGCTTGTGGCGGCGATCTCGGTGCCGCTCAACGTCATCTTCGGCATTTCGGCCGCCTGGGCGATCGCCAAGTTCGAATTCAAGGGCAAGGCGTTCTTGACCACCCTCATCGACCTGCCCTTCTCGGTGTCGCCGGTCATCTCGGGCCTGGTCTATGTGCTTCTGTTCGGCGCGCAAGGACTGCTCGGCGAGTGGCTGAGGGCACATGGCATTGTCATCCTCTTCGCCGTGCCCGGCATCGTGCTGGCTACCATCTTCGTCACCTTCCCCTTCGTCGCGCGCGAGCTCATCCCGCTGATGCAGGAACAGGGCAATGGCGACGAGGAGGCCGCGCTCTCGCTTGGCGCCACCGGCTGGCAGGCCTTCTGGTATGTGACGCTGCCCAACGTCAAATGGGGGCTGCTTTACGGCGTGCTGCTCTGCAATGCGCGCGCCATGGGCGAGTTCGGCGCGGTCTCGGTGGTGTCGGGCCACATACGCGGCCTCACCAACACCATGCCGCTGCATGTCGAGATCCTCTACAACGAGTACAACGCCGTCGGCGCCTTCGCGGTCGCTTCGCTGCTTGCCGGCCTCGCGCTGGTGACGCTGGTCTTGAAAACACTTCTCGAGATGCGCTACGGCGCCGAGATCGCCGCGACACGCGGACATTGAATGCATGTCGCCCAAAAGTGTGTAGCGGTTTTGGGATAACGACATACGTCAACTAACTGAGGTCAATTTATGGAAGTTCGCGTTGCCAACGTGCGCAAGGAGTTTGAGCGGTTTCCGGCGCTCCACGACGTGTCGCTCGACATCAGGTCGGGTGAGCTCATCGCGTTGCTTGGGCCGTCGGGCTCCGGCAAGACGACGCTGCTTCGTCTGATCGCCGGCCTGGAGCGGCCGACCAGGGGCGCCATCTTCTTCGGCGACGAGGACGCCTCGCAGAAGTCGATCCAGGAGCGCAATGTCGGCTTCGTCTTCCAGCACTACGCGCTGTTCCGCCACATGACGGTGGCCGACAATATCGGCTTCGGCCTGAAGGTCCGGCACGGCGCCACGCGGCCGTCGGCGCAGGAAATCCGCCGCCGCGCGTCCGAACTCCTCGACCTCGTCCAGCTGTCGGGGCTGGAGAAGCGCTATCCGGCGCAGCTTTCCGGCGGCCAGCGCCAGCGCGTGGCTTTGGCCCGCGCCATGGCGATCGAGCCCAGGGTTCTTTTGCTCGACGAACCGTTCGGCGCCTTGGATGCGCAAGTGCGCCGCGAGCTGCGCCGCTGGCTGCGCGAGATCCATGACCGCACCGGCCACACGACCGTCTTCGTCACGCATGACCAGGAAGAGGCGCTGGAGCTCGCCGACCGTGTCGTGGTCATGAGCCAGGGCCGCATCGAGCAGGTCGGCACCGCCGACGATATCTACGACACGCCGAACTCGCCCTTCGTCTACTCCTTCATCGGCGAGTCGAGCTCGCTGCCGGTCAAGGTCGAGAACGGCGAGGTCTGGATCGCCGACCGGCCGATCGGGCTGCAGGCGCCGCATGCGCCGCCCGGCGAGGCGGTTCTCTACTTCCGCCCGCACGACGTCGAACTGCTCGACGGCTGCAGCGGCTGCATCGCCGGCACGGTTGCCGCCAGCCGCCGCGTCGCCGGCACGAGACGCGTCGAGCTCGAAATCGGCGGCGAACGCCAGCGTGTCGAGATCGAACTGCCGGTCGACCATCCCGCCGCGCAGAAGAGCCGCGTGGCCTTCAGGCCGCGGCGCTGGAAGCTTTTTCCGGCCGCGTGATCCTTGCGTCGGGCGTTATTCCAGCCAGTTCTCGACCTTCAGGCCCTTGATCCGGTTGAACTCACCGACGTTGGCGGTCACCAGTGTCATGCCCAGTGCGCAAGCGTGGGCAGCTATGAAAAGGTCGTTGTGGCCAATAGGTCGGCCAACGGCCTCCAGCTCGGCGCGAAGTGCGCCATACTCTGAGTCCACCGGCACATCGAGCGGCAAGACAGGAATCTCGGCCAGCAGTTCCTCTACCTTCTTGAGCAGCTTGGCCGACCCTTTCCTGGCGCAACCATATCGCAATTCCCCAGCGACGACGATGCTGGTGCACACAGCGGCGTCTCCCTCGCGCACCATTGCACTGGCGGCCTTGCCGGACGGGTTCCGAATCATGTCGCTGATGATGTTCGTGTCCAACATGAACCGCATTAGAAAATGTCCTCCGATTTGACTGGCGTATCGTCGATCTCGGGAAAGTCATCTTCAGGACCGAGTGGCGGCTCTTTCGCCCACTGGGCGAGCAGCGCGGTAAGGCCGGGTTTGCGGACCGGCTCGATGATCAGGCGGTCGCCTTCGCGGCTGATCAAGACTTTGTCTCCGGGGAGTTCGAACTCAACGGGAATCCGCACCGCCTGGCTGCGGTTGTTGCGGAACAGTTTTGCCTCTTTGGGCGGCGGCGTTGTTGAATGACGATGGTGGGGCATGATCGCTTCCTTTTGTATATGCCAATTGTATATGCAGGCGCTGCAAAATTCAAGATCAGGAAACAACTTCGAGGCAAAGAAGGCATTGGCTGGAACGGAATTCTAATGACAGGGATTTAGGGCGACGTCTTTTCTCGCGATGACGCCACGCAATCGGCCTGCATGCCTCGCCGCGCACCGTGTCGCGCGGCTATGGTCGGCCGTAAATGCATTGCATCGGAGTTCTTTTCATGAAGCGATTTTTCCTTGGCATTGCGGCTGTTGCCGGTCTCGTCCTCGCGTCCTCCCAAGCCTGGTCGGCCGACAAGCTTTTGAATGCATCTTATGACGTCGGCCGCGAGCTATTCGCCGACATCAACAAGGCCTTCATCGCCAAGCACCCCGGCGTCGCCATCGATCAGTCGCATGCCGGCACTTCGGCGCAGGCACGCGCCATCGCCGAGGGTCTTGGCGCCGATGTCGTCACCTTCAACCAGGTCACCGACGTCGACTTCCTGGTCAAGAAAGGCCTCGTCTCCGCCGACTGGCAAAAGGATTTTCCGGACAACGCCTCGCCCTTCTATTCGCTGCCGTCCTTCCTGGTTCGCGCCGGCAACCCCAAGCACATCAAGGACTGGAGCGACCTGGTGCGTGACGACGTGCAGGTGATCTTCCCCAATCCGAAGACGTCAGGCAATGCGCGCTACACCTATCTCGCCGCTACCGCCTACGCCAAGGAAGCCTTCAAGGGCGACGACGCCAAGGTGAAGGAGTTCATCACCAAGCTCTTCAACAACGTGCCGATCTTCGACACCGGTGGCCGCGCCGCTACCACCACTTTCGTCCAGCGTGAGATCGGCGACGTGCTGATCACCTTCGAGTCGGAGACGCGCGGCATCCGCAAGGAATATGGCGACGACAAGTTCGAGCAGGTTACGCCTTCGGTCAGCCTGCTGGCCGAGTTCCCGGTGGCGATCGTCGACAAGGTCGCCGACGAGCACGGCAGCCGCGATCTCGCCAGGTCCTATCTCGACTTCCTCTACACGCCCGAGGGCCAGGACATCGCCGCCGGCAACGGATTGCGGGTTCGCGACGCAACCGTGGCGGCGAAATACAAGGCCGACTTTCCCGATGTCCGGCTGCTGACGGTGGAGAAGGTGTTCGGTGGTTGGGACAAGGTGCAGAAAGAGCATTTCGCCTCCGGCGGGCTGCTCGATCAGGCCTATGGCAGCCGCTGAAAAAGGCTCCACAATCAGGAAGAGCAACGAGGCCAGCTTTTGCCGGCTTTCTTCATGCAGGCGAAGCTGCATGAGTTCGCGGGGGAAATCCCGACCCCCAACGTGAAAAACGTTACGAAGAATCAACGCGTTTATGCCTAAGCTGTACCGGCAAATTGTTGGTCCAGAGGGCGTTCAGCGGTCAAACTGTCATGATTTGCACACAAACAACCGCCAGATGCAGGCGCATTGGGGTTTGATGAACTGAATCGGGCATGCTGACCAAAAAAGGCAAATACGGCCTCAAGGCCCTCGTGCATCTTTCCAGCCTACCGGCTGGCCAGCTTGCATTCGTCAACGACATCGCGGTCGCCAACAACATCCCGAAGAAATTCCTGGATGCGATCCTGGGCGAGCTGCGCAATGCCGGTTTCGTCCAGAGCCGCAAGGGCAAGGAAGGCGGTTACCGCCTCGCCCGGCCCGCTTCCGAGATCAAGATCGGCCATGTCGTGCGCGTGCTCGACGGGCCGCTGGCGCCGATCCCTTGCGCCAGCCGCACGCAGTACCAGCGCTGCGAGGACTGCGACGAAGCCACCTGCCAGGTCCGCCACATGATGCTGGAAGTGCGCCAGGCCATTGCCGAGGTGCTCGACAACCGCAGCCTCGCCGCCATGCGCGACGCCGACAATGATGATTTTCCGGCGGAGCTCACTTCCCAGATTTAAAGCGATCCCGGGCAAAATGTTGGGCCCGGCGACTTCGCCGTAGCCTTCCGCCCGGAGTTGCGCTGAACGAGAAACCGCCCGGCTCGGCTTATCGGCCTCGGTTGCCAGTCCGCTGCGGACGCAGTAAAGCGGCTGGAGGATGAAACGGGGCTCTGACGCATGAGGCTGCCTTGGCTTGGCAATTCCCGCAAGGCCAGCCGGCAACCATCATCGAGCGACATCTATCAAACCGAAATCACTGCCGACGTTGCGGTGCCGGAACGCAACGAGTGCGTTCGCTTCTTCAGCCGCAAGGTTGTCCGCCCCGGCAAATTGCGTCGCTTCTCCAATCGGGACCTGCGCGAGAGCCTGCTGTCCTGCTTCTATCTCGGTGTCGCCGCGATGCTGCCTGTCTCCTGGTGGGGACCTATCTGCGGCTGGGTTTCCAGCCTCAGGCGCAGGCGCCACTTTCGCAAGGAGTTCGCCCGCTACGACGTCGCGGTGAAGGCCGTGCTCGGCGATGCCGTCGACACGCGAGAAATGTTCGAGGCACAACTTGCCGCCGTTCACCGCCGGCGGCTGTCGCTTGCGGCGCATCTCGTCGCCGGCTGGCGCTGGGCGCCGGCGATCCGGCTGGAAGGGCTCGAAGGTCTGCAGCAAGCCGTGCGCGAAGGGCGCGGCGCCATCATATGGTGTGACCAGTTCACGGCGCAGACGATCATGGGCAAGCGCGCGCTGCATGAGGCCGGTGTCGATGCCCATCAAGTGAGCGCGCAATACCACGGCTTCTCGCCAAGCAAGTTCGGCTTTCGCGTCATCAATCCACCACTGGTCAAGGTCGAGAACCGCTTCCTGAAAAGCCGGATCGTCTTTGAGCGTACCGATGCCTATCAGGTCACCACGCGCATCCAGAAGACCCTGAAAGCAAATGGCGTGGTGCTGATGACCAACACCGTCTATGCCGGCTCCGCCTTCACCGAGGCGGCGATGGGCGAGCGTGGCTGGACCCACCTCGCCTCGGCGCCGGCAAACTTCGCCGCGCGCGCCGGCGCGGCGCTGTTTCATATGGCGACCATCGAGACGATCCCCTTCCGCCAGTATCGGGCGATCGTCAGCGAACTGAACGCGGACCCGCAAGTGCCCGCATCGCCGGCAAAGGACACGACGGCGAAGAACCTCTCCGTTCAGGCCGGATACATCCTGTCGAAGCGCGACCATATGCTGGAAACGATCAAGCTGTGCCCGGAGCAGATGATGGCCTGGTCGAGCGCCGTGCGGCTGACCGAGCGGCCGACCGAAGCCGCGATCGGCAACGATGGCGCCTGAGGCGTCTGATAACCGCTCTACTCGATAGTCTCTCTCACGATCTCGGCAACCGTCAGCGTTCCGTCGACCGTCACCGCCCGTTCGTCCGCGGCAGGCTCTTCCAGCGTGGCGAACTGGCTGTCGACCAGGCTTGCGGGCATGAAATGGCCCTTGCGACTGGCGACCCGCCGCCAGGCGGTTTCGCGATCTATCTTCAGATAGAGGAAGACGATATCGGGGCAGAAGCGGTTCAGCCGGTCGCGGTAGGCGCGCTTGAGCGCCGAGCAGGCCGCCACCACTTTCCGTCCGTCGGCAATGGAGGTCGCGATACGCTCGCCTATGGCGTCGAGCCAGCCCTCGCGCAGCGCGTCCGTCAGCGGCTCGCCACGCGCCATGCGCGCCACGTTTTCCGGCGGATGCAGCCTGTCTCCTTCGATGAAGTCGGCGCCCAGCGCCTTGGCGAGCGCCTCGCCGACGGCCGTCTTGCCGCATCCGGCAACGCCCATCACGACGATGGCCGGCGCCGTCCGAAGATCGCTCATGCGAAACCCCGGGGTCTGCTGTCTTGCGCTTCCTTCATTCACGGTCAGCGGCTTGCCGGCGCGCGACCGTAGAGCAGGAGCATGGCGACGATGACGACGCCATAGATGATCTGCCGCCCCGCCTCCGGCATCTGCATGACCGAGAGGATGGATTGCAGGAGCGTGATCAGGATCACGCCGGCCACCGTGCCGAGATAGGAGCCGCGCCCGCCGAGGATCGACGTGCCGCCAAGCACGACGGCGGCGATCGACGGCAGCAGATAGGCATCGCCCATCGACTGCGCCGCCTTGGAGGCGTAGCCGGCGAGCAGCACGCCACCGAAGGCCGAGAGCCCACCCGAAACAGCAAACGCGATCATCACCACGCGCCTGGTGTCGATGCCGGAAAGATAGGCGGCGCGCTCGCGGTTACCGATGCCGTAAACGCTGCGGCCAAAACCGGTGCGGGTCAACACGAACACCATGGCCGCGCCGATCACCGCCCAGATGATGACGGCATTGGGCACACCCGGAATGGCAAAGCCGGTGGCGAGATAACGCATGGCGCCGGTCGCCGAATCCTGCGGCGAGAAGCCGCCGGTGTAGACCACCATCAGCCCCTGCGCGACGGCGTTGGTGGCAAGCGTCACGATCATCGAGGGGATGCGCAGGTAGGCGACGCCGATGCCGTTGACGATGCCGATCATGATACCGCAGCAGATGCCGAACGGGATGGCAAGCGCCGCGCCGACCGGGCCGTAGGCCGCGGCCGCGGCCGCCATCATGGCGCCGACCGCCACCGACCATGGCACCGACAGATCGATCTGGCCGAGCAGGATGACCAGCATCATGCCGGTGGCGATGACGCCGAGGAACGACGCCACCTTGAGCTGCTGTAGCAGGTATTCCGGTGACAGAAAGCTGCGCGAATAGAGGCTGCCGAGGAAGAGCAGTAGCACGATGCAGGCAAAGGCGGTGACAACGGCCGGATCGGCGCGGCGGATGAATTTGGGCATGCGGCCGGCGATGCCGCCCAAGGTCGTCTCGCTCACAGGAACCACTCCAGCCGGTTGCGGACCCGAAACAGGGCGAAGGCGCCGAGGCTGACCGCGATCAGCAGGATAACGCCCTGGAACAGCGGCTGCCAGAGCGGGTCGAAATCGAAGACGAACAGCAGGTCGCCAATGGTGCGGAAGGCGAGCGCGCCGAAGATCGCGCCGATGGCACTGCCCTTGCCGCCGAACAGCGAAACGCCGCCGAGCACGACGGCGGCGATCGAAAACAGCGTGTAGGCGTTGCCGCTGGCATAGGCTGCGTCGCCCGTATAGGTGAAGAAGGTCAGGAACAGCCCGCCGATCGCCGCCAGCAACCCGGCAAGCGCGTAGGCGGCGAACTTGCCGCGCCGGATCGGCACGCCGGACATGTAGGCCGCCGTCTCGGAAGAGCCCGCTGCATAAGCCGCGCGGCCGAGCACCGAACGGCTAAACGGCACCCAGACGATCAGCACCACGGCGAACAGTGCGACGAGGCTCGCCGGCACGACGCCGAACAGGCGCCCGGTGAGCGCATCGGCCAAATCCTCATTGACCGAGCCGCCCGGGAACGGCCTGAGCAGCAGCGCGATGCCGAAATAGACGGCACCGGTGGCGATCGTCGCCACGATCGGCTGCAGGCGGCCATAGATGACGATGGCGCCGTTGATCGCACCGCACAGGAGCCCGGTGCCGAGCACCGCGATGACGCCGAATGCGGTCTCGAGGCCGGTGCCGATAACCAGCCAGGAGGCGAGGCAATTGGTCAGCGTGAAGATCATGCCGACGGAAAGGTCGATACCTGCGGTGATCACCACCAGTGTCTGCGCCATGGCGACGAAGGCGAGCAGCACGCCCTTGTTGGAGGCCGTCTGCACGACATTGGCGGTAAAGCCCGCCGGATGGTTCGCGGTGTAGATCGCGAACATGACGATGAAGATGGCGAGCGCCAGCAGCGTTCCGCGTTGTTCGGCAAGCCAGTAGCGCCAATCCTTCACGCGTCCGCTCCGTGCCTAGGGGTGGCGTCGCCGCCATGGATGTTGAGGGCGCTGGCGATCAGCGCCCGTTCGGTGATCCCGGTACCGACCAGCTCGCGCTTGACCGCACCGTCATAGAGCACCAGCACCCGGTCGCAGCAACCGATCAGCTCGTCATAGTCGGTCGAGTAGAACAGGATCGCCGCACCCGCATCCGCCAGCTTGCGCATCAGCTGGTAGAGCTCCTGCTTGGTGCCGACATCGATGCCGCGCGTCGGATCGTTGAGCAGGATGATGCGCGGCTGGCGCATCAGCCATTTGGCGATGACAACCTTCTGCTGGTTGCCACCCGACAGCGCGCCGACCGGAATGTCGAGGCCCGCCGTTTTGATCGCCAGCAGCCCCACCATGTCGTCGATCAGCCGCTGTTCGGCGGCGCGGTCGATGATGCCGGCTTTGGACAGCCGGTCGAGAGCGGCGAAAGAGAGGTTTTCGCGCACCGTCATCGGCAGCATCAACCCTTCCGTCTTGCGGTCCTCGGGGATCAGCGCCATGCCGATGCTGTCGTCGCGGGCCGCGGCCGGGCTGGCGATCGCCACCGGCTTGCCATCGATCAGGATCTCTCCGGAGAGGCCGCGCAGCACGCCGAAGAAGGCGAGCAGCAACTCGCGCTGGCCCTGGCCGTCGAGGCCACCGAGGCCCACCACCTCGCCGGCCGCGACGGTCAGCGAGACATTGTCCAGCCGGTCTGTCCACGACAGCTTGCGCGCTTCGAGCACCGGGGCGATGGTCGCTGGCAGGCGCACTGGCTTGGGCGGAAAAATATGGCTGTATTCGCGCCCGATCATCAGCTCGACAACCTCATTGTCGCTCTTGGAACCGGCGGCATAGCTCGCGACATTGCGGCCGTTGCGGAACACGGTGCACTGGTCGGCCAGCTCGGCGATCTCGTTCATCCGGTGCGAGATGTAGAGCAGCGCCAGCCCCTCCTCCCGCAGCCGCTTCAGCACGCCGAAAATCTTGGCGACATCGGCCGCGGTCAGCGCCGAGGTCGCCTCGTCGAGGATCAGGATGCGCGGCTTGCGAGCGAGCGCCTTGGCGATCTCGACCATCTGCCGTCTGGAAAGCGGAAGATCCTTGACCAGCGCCAGCGGGTGGATGTCGGCGGCGCCTGCGCGCGCCAGCGCCTCTTCCGCGATGCGCCGCTGCGCCTTGCGGTCGATCATGCCAAAACGCGTCGGCGGGTTGGAAATGACGATGTTGTCGGCGACGCTCAGTTCGGGGACGAGCGACAGTTCCTGGAAGATGCTGACGATGCCGGCCTGGTTGGCGGCGGCCGGCGAAGCGAAGCTCACCTCGCTTCCGTCGAGCATCATACGGCCCTCATCGGGCGCGACGACGCCGGCCATGACCTTGATCAGCGTCGACTTGCCGGCGCCGTTTTCGCCGAGGATGCCGTGGATGCTGCCGGGCATGACCGAAAGCTCGGCCTTTTCCAGCGCCCGCACGCCACCATAGCGTTTGGATATGCCTTCCATGCGGAAGAGCGGAACCGCACCGTCCATCGGTCCTCCAGGGCAGCTTGCAATCGAGATGGCGGGAACCCGGGGGGGGCCGGGGGGATATGGGGGGGCGGGGGGGGGGGGGTAATTTTGGGGGGGGGGTGGGGGGGGGTTTTTTTTGGGGGGGGTTTTTTTTGGGGGGGGGGGGGGGTTTTTTTGGGGAGTAAAA
>NZ_JBVVQH010000010.1:71406-169991 GCF_055811115.1 Mesorhizobium sp. WSM4832 | reverse complement strand
GGACAGGTGGCGGCAGCGCGGCACCTGGCGCCGCCCCCCAATGCGCGGCCAACCCCGGGAGCGCCGCGGGCTGGCCCCGCGCCCCACCCCCCCGCCGATTATTTCGTCTCTGCCCTTGGCCCCCTGGGGTGTTGGGTGTTGGCGGGGCCGGCCCCGGGGGCGGCCCCCGGGCGCCCCTATATTTTTGCGGGGCGCCGGTCGGTCAGCTCATTGGTCCGCCTTGGTCTGGCCCATGATTTCCTGCGCGGTGAAATTGATGCCGCAGGTCGGGAAGGAATTGCCGACGAAGAAATTGTCGGACTGATCGGGGAAGAAATCCTGACCCGCCTTGAAATTGGGATCCTCGACTATCGCCAGCGGCAGCTTGACCGACTGCGGCACGACATTGCCTTCAAGTGCCGAGATCGCCGTCTTGATGGCGACCGCCACCTGGGCAGGACCGGTGCCCGCCGATGAGCATTTGAGCCCGTCCGCCGCATGCGCCGCGCAGAATTTGCGGAAGCCGTTCTCGGTTTCGCCGCCGAACGGCACGAACGCATGCTTGGCGTCGATCATCGCCTGAACGATGCCGGTGTCGCCCCCCTGGCCGGTGATACCGACGAACGGACCATTGGTGGCGATCGCGTCAGCCGTAACTTTCTGCGCCGTCGGGTCATCCCACTTGCCGGCGACTTCGGTGACGTCCCATTTCTTGCCCGAGGCGTCGAAGGCCTCATGGATACCATTGTGGCGATCGGTATCGACCGATGTGCCGGCAACGCCGCGCACTTCAAGTATCTTGCCGCCATCCGGTATATGGTCGATTAGCCATTTGCCCCACAGCGCGCCCAGACCCTTCTGATCAACGTTGACGTTGATGGCGTCCTTGGTGTCGAGGATGTTGTCGAAGGCGACGAGGATGACGCCGGCTTCCTTGGCGCGCTTGATCACCGGTCCGAAGGCGGTTGGGTTCTGCGCGTTGACGACGATGGCGTCGTAGCCGGAATCGATGAAGTTGTTGATCGCCGAAATCTGCGCCGGGACATCTTCACCGGTCGATACGACCTTGAATTCCTTCAGCTTTGCCGCGACGTCCTTCTGCGCGGCGTAGGCCTTGGCCGTCTGGATCATCTGGATGCGCCAGGTGTTGGCGATATAGCCGTTGGCCAGCGCGACGCGGTAGGGGCCGTCCTTCTTGGGGAACTTGAAAAATTGGGTATCGGCGGCCCAGGGCGCAAAGCAGTCCGGCTCGGCGGCCGGTCCCTTGACGATTTCGGGGCCCGCGGCCATCGCCGCCGAGCTCAACATGACGAATGCAGTGGCGGCAACGATGCCACCAACGAGTGACTTGATCATCGATATTCCTCCCAGTTGCAGGTTCTGATTTGTTTGTTGGCTGCAGTACAATCGACGCTTTTGCCCAAGCACCTCCTGCCTTGGCCCGCCGCAGTTTCAGGCGGTCAACGCCGACCTGATCCCCTCCCTTGCCGCTCCCTCAAGCGGCTACGAAAACTATCATATTATCCATAATAAACAAGAAACATTCTGTCGCTTATGTATAATAAACAGAGCTGTGCCTCTTGTGAGTTTTCGCGAGCGCGGGATGGTAGCGCTACCAACAAAGGCTGTAAAGTCTCATTTCAGTGAACTCTAAGATACTCAGCGGGCAGTGCTCTCGCGGCGCTTGAGCTCGAAGCCGAGATCGACGACCCGCTCCTGCGGCCTGCCTCCGGCGATTGCCGCCAGCGCCATGGCCACCGCGCGCCTGCCGATTTCATAGCGGTGGGTGCGGATGCTGGTGATCGAGGGAAAGGCCACCTGCATCATGTCGAGATCGTTGAAGCCGACAATGCCGATCGTCTTCGGCACATGGATCGCGGCACGGTGGCATTCGAACAGCACACCGAGCGCGATGTCGTCATTGTTGCAGAACACGCCGTCGAGCGTCGGAACCTTGGCAAGGGCATCCCGGAACAGTTCACGGCCAAGCGAAACGCTGGACGGCACCGGCGTGGTGGTGATCAGGCGCGGGTCGAATAGGCCGGCATTTTCCATGGCGGTCCGATAGCCGGCTAGGCGCCGCTGCGAGCGCGGATCCATGCGGGCACCGATGAAGCCGACGCGGCGATACCCCATCTCGATCAGGTGCTCGGTCGCTGTCCTGCCGCCGTCGAGATGCGAAAAGCCGACCATCATGTCGACTGGATCGGGCCCGGTCTCCATCACTTGCACCACTGGGCAGCCGGCATTCTCGAGCAGTTTTCGCGAGGCTGGCGTCTGGTCGATGCCGGCCACGATCAACGCCGCCGGCCGCTGCGAGCCGAACACCTGTAGGAGCCGCTCCTCCTCCAGCCCGGAATAATGCGTGTTGCCGAGCTGGATGCGGAACGGGCTGTCCGACAGGCTGTCATAGATGCCGCGCACCACTTCGGCGAAGACGTTGTTGGTGAGCGAAGGCACCAGCACGCCGAATACCTCCGCGCGCGCAGAGGCAAGCGCGCGCGCGTTGGGGTCAGGAACGTAGCCGAGCTCATCGACCGCGGCCTGTATCTGCCGGCGAAGGTCTTCCGAGACCCGCCCAGGCTCGCGCAGCGCCCGCGACACGGTGATCGCGCCGACACCGGCCTTGCGCGCCACGTCGGCAATGGTCGGGCGGCCGCCGCCACGGCGGGAGCGCGGCTTGGTCACGGCCTCGTTCCCCTTTCTTCGGCGCGCGGCTGCAACGTCAGGTTCGGCATCCGTGTCATCGCCACCAGTCAGCTTTGCCGATTGGGGTCGCGCATGCGTCAGCCATTGTCAAGCAACCCGACTTCGGCGCCCAGGTGAGCCGTTGCTTCAGGCAATCGCCACAGCGCTGCGGTTGGCTTTCCACATCAACAGTGCGATGGCTACGAGGTTGACGAGGTTCCAGCCAATTCCGTTCAGGAAGGCGGCGGCATAAGAACCGGTGAGGTCATAGATCCAGCCCGACATCCAGCCGCCCACCGCCATGCCGAAGATCGTCGCCATCAGCACGATGCCGACACGCTGACCGGCTTCCTTTGCCGGCATATAGTCGCGCACGATGATCGCATAGCAAGGCACGATGCCGCCTTGCGACAGGCCGAATACCAGCGAGACGACATAGAGCGAGGCAAGCCCGTCGAACGGGATGTAGAAGAACAGCGACAGGCACTGCAGCGCCGAGCCGATCAGCAGCGTCTTCACCGCGCCGATGCGGTCGGCGAGGAACCCCGAGCCGATCCGGCTGATGACACCGGCCGCCAGCATGATCGACAGCATGTCGGCGCCATGCGCGACGCCGTAGCCGAGGTCCATGCAGTAGGCGACGATATGCACCTGCGGCATCGACATCGCCATGCAGCAGCCGAAGCCGGCAATCACCAGCAGGATCTGCAACTGCGTGGGCGACAGCGAGATCGGCTGCACCGGCCGGCCGCGAGGCGCGCCGGAGATCCCCTCATGCGGCGCGCGCCGTCGCAACAGCAGGACCAGCGGCACCATGGTGACAAGGCAGATGACCCCGATCGCCGCATAGGTGAAGCGCCAGCCATGGCCTTGCATCACATAAGGCATGACCGTCGGCCAGATCGCCCCGGCAACGTAATTGCCTGACGCCGCCACCGTCACCGCGACGCCACGGCGGCGGTTGAACCAGTGCGAGACGTCGGCGATCAGCGGTCCGAAGATCGCCGAACAGCCGACACCGATCAGCAAGCCTTGAGCAAGCGTGACGCCCAGGATCGAATTGGCGAGCGACGCCAGCAGAAACCCCGCGCCAAGCGCCACGGAAGCGGCGAGCGCCGGTATCCAGTATCCAAAACGATCGATGGCGCGTCCGATCAGCGCGTTGCCGGCGGCAAAGCCGACCATGGTCGCGGTATAGGGCATCGATGCGGCGGCACGATCAACGCCGAATTCGGCCTGCACCGCGGGCAGGACCACGACCACCGCCCAGGTGCCGACACCGCCGATCGTCGCCAGCAGCAAGGAAATGCCAAGCCGCGTCCATGCGTAGAAGCTGTCGATGCCGGCGCTGCTTGCCGCATTTCCTGGGACTGTCGTCACCGGCGTTTCCTGTCCGCGACTTCTTCGAGATCGGGTGTTTGAGCCACTATCGGCGCATTTCCCGAGCCGAGCAGCGCCACGGCAGGCAAATCGGTGGCTCCAGGACCGGAACCCGCCCCACCCAATGGAGTTTTCTTCCCTAAAGGAAGGAGTACGCCATGACCGCAACGAAGAAATGGTCGGCCGACGTGACCGAGCACAGCGATGCGCTGGATCTCGAGGAGCACGTCTTTGAATCCGACGATGCCAAGAAGATCGCCGCATCGTTGAAGCGATCGGCCGAGCACAGCGACCGCCGCAAGGCGGAGCCGTTCCAATCCGCCATGTCGATGCTGAATTTCTACATCAACCGCGCCGGCAAGAACCTGCCTGACGAGCGCAAGAAAGTGCTGGAAAAAGCCAAGGACGAGCTGCGTGCCGCATTCGGCCGCGAGAAGCAGGATTAAGATCCAGGTCTGACAACACCCCGGCAGACCTTAGCGCGACTGGATCACTTCGTCGGTATTGGCCAGCAGCTTGCGAACCGCGTTCCGCGCCGCGTCGGGCCTTTGCAGGCGGATGCTCCGTTCGATCGCCTCATGCAGCTTCTGGGCATGATGCAAATCGTCGAGTTCACGCGTCGTGTAGGCGAAAAGATGGTCGAAGGCGGATTCGATCAGCACGCCCAGCGGCACCAGCAAATCGTTGCCCGAGGCCCGCAGGATGGCGAGGTGGAAGCGCGTGTCGGCGCGGGTCCGCTCCTGCAGGTTGGTGGCCTCGCCCATCTCGCGGCAGGCCTGGCTGATCTCGGCCATCTGCTCGTCGGAGCGCCGCATCGCCGCGAAGGCCGTCGCCTCGGGCTCGATGATGTGGCGGAACTCCTGCACCGTCTTCAGGAAAACCTCGCGATCCGGCGACGTCGCGTACCAGGCGAGCACGTCGCGGTCGAGCAGGTTCCAGCGTTCCTTCGGTTCGACCCAACTGCCGATCTTCGGCCGCGACGCCAGAAGGCTCTTTGCCATCAGCATCTTCATCGCCTCGCGCACCGCGGAGCGGCTGACGTCGAAGGTCTCCGACCATTTTGCTTCGTTCGGCAGGATGGTGCCCGGAGGGTAGTCGCCGCGCACGATGCGAAGGCCGATTTCGCTCGCGAGCGAAGTATGCACGCTGGCACCCGGGATACGCGGCGCGTTGGCCCGGCGAACGCCGGCGGGACGCTCCGCGGCCGCCGTTTTCGTCGGCCCTTTTTCGTTGTTCGGCTTCGCGTACCGCATATGGTCCAGAAAGTCCCGTTTTCAGAGCCTGTCAAGCACGGCAGGCCCGCTTTGCCACGACCCACGAGGATGTGCACAGATCAACCGGCATTTGGCTGCGCCTCACGCCGTTTTGACGTATTTGCGCCAGCTGTGCTGCGGCTGGAAGCCGAGCACGTCGCGCGCCTTGCGGTTCGAAAGCAGTGTCTCATATTCGCCAAGTTCGGCCTTGACCGGCACGCCCGGATAAAAGCGCTTCAAGAGCTCCGCCGTCGGCAGGTCGGATGAGGTATCGTCGTTGGCCGCATTGAACACTTGATAGCCCAGGCCGTCCTTCTCGATGGCGCGCAAGGCGATCTGGCCGAGATCGCGCGCATCGATGTAGCTCCAGGCGATGCGCTTGCGGAAACCCGGATCGGCGAACCATTTCGGGAACAGCGAATATTCGTGCGGCTCGATGACGTTGCCGATGCGCAGCGCATAGATGTCGAAGCCGCTGCGCAGTGCAAACGCCCGCGCGGTCTTCTCGTTGACGATCTTCGACAGCGCGTAGCTGTCCATCGGGTCGACATCATAGTCCTCGTCGAGCGGGAAATGCGTGGGATTGCGCGGCTCGTTGGCGAAGACCAGGCCGTAGGTCGTCTCCGAGGAGGCGATGACGACCTTGCGGATGCCGAGCTTCACCGCCGCCTCGATGACATTGTAGGTGCCCATCGCGTTGATGCGGAACACCTCGTTGTCGGGCGTGATCATGATGCGCGGGATCGCCGCGAAATGCACCACCGCGTCGACCGGCTGCGCCCTGAGAGACGGGTCGAACTCGTGCAGCCCCGCATAGCTCGACAGCGCGTTGAACACCTGGCCGCTGTCGGTGATGTCGGTGATCAGCGTGCGCACCTTCGGATTGTCGAGCGGCTTGGTGTCGATGTTGAGCACCTGGCAGCCATGTTCGACCAGATACTGCACGACATGGCGGCCTGCCTTGCCACTGCCGCCGGTGAACATGATCCGCTTCGTCATTTTGCTCTCCACAATGCTCGGGTATTATGTGTATTGTCAGACAATATTGCATTCCGCAATCGACCGCCACCGCGATGTCCGGAAACCTCCCGGCGATCGCTCGCGAGGCGGTCGTTCATCATCACGAAAGACAGGGAAGAGAGACGACATGAGCACCACCGCTGCCCGCGAGAACATCGGTTTCATCGGCCTCGGCCTGATGGGGCACGGCATCGCCAAGAACATCGTCGACAAGGGCTATCCGCTGACCTTCCTCGGCCGCAAGAACCGCAAGCCCGCGGAAGACCTTTTGGGTCGCGGCGCCAAGGAAGTTGTCACGCCCAAGGACGTGGCGGCGGCATCCGACATCGTCTTCATCTGCGTCACCGGCTCACGCGAAGTTGAAGCCATCATCCGCGGTCCCGGCGGACTGAAGGAAGGCCTGAAGAAAGGTGCCGTCGTCGTCGACTGCTCGACCTCGGACCCGGTCTCGACCGTGGCTTTGGCCGCCGAGCTCAAGGCGCTCGGCGTCGACTATGTCGACGCTCCGCTGAGCCGCACGCCGAAGGAAGCCTGGGAAGGTACGCTCGACGCCATGGTCGGAGCACCGGATACGGTGTTTGCAAGGCTGAAGCCGGTGATCGAGACCTGGGCCGGCCGCATCGTCCATATCGGCGACACCGGCGACGGTCACCGCATGAAGCTGCTCAACAACTTCATCTCGCTGGGCTACGCCGCGATCTACTCGGAAGCACTGGCGCTGGCGGAGAAGGTCGGCATCTCACCGCCGCGCTTCGACAGCGTCATCCGCAACGGCCGGATGGATTGCGGCTTCTACCAGACCTTCATGCGCTGGACGCTGGAAGGCGACCGGGACGCGCATAAGTTCTCGATCGCCAACGCCTTCAAGGACCTGACTTATCTCGAATCGATGGCGGGCGCGGCCGGCATCGCCAACCCGCTCGGCAACGCCACCAAGAACTCCTTCGCGACCGCTTTCGCCACCGGCCCCGCCGAGCAGTATGTGCCGATGCTGGCCACCCATATCGGCAAGCTCAATGGCGTCGACCTGATGCCTTCCAAGGACGGCGTGAAGCAGAAGATTTAAGCGGGAGGCGCCCTGCCCTGTTCGATCGCGGAAGCCTGCGCTGGAAAAGAAAGGGGCGCCTCGTGGGCGCCCCCTTCGACATTTGGCTCTGGGTGCAGCTGGCGCCTACTTCTGGATGCAGGTATCGGCCGTTTCCTTGGTGCACTCATCAAGGCCGGTGAAGACCGGATCGGCGACCTCCTTGTTGCCGACGAGGTCGAGCATCACGGAAGGCGCCTTGTAGCCCATTTCGAACGGCCGCTGACCGACCAGCGCGGTGACGAGACCTTCCTTGGCAATCGCCACTTCATCGCCGATCGTGTCGGCGGCGCCGATGACGAACTCGTTCTTGGCAATCTTGTCGGCCATCGGCTTGAACAGATCGCGATAGGGCTGCGGGGCGCCGAACAGCGGCCAGCCGCCCATGATGCCGAAGGCGTCGAGCTTCGGATTGGCGGCAAGGATGTCGGTCATCCCCTGCACGCCCTTGGCGCCGTCGTCATTGGTAAACACCGGGCAACCGGGGGCTTCGGTCCAGCCGCCTTCGCCGGCAAGTGCCGCAAGGCCTTCCTTGCCCGTCAGCGCATCGCGCATGCCTTGCGCGCGACGCAGGATGTTGTCGGCCGCTGGATTGCCTTCGATGGTGCAGATCGTGCCGCCATTCGGCTTGGCCTTCTTGATGTATTCGCCGATCTTGTGGCCCATCAGGTAGTTGTCGGTGCCGAGATAGGTCTTGCGAAGGGCGGCGTCTTCCTTGGCCAGGTCGGCGTCGAGCGTCATGATCGGGATCGACGGGTTGGCGCTCTTGATCGTCTGCGCGATCAGCGGCGCGTTCGAGGGCGAGATCGCCATTGCCACCGTGTCCGGCTTGCTCAGCATGTCCTGCACGATCTGCGCTTCGCCGGCCTCGTCCGAGGTCGATGCCGGGCCGGTGTAGAAGCATTCATATTCCGAGCTGGCATTTTCCTTGTTCCACTTCTCGCAGCCTTGATGGATGGCTTCGAAGAACGGATTGTCGAGACCTTTCACGACGATCACGAGCTGTTTCTTGGCCAAAGCCGGCCCGGCGCCCAACGCCATGGCGGCGACGGCGGCAAGCAAAAGTGTCTTCCTCATATCAGTCCTCCCTTGAAACAGACGGACACCGCGTGCCCGCCACACCAATCAGCCTGGATGCGCAAGAACTATGACGAGAATCTTTCCGATGCTCGTATCCTGGACCGGGCTGATAAGCATTTGCCGATCCGTTTGCCCGAACGTTGGCAGCCGGATCCTTGATCATCTAAGCATTTGCCCCCTCTCCGTCGACAGACGGGCGCGGAGCAAATTCTTCTCCGAGACTTAGCTAATATCGGCTTTTCGCCAGCGTCAATTCCTATTTGTCCTACAAAACAGATTTTTTGTCGAGTCTCGAAATTAATCGTCTGACAATTGATTGACGCCTCGTTCGCATTTGCCTAAATGCATGGATCGCGCTCGTCCGGGAGGAAATGGACGAGCGGGACGCGAGCGGCGCCGGCAAGGTCGGCGGGCGGCTGCGTCGACAAATGGGGAGGCTTAAGGCTGGTGCCGGTTCTCGAACTCGCAAACATCTCGAAGCATTTCGGCGCCATCCAGGCGGTCAATGACGTCTCGATTTCGCTGGAGGCCGGTGAGGTCGTCGGCCTGATGGGCGACAATGGCGCCGGCAAGTCGACGCTGGTGAAGATGATCGCCGGCAATTTCCACCCGAGCCACGGCACCATGCGGTTGGACGGCAGGGAGCTTGTCCTGCACAAGCCGGCGGATGCGCGCCAGCATGGCATCGAGATCGTCCACCAGGACCTTGCGCTCTGCAACAATTTGACGGCCGCGGCAAATGTCTATCTCGGCCGCGAGCTGCGCCGCGGCTTCGGTCCGTTCCGCATCCTCGACTATGGCACGATGTACAAGCGCGCCGGCCAGCTCTTCGCCGAATTGAAATCCGAGACGCGGCCGCGCGACCTTGTCAAGCAGATGTCGGGCGGCCAGCGCCAGGCGGTGGCGATTGCCCGCACCATGCTGTCGCAGGCCAAGATCGTGCTGATGGACGAGCCGACCGCGGCGATCTCGGTCAGGCAGGTGGCCGAAGTGCTCAACCTGATCCGCCACTTGCGCGACCAGGGCATCGCGGTGGTGCTGATCAGCCACCGCATGCCCGACGTGTTCGACGTCGCCGATCGGGTCATCGTCATGCGGCGCGGCCGCAAAGTGGCAGACAAGAAGATCGCGTCGAGCTCGCCCGAGGAAGTCACCGGGCTGATCACCGGCGCCATCGAACAGGTTGTGTAGTCGCGTGGAAACTTGGCACGCCTTCGGCCGCCCAGGAAAGGTAGATAATGGCAGTCACCCTTGACCAGACGATCGCGCAGAAGCAGCACACGTTCCTGTCGCGGCTCTTTTCCAACCAGACCTTCTGGGTGGTGATCGCGGTCGTCCTCGCCTGCCTGTTCCTGTCCTTCGCAACCGATTCCTTCGCCACGTCGAAGAACATCTTCAACATCACCCGCAACGTCACCTTCGTCGCCATCATCGCGCTCGGCATGACCTTCGTCATCATCACCGGCGGCATCGACCTTTCGGTCGGCTCGGTGCTGTGCCTGTGCTCGATGATATTAGCGGTCACCATGCACGCCGGCTATTCGATCGAAATCGGCATCCTGGCATCGATCGCGACCGCGCTTGCCGTCGGCGCGTTCAACGGCGTGCTCATCGCCTATCTCGGCTTCCCGCCCTTCGTGGTGACGCTCGGCGTGCTCTCGGTGGCGCGCAGCCTCGCCATGGTCGCTTCCAACAACACCGTGGTCTTCCAGTTCGGGCCGGACCATCAGAAGCTTCTGGCGCTGGGCGGCGGCGCCTGGCTGTTCGGCATTGCCAATCCGGTGCTCTACATGATCATCCTGGCGCTGATCACTGGCTTCATCCTGCGCTGGACCAAGTTCGGCCGGCACATCTTCGCCATCGGCGGCAATGAGCATGCGGCGACGCTGACGGGCGTTCCCGTCAAGCAGATCAAGGTCGCCGTCTACATGATCTCGGCGCTTTCGGCAGGCATTGCCGGCATCATCCAGACCGGCTGGCTCGGCGCCGTCACCACCAATCTCGGCACCGGCATGGAGCTGCAGGTCATCGCCGCCACCGTCATCGGCGGCGCCAATCTCGCCGGCGGCGTCGGCACCGCGCTCGGCGCCATCGTCGGCGCCGCCCTTATAGAAGTCATCCGCAACAGCCTTGGCCTGCTTGGCATCAACGCCTTCTGGCAAGGCACTTTCATCGGCGGCGCGATCATCCTAGCGGTGCTGTTCGACCGCATCCGCAACTTTAGGCGCAGTGACTGAGTGCACTTCCCTTCTCCCCTCGTGGAGAAGGGGACGCCCCTATCGCTCAGTCTGAAAAACCGTTCGGACCTGTACGGCACGGGTTCCGCCGCCTCTACCTGCCTTGACGCAGCCGCACCCCGGCCGCACTATCCTCCCGCAGGCGAAGGGAGGCCAGTCGCCTGCGGGAGGAACGATACCCATGACGGACGCGATCAGGCTCTATTGGGGCCGGTTCGGACATGTTTCCGTGCTGAACGTCGCCAACGACTTCGTCACCCATGCCCATGGCGAGGCGCATCTCATCATCTGGCTGGAAGGCACGGCAGGGGAAATGACCATCGGCCGCGAGACGGTGCGGCTTGGACCGGGCACCGCGGCCGGCATCAATTCCTTCCAGCCGCACAGCCACGCCCTTTCCCGCGACGGCAGGCCCGGCCTGTTCCTCGCCTTCTACATCGATCCCGATTGGGCGCGCCGGCGCCGCGACCTGCCGTCTTCGGCGCCGCTGTTCACGCAAGCCGCGATCACGCTGGAGCCCTGGCTGCACCAGGCGGCGGCGAACCTGCTCGATCACTTCACCGACAATGAGAGCATCGACGACGTCGCCAACTACGAGATCGAGCGTTTCATCGACTCGATGCTCGACGCCGCCGATGCTTCGGCGCCGCAGATAGTCCGCGCGCGCATCAACACGATGCTCGATTTCCGCGTCCGCAAGGCGATCCAGCTGATGAAGGCCAATGTCTGCGAGCGCATTTCCTTCGATGACGTCGCCCGTTCGGTCGGCCTGTCCCGGCCGCATTTCTTCGCGCTCTTCAAGGAACAGACCAACCTGACCCCGAATGTCTACTGGAACACGCTGCGCATGGAGGAGGCCGTGCGCCAGCTGCAGTGGTCGGAGGCACCGCTGATCTCGGTCGCCTGCAATCTCGGCTTCACCACCCAGGGCAATTTCTCGCGCTTCTTCCGCGACCATGTCGGCGTGCCGCCGACGCTCTACCGCGAGGCCGCTCGGGCGATGGCCTAAGGCGCGTTGAGATCCAGGTCAGGCCGAGCCGGAGTCGGAGACGGGCGCGAAGCGACCAAACAGATGGTTCCGAGAACCGGCCTACGCCGGCCGTAGCCATAATTTAACTACCACGCCACTTATGAGGGCTTCGGCCGGCGAAGGCCGGAAGCGCAGGAAGCCGTCATTTGCAGGCCGGCATCACCTGAATATCGACGCGCCTGTTTTTCCGACTGGTTGATATGCGCTCAAGACGCATTGATAAGCGCCGGCTCATCGGCCGCCCTAACCTTCCCTGATCTTTGCAAGGGAATCAGTCTATGGCGAAAGTCACCATTTCCAGCGTCATCGACGCGCCGGTCGAGCAGGTCTGGGCGCGCATCCGCGACTTCAACGGCCTGCCAAGCTGGCATCCACGCATGGTGGAAAGCCACATCGAGGACGGCAAGGTCGCCATCACGATCGGCTGCGTGCGCAATTTCCAGTTGGCCAGCGGCGCGCGGTTGCGCGAAAAACTGCTCGACTTCTCGGATGAGAATTTCCTGGTCAGCTACTCGATCCTGGAAACGCCGCAGCCGCTGACCAACCACAAGGCGACGCTGCAGTTGCGGCGCGTCACCGACGGCAACCGCACCTACGCCGAATGGAGCGCAAGCTTCGACGCTGCGCCAGAGGAAGCCGACAAACTGGCCGAGGGCATGGGCGCCAATGTCTTCCAGGGCGGCTTCAATGCCCTGAAGAGCCATTTCGCCGGCAATAGCTAAATCGGGGAGCGCGCCATGTCGCTTGCGCTGCAGACCTTCTCGACCGTGAAAGACGCCAGTGCAGCCTTGCAGGCGGCCGGCTCGCGCTATCTCGGCGGCGGCACGCTGGTGGTGCGCGCGGCCAATGAAGGCGACGTTTCCGTCTCCAACCTGGTCCGCGTCACCGATCCCGGCCTTTCGCGGATCACGGTTGCCGGCGGCAAGGTCCGGCTCGGCGCGTCCGCCACCATGGCGGCAATTGCCCGCCATCCCGAGCTTGCCGCGCTCGCGCCGGCCGCGCGCGCCGTCGGTGGACCGGCGATCCGCAACATGGCGACCGTCGGCGGCAACCTGTTCGCCCCTGCCCCTTACGGCGATTTCGCCGTGGCGCTTCTGGCGCTGGACGCCGCCATATTCACCGAAGACGGCGAAATGCCGATCGAGACCTTCCTGACCGGCCGCGACACCAGTCGCGTCATCGTCACCGCTGTCGGCTTTTCGTTGCCCAGCATGGAGAGCTTCCGCTTCCTGAAAGTGTCGCGCCTCAAGCCGAAGGGTGTGTCGGTGCTAAGCATCGCCGCACTCCTGCAGCGCACGGCCGACGGCACGGTGACGTCGGCGCGGATCGCGCTGGGCTGCATGGCCGACCGGCCGATATGCGCTTTAGCCACCGAGAAGGCGCTGCTCGGTTGCAAGCTCACGCCGCAGGAAATCGCGCCGGCGCTCGCCGCCGCGGGCCAAGGCATCACGCCGATCACCGACCCGATCGCCAGCGCCTGGTATCGCGCCGAGGTCCTACCGGTGCATCTCGGGCGGCTGTTGTCGAATTAGAACCCGTTGGGGGACGCGCGTCTGTCCGGCCGGTCCGGGCAGGCGCGCAAGGGAGGAAGAATGGCGAAGGTCCCGGTTCAATTCATGCTCAACGGCTCGGAGAAAGCCGAATTCGTCGAAAGCGGCACGACGCTGCTCAACGCGCTGCGCGACAAGATCGGCGACACCTCGCCGAAGGGCGGCTGCCACCAGGGCACCTGCGGCGCCTGCTCGGTCGTCATTGACGGCGAGTTGCGGCTCTCATGCCTGACATTGGCCGAGACTTGCAACGGCGCCGATATCAAAACCACCGCCGGCCTCGCCGAAGGCGGCGTGCTGCACCCACTGCAGCGCGCCTTCCTCGATGCCTTCGCCACGCAATGCGGCTTCTGCACGCCGGGCATGATCATGGCCGCCAAGGTTCTGTTCGACCGCACGCCGAACCCCAGCCGCGAGGAGGTGGTCGAGGCGCTGTCCGGCAACATCTGCCGCTGTACCGGCTATGAGCCGATCATCCAGGCGGTGCTGATCGCCGCGCGCGCCAACTCGCAGAACGCCGCCTGAGGGGGACCGAGCCATGGAACTGCGCAAGGATTACTTCGCCGATGTCCGCAAGGACGGTCTCCACGAGATCGGCCAGCCGCGGCCGCGGCTCGATTCGCCGGGACATGTCACCGGCAAGACCGCCTATTTCGCCGACCGCAATTTCCCCGGCATGCTTCATCTGAAGATGGTGCGCAGCCCGCACCACCACGCCCGCATCCGCTCGATCGACACGTCGGAGGCGGAAAAGCATCCGGGCGTGGTTAAGGTGCTGACCGCCAAGGACGTGCCGCACAACGTCTACACCATCCTGATCCTGATCCAGATCGGGCCGGAAGACGAGACAGTGCTTGCCGACGGCAAGGTGCGCTGGAAGGGCGAGGCCGTGGTGGCCGTATTGGCCGAGACCGAGCGCGCGGCGCAGGAAGCCGCAGCCAAGGTCAAGGTCGACTATGAGGTGCTGCCGGCCGTCTTCGACATGGAGGAGGCGCTGAAACCCGGCGCGCCTCTGGTCAACGAATATCACGGCCAGAACTACTACCTCTACGACAGCGGTGAATGCCGCAAGGTGCGCTTCGGCGATGTCGAGGCAGGCTTTGCCGGCGCCGATCACATCCTCGAACAGAGCTACCAGTCCTCGCCCATCGAGCACGCGCCGACCGAGACCACCGGTTGCGTGGTGGTGGCCGAGAGCAACGACCGCTTCACTTGCTACACCAACACGCAGGCGATGTTCTTCACGCTCGACAACGCCTCGATCATCCTGCAGATGCCGGGCTCGAAGCTGCATTTCGTCGGCGGTACCGTCGGTGGCGGCTTCGGCGGCAAGGTCGACGTCATCGTCGAGCCGATCGCCATCCTCGCTGCCAAGCTAACCGGACGCCCGGTCTGTTTTATCTACAGCCGCGAGGAGGAGATGCAGATTTCGTCACCCCGCGCGGCCGAAAAGGTCGTCATCAAGGACGGCGTGATGAAGGACGGCCGCATCGTCGCGCGCAAGGTCACGGGCTACACCGATGCCGGCGCCTACTCGCGCCACTCGCCCTACGGCGCGCAGAAGGGCGCGGCTCACTATCCCGGGCCCTACACGATCCCCAATGTCTGGATCGACACTTACTGCGTCTACACCAACCGCACCCCCTCCTCCGCCATGCGCGGCTTCGGCGTCACCATCGGCGACTTCGCGCTGGAAGTGCAGATGGACAAGCTGGCGCGGCTGATCGGCATGGATCCGCTCGAGTTCCGCTTCATCAACGCCTATCGCGACGGCGACATGAAGGCGCATCGCCAGCCGACCGAGGGCGCGGCGCTGATCGAATGCATGCAGGAAGCCTCGCGCGCCGCCGACTGGCCGGTGGCGGAGAAATACATGGCGATGTCCTCCTACAGGAAGGAAGCCTGAGATGGCGATCCGGCGTGGACGCGGCGTCGCCGCGATCAACTATCCGACCGGGATGAATCTCGGTGGCGATCCGACACAGGCGCTGGTTCATTCGACGCCGACCGGCAATTTCATGGTGACGCTCTCCAGTGTCGATCTTGGCCAAGGCATGAAGCAGATCATGGCGCAGATCTGCGCCGAGACGATCGGCGTGCCGACCGACCGTGTCATCGTCGACACCGCCGATACCGACACCGGCCCGCATTGCATGGGCACCTTCGCCTCGCGCGGCACCCACCGCGCCGGCAATGCCGTCATCCAGGCGGCCAAGGAAGCCCGCCAGGTGATGCTGGAAGTGGCTGCCGAGGAGCTGGAGGTGAATGCTTCCGACCTCGAGACCGACGGCCAGGGCAACATACAGGTGAAGGGCGCGCCGCAGAAATCGATCTCGATCTTCGATGTCGCGCTGTCGGCACATTTCAAGCGCGGCCGCTCGATTTCCGGGCGCGGCATGTTCCTGATCCCGCGCTCCTATCCCGAGAAGGAGACCGGCGCGATGAAGCCGTCCACCTGCTATGCCCATGCCTGCACGGTGGCCGAGGTCGAGGTCGACGACGAGACCGGCGAAGTGACGGTGCTTACTGTGAAGAATGTCTTCGAGATCGGCCGCGCGCTCAATCCGAAGATGGTCGAGCAGCAGCTGGTCGGCGGCTCCTGGATGGGCATCAGCCACGCGCTCTACGAGACGACCGAGCCCTATTACCCGAACCGCGATCATGGCGGCACCGACTTCAACCAGTATCTGATGCCAGGCCCCGGCGATTTGGCCGAGACCGAGATCATCGTGCTGGAGCGCCCCTCGGCCGACGGCCCCTTCGGCGCCAAAGGCCCGGGCGAGATGTGCGCCAACCCGCAGATCCCCGCTGTTGCCAACGCTGTCTTCGATGCCGTCGGCGTGCGCATCGACACGCTGCCGATCACGCCCGAGCGCATCCTGCGCGCGCTGAAGGCGCAGGCCGCGGGCTGAGCGGGAAGATGGCCTGCGCCGATGCAACAGATGTCGCCGCCTCCCCGGAGACGGTCGCCGCGCGCCTTGCCGCGTCGCGCTATCTGGCCGACGACAGTCTCGCCACCGCGATCTTCCTCGCGATCCGATTGGGCAAGCCACTGCTGCTCGAAGGCGCGCCGGGCGTCGGCAAGACGGAAGCGGCGAAGGCGGTCGCCGAACTGCTTGGACGCGAGTTGGTGCGCTTGCAATGCTATGAAGGCATCGACGCCGGGCATGCGCTGTACGAGTGGAACTACCAGCGCCAGCTGCTCGCCATCCGCCATGCCGGCGAGCACGAGATCGACATCTATGACGACCGCTTCCTGATCGCCCGGCCGCTGCTGCAAGTGCTGCGTGCGCCCGAACGGCGCGTGCTCCTGGTCGATGAGATCGACCGCTCGGATCACGAGTTCGAGGCGCTGCTTCTGGAATTCCTCTCCGACTTCCAGATCAGCATTCCGGAGCGCGGCACCATCCGCGCCGCAACGCAGCCCATCGTCATCCTGACCTCGAATCGCACCCGCGAGCTTGCCGAAGCGCTTAGACGACGCTGCGTCTATCACTGGATCGGCTATCCCGACGCCGCCCGCGAGGCCGAGATCATCATGCTGCGCGCGGGTGATGTCGCCGAGGCCACCGCGCGCGCGGTGGCGAATGCCGTGCAGCAGATCCGCGCGAGGCCTCTGGCCAAGCCGCCGGGCATCGCCGAAGCGGTCGAATGGGCCAATGCCGCAACCATCCTCGAAAAAGGCGGCAGCCCATGGCCGCAAGCCTTCCGCCGCGCCATCGGCGTGCTGATCAAGGACGAGGAGGATTTGTCAGCGATTGCGCCGGAACTGGGGAGGATTGTCGAGGAGGCGCTGGGGTGATGGGCGACCTCGACAACCCCTTCGCCCCGTTTACGGGGAGAAGGTGCCCCGAAGGGGCGGATGAGGGGCTGCGTCATACTGGGCAGAAGTCGGCGCAGCCCCTCACCTGCCTGCCGGCATCCTCTCCCCGTAAACGGGGCGAGGAAAGCTTACCCCGCTCCGCGGCGCCCTTTCTCGGCTTCGCCAGATTGCTGCGCTGTCACGCCTTCGCCATTGCGCCCGAACAGGTGACCGCCTTCATGCTGGCCGTCACTCTGCTCGGCCCCCGCTCGATGAACGACATTCGCGAGGCAGCGCTTGCAATACTCGCGCCCTCACCCGATCGCCGAGGCGAATTCGAGGCTCATTTCCGCTTCTATTTCCACGGCGACGCCAAGCCTTCGATCGAAGGCGAAGAAGACGATGAAACCCGCGTCAAAGACGATCGAGGCACGCGCGAGGAGGAAAAACAGATTGCTCGCCGGGAGAAAGGCGGCGAACTGTTCTCGGCGCTTGAGCAACTGAGCAACCGCGATTTCCAGCGCGACGCCGATGGCCTTGGCCCGTTCCGCCGAAAGCTTGCGTCCGCCCTGCCCGCGCGCCATTCTTTCCGCACCACCCGCACCCGCTCTCGCGGCACGCTCGACCTCCGCCGCTCGCTGAGCGAAATCGTCAGCGCCGATGGCGATATCCCGGCGCCGCTGCTGCGGCGCCGGCAAACCGTATCGCGAAAACTGCTCCTGCTCATCGACGTCTCCGGCTCGATGAAGCTGCATACGGCCGATTACCTGAAGCTGGCGCATGCGGCGGTGCAAGGCGCGGACCGTGCCGAAGTGTTCACCTTCGGCACGCGGCTCACCCGCATCACGTCGGCGCTGCGCGTCCGCGACCGCGAGCAGGCGCTCGCCCGTGCCGCGGCCCAGGTCGACGATTGGGACGGCGGCACCCGCATGGGGCCGACGCTGCTTGCCTTCCTTTCGGTGCCGCGCTTCTCGGCCTTTGCACGCGGCGCCTGCGTTGTGATCCTATCGGACGCGCTGGAGCGAGGCGGTCATTCCGATCTCGAAACGGCGATGCGTCGCCTGAGCGCCCGCGCCTTCCGGCTCTCGCTGGCGACGCCGCTCGCTGGCGATCCACGCTTCCACCCGGCGACCGCAGCGCTTCGCGCCATCCTGCCGGCGCTCGACGACTTGGTCGACGGCTCGTCGCTGAAGAGCCTCACCGATTTCATATTGGCGCTCGCCCGCCCTGCTCCGGCGGCAAAAACCATCTGGAAAAGGGTATCGTGATGCAGAAGGCCATCGACGCGCATTTCCACATCTGGCGCCAGCAGGATCAACCCTGGCTGGTCGGGCCGATGGTGCCGCGCATCTTCGGCCCCTACGAGCCGATCCGCCGCGATTATCCGATCACGGAATTCCTCGAAGACCAGCAAGGCTCGGGCGTCGAGAAGGCCGTCTATGTCCAGACCAACTGGGCCAAGGAGGATTTCGAGAAGGAGGTCGCCTTCCTGCAGAAGACCGCGGACGAGACCGGCTGGCCGCACGCCATCGTCGGCTATGCCGACATGACGGTCGACGACGTCCGCCCGCAGATCGACCGGCTGATCAAATACAAGCTGCTGCGCGGCGTGCGCATGCAGCTCCACTGGCACGAGACGCCCGCCTTCCGCTTCGCCGCCTCGCCCGACCAGGTCATCGATCCCATGGTGCGGAAAAACGTGGCGCGCCTGAAGGATTACGGCCTCTCCTTCGACCTGCAGCTCTTTCCTGCACAGATGAAGGATGGACTGACGCTGGTCGGCGAGAACCCTGAGACGAATTTCATCCTCACTCACGCCGGTATGCTGACCGGTATGGAGCCGGAAACCGCCGAAGCCTGGAAAGCCGGCTTGCGGACGCTTTCAGCAGCGCCCAATTTCTACGCCAAGCTGTCGGGGCTCGGCACCTTCGTGCATCGCAACGACCCCGACCTCATCGCCTACATCGTCGACAACGCCATCGACATCCTCGGCAGCGACCGGCTGATGTTCGGCTCGAACTTTCCGATCGAGAAGCTGTGGACCAGCCATAGCGAACTGATCAAGGCGCACCGCGCGGCGGTCGCCCGCCACGGAGCGGAAGCCGAGGCGGATATCTTCTGGAACACGGCCGAGAAGGTTTACCGGCCGGTATAGCGCCGACGTCCCCTTCTCCCCCTGCGGGAGAAGGGAAGAATTCACTTCACCTCGAACTGCGGATCGAGCGGAATCTGCATCGCCGTCACCAGATGGTTGGTCTGGCCGGCCAGCCCGATGATCGACACCAACTCGCCATGCTGCTCATCTGTCATGCCCTTGGCTCGCGCTGCCGCGGTGTGCGAGTGGACGCAGTAGGAGCAGCCATTGGCGGTCGATACGGCGATGTAGATCATCTCCTTGGTCAGCGGATCGATGACGCTATCGGCGACCATCACCGCCTTGAGCTGCTCCCACACCCGCTTCAGCGATACGGGATCATTGGCCAGCCCGCGCCAGAAATTGTTGACGAAATCGGATTTGCGCGTCGCCCTGATATCGTCGAACACGGCCTTCACCGCCGGGATCTTCTCGACCTCGGCGTCGGTAAGAAGCTTTGTGGTCGCCATGGCGTGGTCCTTTCGTTTTGGATGGGCTAGGTCGTTGAATCAAGTGTTGCGCGTAGATGGCTAACCGGCTCATCTGATTCAGTTTTTGGCTCGGAACAGCGCACTGCCGCGGAGGTTGGCCGAAGCACCTCAGCCTCGTCATTCTAGGGCGGAGCAAGGAGCGAAGCGACGCGCGCAGACCCTAGAATCCATGCCGTGAGCTCGCTCGAGGAGTGCAGCGGAGCAGAATTCTGAACCGCAGCGGCGCCCAAAAGTCACGGAATGGATCCTCGGGTCTGCGCGCGTCGCTTCGCTCCTTGCTCCGCCCGTGGATGACGAAGGACGGACGGCTCGGCTAATTTCCACGGTGTTCAATCCAGTGGTGCGATCATTCATCCTTCCCCGCCACCTAGTGAACCGCCGCGTACATGATCTTTTCCTCCGTCGCCTCCGCCGGCGAGAATTCCTCGACGATGCGGCCTTGCCGGCACACCAGGATGCGGTCGGAAAGGTTCATGATCTCCGGCAGGTAGGATGAGATGACGACGACGGCGAGCCCCTCGTCGGCCAGCCGGTTGATGATCTGGTGGATCTCGGCGATGGCGCCGACATCGACGCCGCGCGTCGGCTCGTCGAAGATGACGATGCGCGGCTGCTGCACCAGCCCCTTGCCGATGACCACTTTCTGCTGGTTGCCGCCGGAAAGCTCGACCACGCGCGCATTGTCGTTGATCGCCTTGATGTTGAGCGTCTTCGTCCATTCGGCCGAGAGCTGCCGCATCTCCTGCTGGTTGATCACCCAGGCCTTCTCGCGCCCCGCGGCGAGCAGCCCGCCGAACAGGTTCTCGGCAATACCCATCGTCTCGAAAATGCCCTCGCTCTTGCGATCCTCGGTGACGTAGACGATGCCGTCGGCCACCGCCTCGCTCGGCACGAGATAGCGCACCGGCTTGTCGTCGAGCTCGATTGCGCCGCCGCGCAAAAAATCGCGCTTATAGATGCCTGACACGATCTTGAATGTCTCGGTGCGGCCGGAACCGATCAACCCGAACACGCCGGTGATCTGGCCCTCGAAGATCGAGAAGGAATTGTTGCGCACGATGTTGCTCATCGAGATGTCCTGCACCGAGAGCACTTTCTTGCCGGCCCTGCGCAGCTTCGCCTCGTCGCGCTGGCGGTAGATCTGCCCCGACAGCGAGCGCCCGACCATGGCGGCGATGATCCTGTCGCGGTCGAAGGCCGAAGTGTCGTCGGTGATCACCAGTTCGCCGTCGCGCAGGATGGTGATGCGGTCGGCAATCATCAGCGCCTCTTCCAGCGCGTGGCTGATGAAGACGATCGACACGCCACGCGCCTTCAGCCGGCGGATCAGCGCGAAGAAATGGCGTTTCTCCTCCGGCGTCAGCGTTGCCGTCGGTTCGTCGAAGATGATGATCTCGGCATTATGGTGGACGGCGCGCGCGATCTCCACCATCTGCCGCTTGGCGGCGCCCAGCGTGGCCACCATCGCGTTCGGATCGACCGGAAAGTTCAGCGACTGGAGGAACTGCTGCGCCGAGATGTAGGTGCCGCGCAGCCGGTTGAGGAACTTCTCGGTGCCGAGATAAAGGTTCTGCGCCACCGTCATCGACGGCACCAGGCTGGTCTCCTGGAACACCATGGCGATGCCGGCTTCCAACGCGGCATGCGGCGAGGCGTATGCCGTTTCGACGCCCTTGTGGAACATCTTGCCGGAGGTCGCGTCGACGACGCCGGCGATGATCTTGGTCAGCGTCGACTTGCCGGCGCCGTTCTCGCCGAGCAGCGCGTGGATCTCGCCTTTCCGCAGTTCGAAGCTGACATTCTTCACCGCGGGCACGCCGCGATAGTTTTTGGTGACGTTTTCTAGACTGACGATCGGTTCCATCAGAAACCTCCCGAAGCGAGATCGACGGAAAGCACGCAGCCACCGCCCTTCGAGGCGACGAACAGCCGGCCGTCCTGCTCCGCCACGCTGCAGATGCCGTGGCGCGTGCCGTTGGCGCGGCTGTGCAGGCTGAATTGCGGCTGCATGGTCTTGTCTAGCCTGACCACCAGACCGTAGGAGCGGCTTGGCGACCACGGCTTGTGGATGCCCATGGTGCGGATGCCACCGCACTGCAGCGGCTCCAGGAAACTGCGGTTCGAGGCCAGCGCCGGCGCGATCCAGTAGGCCGGCGGCACCTGGTCGATCATGTCTCGGCGATAATGCGTTTCCTGCAGCACGAACTCGATCAGCCGGTTGCGCGGCGCAAACAGGGTCAGCCACGCGCCACCGTCGCCGGCCGGCGACAGCCGCGCGGGATAGCCGGGCAGATGCGTCAGCACGGTAGAGCGGTTGCCAGTCGCACCATCGAAACGCACGAGCTGATGCCGCCAGCTTTCACTGACCAGCACATCGCTGCCGGCGGGATGGAGACCGTATGGGAAGGCGATGCCATCGGCCGCTTTGCGGAAATCACTGCTTTCCGGGCCCCGTTTCCACAGCGAGCCGGAAGCACCTTTCGTCATCAGGTCGACCGCCCATTGCGACGGCAGGTGCTGCGCCGAGCCGTTGGCCAGCCACAGCGTGCCGTCATCGGCATAGGCGAGTGCGGTGATGCAACGTATTTCGGCCGGCAGCGAAATCTCCTTGCCGGCGATGAGCAGCTTGCCGCTTTCCAGCCCGACCGTCAGTTCGTCCGATGACGACAGCGCGAGCGCGGTGACGGTGGACGCAAATGTCTCGACCACGACGGGCTTGGAACCGGCCGCTAGCGCAAAGACGGCGTTGCCGCTGGAAACAAACAACCGGCCGGCGGTCGGCAGCAGATTGTCCGGCTCGCTCAGTTCGGCGAAGGCCGGCGCGTCGTCCAATCGGGTGTTGGGACGGAATGCGCCGTCGAGCGGCGGGATGGTCACCGCCTTGCCGCGAAAGACATCCAGGATCGGATCGAGGATCATGGCTTGCCTCCCCAATAGGAAGCCGGGCTGGTCCAGTTCGGATCGGCGCCGGAAATCTTGTAGCGGCCGACGCGGTTGTTGAGGATGCCGCCGACGAACAGATATCCCTTGTGCTCGCGCATAGAGGTCACCATCGGATGCGCATCGCCCGAGAGATCGCCCATCGCCTCGACGATGCCGCCCTTCTCGTTGAATTTCACCACGCCGCCGGTGTTGATGTTGGGAAACAGCCACTCGTCCTGCGGCAGGCGCCGCGTCATGCGCTTGCGCATATCGGGATGGCGCAGCGACAGGTCGAAGCTCGGCGTGCGCATGCCGAGCCACGCCATCCAGTAATTGCCGTCGGAAGCCCGGTTGATGTTGTCGGGGTAACCAGGCATGTCGCGGATGACGCATTCGGCGGTGCCGGCCTTCGGCCCTTCCAGCCAGTAGCGATGCACGCGGCAGGCCCAGCTTTCGGCGAAGAACAGCGACTTGCCGTCATGCGCCATGCACACGCCGTTGGTGTAGCGGTAGCCGTCGAGCAATGTCTTCGTCGATCCGTCCTTCGGATCATAGACCAGCAGGCGGCCCGTCGCGCGGTTCTCGATCGAGTCCAGCGCCCAATCGTGGGCGTCGTAGCGCTTCGTTGAATCCGTGAAATAGATACGGCCGTCCGGCGCGATGTCGCAGTCATTGGGGTCGCGCAGCCTTGCATCGTCGACGACCGAGGTCCAGGAGCGCGACGTCTCGGCCGACAGGCGCTTCACCTCCCGGTCCGGCGAGACGGAATAGAGCCCCATGGCGCCGACGCAGCTGATGAGGTTACCGTCCCGGTCGAAAGCGAGGCCCAGCGGAAAGCCGCCGATATGCGCGAACACTTCCGACTTGACATAGTCCGGCGCGAAGAAGCGGACGATCTCACCATGGCGGGTGCCGCAATAGAGATGGTCGTCGCGGTCGAGGATGACGTCCTCGGGCCCTTCGAGCTCGCCGAGCCCGATATGGTCCGCGGCCGACAGCCGGTTGTCGAGCTCGTAGGGTGGGCCGGAACCGGGCGCGGCCGACTGCGTCTCGCCCATCTTGAGATAGACCGGCGCGACATAGACTTCGTTCAACACCTTGTGGCGGTTCTTCAGCCAGCGGATGTCGACGGTGACGGCGACCGCCAGCATGATGCCGAGCACCATCTGGTTGGTTCCGGTGCCGTAGCCCAGCCGGATCAGCCCGTTGGTCATGGTCAAGACGATAATGGCGCCCATCAGCCCCTTGATCACCGAGCCACGCCCGCCGCCGAGGCTGACGCCGCCGACCACCGCCGCCGTTAGCGCCATGATCTCCAGATTAAGCCCGGTCCCCGGCCCTGCGCCGCTTAAGCGGCAGGCAATGAGGAAACCGCCGATCGAGGCGCAGAAGCCGGAGAAGACATAGGTCATGAACACCGTGCGGCGCACCCGGATGCCGGCATTGTGCGCCGAGCGCCGGGAACCGCCGACCGCCAGCACGTGCCAGCCGGGGCGCGATCGCGTCAACGCGATGTGCGTGACGATGGCGAGGATAATGGCCAGCCAGACCGAGACCGACAGGCCCCAGAAAGTACCGTCGCCGATGAAGTCGAGCACATCGGAGCTGGCCTGGGAAAGCTGCACGTCGGCGGCATAGGTGGTGACGAGGATGTCGAACAGCGCCCGTCCGAAGATGAAGGTGACCAGCGTGGTGAGAAAGGCGCGCAGCCTCAGATAACCGACGAGGTAACCATTGATGGCGCCGAAGACGAGCCCTGTAGCCAGCGCCGCAGCCAGCGCCAGCCATACCGACTGTTCGAGGATGAAGAAGACATAGACGGCGGAAAAGCAGGACAGCGCGAAGATCGAGCCGACCGAAAGATCGATGCCGCCGCCCAGCATCACCACGGTCATCCCGATGACGACAAGAGAGAATTCGCCGAGCTGCCGCGTCGATTCCTGCAGCGAGGTGAGCTTGAAGAAGCCCGGAATGATCGAGCCGAACACGCCAAGCGTCGCCACCAACGCCAGGAAGGGTATGGCGTTGTCGGTCCAGCGCTTGGTCAGGATCTCGCCGACCAGATGATCGGGCACGAGATTGTAGCGCCAGGCCTGGAGGCGTTCGCGAAAAGTCATCGGCTGCTGCTGTCATTCAAGAGAAAGAGGCGGCCGGAACAATCCGGCCACCTCGTCGATATCAGTCGCGTGCGTCTTACTTCGCCGCCGCTTCCGCCTGCAGCGCCTTCAGGTCCCAGCAGCTGTCGGGCTTGAGGTCCGCCTTGGTCGTCGCCTTCTCCAGCGTGTAGATATAGGTGTGCGAGGTGCCGGCTGGCTGCCCGCTCTGCAGCAGGAACTTGATGATGGCGTTCATGTCGCCCGACTGGCGGGCAAGGTCGGTCATCACCACGGCGCCGTAGGTGCCATCCTGAAGCTTGTCGCAATCGGCCGCCTTTTCGCCGCCGCCGGTGGTGACCAGGAACACCTTGCCATCGAGCTTGGCGTCGCGGATCGCGGCCGAGGCGCCGGTGGCGTCGCCGTCCCAGAAGTCGATGATCGAGCAGATGTCCGGGTGCTGCTGCAGCATCGTCGTCGTCACATTGCGCGACGTCGTCGCGTCCCAGTTGGAATCCGGCTTGGCGACGACCTGGAAGTCGGGATGCTTCTCCAGCACCTTCATGATGCCGGCATATTGGTAGAGGCTGGACGAGTTCGCCTGGTCGCCCTGCACCAGTCCGATCTTCTTCGACGAATTCTCGCCGCAGCCCTTGATCGCCGCTTCGGCCTCGAGCTGGCCGAGCTTGTCCCAGTCGCTGCCGACAAAGGCGTCGGCCGGGAAGTTGGCGGGATTGTCGACGAGCAGCACATAGGTGCCGGCGGCCTGCGCCTTCTTCATCAGTTTCGAATAGGAGTTGAGGTCGGGCGCATGGATGATCAGCACGTCGGGCCTGGTGTCGGAAGCGATGGCGTCGGTGATCGCCTGCGCGCCGGCATCGACGACCCAGTTCGGATCACGGGTCTCGAAAGTGCCGCCCCAGGCTTCGACTTCCTTCTTCAGGTAATGCGCCCAGCCCTGCGCCAGGTCGAAGCCCATCGCCAGCGGCACCAGCATGACGCGCTTTCCGTTGAGCGACTTGGCATAGGCAGCGGGACCCGGATCGTCGGCGGCGAAGCTCGGCGCCGCGAAGGCGGTAACGGCGAGCGCCGTGGCCGCCGCCATCAATGTCCTCAATAGTTTCATGTCACATCCTCTGGTTCGGTTTTCATTGCCGGCCGATCGTCGCGATCACCCCGGGTACCCGAGAGCAAGATGGGCTGGCCCATCTGCTCTAAATGTCGCCTTGCTGTGCGGTCTGTTCGTCGCGTGGGTTGATGATGCCGTCGACGATGATGGCGCCGAGCAGGATCGCCGCCTTGATCAGGTTCTGGTAGAGCAGCGGTATGTCGATGATGGTCATGGCGTTGAGCAGGATGCCGATCAGCGCCGCCCCGACCAGCACGTTGCGCACCCCGCCCCTGCCGCCCGACAGCCCGATGCCGCCGATCACCGCCACCAGCACGATATCGTAGAGCAGCGTCGAGTTGACGATGCGCGTGTTGATCGAATGCAGGCTGGCCGCGGTCAGCAGACCCGCGATCAGGGCCACGAAAGCCGACAGTATATAGCGCAGCACCAGCATGGGCCGCACCGGAACGCCGATGTTGCGGGCGGCGACCGGATTGTCGCCGGCGAAATAGATGAAGCGACCCCATTTGGTGTAGCGCAGGAACAGGAAGAACAGGAAGGCAAGTCCGGCGAAGACGAACACCTCGACCGGAATATCGAGGAAGCGGACGCCGCCGAGCAGCTCGACCCAGTGACCCCCAGGCACCGGTACGGCATCCTGCGTGATCAGTTGCGATCGCACGTAGCCGAACACGAAGGAGCCGGTGGCTAAAGTGACGAAGATCGCCGGCACGTCGGCATAGGCGACGAGAAAGCCGTTGAGCAGGCCGATGGCTAAAACGCCCGCCAGCACATAGCCAAAGGCGAGCCCGTCCGAGGTGCCGGTGTTGAGCAGTTGCAGGTACCAGGCGACCGACATCGCCATGATCGCCACGGCCGACAGGTCGATGCCGCGACCGATGATGACAACGGCCATGCCGAGCGCGAGAATGCCCAGGACGGAAACCGAGCGGACGATGGCCACCAGATTGTCGGCGGTCAGAAACCCCGGCAGGCCGATGGCTGCGGCGGCAAACAGCAGGATGGCGATGGCAAAGACGATGCCTTCCTGATTGAGGCGCCTCCAGTTCGGCCAGCCGATCGCATTCATCGCTTGTGTCTTTCGCCCCTGCGCACAGGCCTTTGGCCGGGCCTGCATCCCGGATGAAAGCTAATCGGCTCAACACAGGCTCGTCAAATGAATCCGCGTTCAACAGCCAGGCTTGTACTGCTAAAGGACAAGTGGACGCATCGATTGCCGAAACTGGCGCAATAGTCGGAAACTCCTAGGCTTTTGGCAATCCGTTGCAGCGATCGCGTGGTCAGCGCAAGAGCCTGCTCGACGACGGCGAGGCCGGCGCAATTTACGTCCGCAAAATGCGTCCGGCTCGGCGTCAATTGTTCGTCGAATGGCCCGAAACCTCGGCTCCGGCATTGGCCGGCAAGACCAGGAAACGCATCGCCGCCACGAGACCGACCAGGCCGATCGCGACAAAAGTGATTCTGAAGTCGCCAAGGTCGGGCATGGCCTCACCCCTGACGATCTGCGACAGGTTGAGGATAGCAGCAGCGATCGCCACGCCGAACAACATCGATATCTGCTGCAACATGCTGGAGAGCGTCGCCGCCGAACTGCGCTGCGGCGCGCCGATGTCTGCGAAGGCAAGCGTATTCAGCGCGGTGAATTGCATCGAGCGCGACAGGCCGGCGACCAGCATCAGCGCGACGGTAAGCGCCAGCGGCGTCTGCAGCGAGATCGCGCCGCAAGCCATGATCGCGAGCGATGCGATCGTCCCGTTCACCACCATAACGGTGCGGAAGCCGAAGCGCCTGAGCGTCGGTGTCGTCACTGTCTTCATGCCGAGATTGCCGAGGAAATAGGCCAGCACCAATAGGCCGGCATCGACTGGACGTAGACCGAAGCCGATCTGGAACAGCAGCGGCAGCAGGAAGGGCGTGGCGTTGATCGCGATGCGGAAGACCGTACCCGCAGCAAGCGTCGAGATCGCGAAGGTCAGTACCTTGAACGCCGAAAGATCGAGCAGCGGATGCCGGGCCTGCAAGAGGTGGCGAACGGCGAACCAGCCGATCACGATGCCAATGCCGACGGAGCCTATCGTCGGCAGCAAGCCGTCCTCGGGATGCGCCAGGCGTTCGAGCCCGTAGAGCATCACCGCAAGCCCGAGCGAGGTGAGGAAAAAGCCCGGCCAGTCCAGCGGCTTGGCCTCGGAATCGCGATCGCCCGGAACGAAGCGCGCGACCAGCGCAAGCCCCGCCAGCCCCAGCGGAACGTTGATGAAGAAGTTCCAATGCCAGGAAAGATAGGTGGTGATGAAGCCGCCGAGCACCGGCCCGACCACGGGGGCGAACAAAGCCGGCCAGGTGATCAGAGCGGTGGCGTTGAGCAGTTCCGACTTTTCGGCATTGCGCAGCACCAGGATGCGGCCCACCGGCGTCATCAACGCGCTGCCAAGCCCTTGCACGATGCGGGCTGCAACGAACTCAATCAGGCTCTGCGAAAAGCCGCAGGCGATCGAGGCCAGCGTGAACAGCGCGATTGCGACCAGGAAAATGTTGCGCGCGCCAAAACGGTCGGCAAGCCAGGCCGACAGCGGCACGAACACCGCCATGGTCAGCATATAGGCGGTGATGCCGATGCTCATCGCCACTGCCGGTACGCCGAAGGATTGACCCATCTGCGGCAGCGATGTCGAGATGATCGTCGAATCAAGGAGCTGCATGAAGAAGGCGACCGCGACAATCAGCGCGACGCGCCGCGCGGAATTTGCCGGCTGGGACACGGCCTCGTTGTCGGGGATGCTGGTCATGACGCGGTGGTTGAACAGCATAAGCCCGATCCAGTCCAGAGCTTATCCAACAAACTTCCGTGCGGGCCGATCGCCTGTTATGGATGAGCGCGGGATGGCCGAGGAAAATGCATGAAGCCCATCTATATCGACTACCTCAATGCTCTCGACATCGAAGCGCTTGCCATGACCGACGCCGAGATCATCGAAGCCGTCGAAGCCGGGCTCGTCGCGCAGGGCAACGGCCAAACGGTGATCGAGCCGCGCGTCCATCTTGAACCGGACCCCTCCTTCCATGGCCACTTCAACGTGCTGCGCGGCTATGTGGCGCCACTCGAGGCTGCCGGCGTGAAGATCGTCGGCGATTATGTCGACAACTACATGCACGGCCTGCCGTCGGAATTCGGCATCCTCAATCTTTTCGATCCGCGCACCGGCACGCCGCGCGCCATCCTTGACGCCACCGTCATCACCGACATGCGCACCGGCGCGGTCACCGCTATCGGCGCCAAGCATCTGGCGAAGAAGAACTCGAAGGTGCTCGGCCATATCGGCGCGCGCGGCACCGCCTACTGGAACGTGCGCCTGCTCGACCACCTTTTCGACTTCGGCGAGATCCGCGTCCATTCGCGCCGACCGGAAAGCCGCGATCGCTTTGCCGCGAAGCTCGCCGCCGACCTCGGCAAGCCGGTGGTGGCCGTGGCCGACTGGAAAAGCTGCGTGGAAGGCGCGGACATCGTCGTCGAGGCCTCGCGACTGCCGGAACCGCAGCCACTGCTCAAGACCGAATGGATCAAGCGCGGCGCGCTGGTTGTGCCTTACGGCACGATGAGCGCGGTCGAGTTGTCGCTCACCGAAATCATGCAGAAGATCGTCGTCGACGACTGGGGTCAGTGCAAGGGCGGCAAGTTCGGCTCGTTGCGCGCCCATGTCGAGACGGGACGGCTGAGCGAGGCGACATTGCACGCCGAACTCGGCCAGATCGCCGCCGGCCTCAAAGCCGGCCGGCAAAGCGATGGCGAGACGATCCTGTTCTGGCATCGCGGCCTCTCGCTGTCCGACATCGCGCTCGGCAAGGCCATGCTCGCCAAGGCCGGCGAAAACGGCATCGGCCAGCGGCTGCGCTTCGCATGAGCCCGCTCGTTCTCACCGGCGCCGGCGTCAGCATCGAAGATGTGGCCGCCGTTGCGCGCAATGCGGTCAAGGTCGAGGTCACGCCTACCGTCATGGAACACCTGGCCAAGGCGCGCAATGTGCTCGATGAAGCGGCCGCGGGCGGGCAGCAGATCTATGGGCTGAACACCGGTCTCGGCGCCAATCTCGGCACAGCGGTGGAAGGCGATGTCGGCGCTTTCCAGCGCCAGCTACTCGATGGACGCGGGGCAGCTGTAGGGGAAGCCCTGCCAATCCAGATCGTACGAGGGGCGATGTTTGCCCGCGTCGCCATGCTTTCGGCAGGCGGCTCCGGCCTCTCGCCGCACGTCTTCACCGCGCTCGTCGAGGCGCTCAATGCCGGCGTTCATCCAGTCATGCCGTCGCTCGGCTCGATTGGCGCCGGCGACCTCGTGATGATGACGCCGATCGCACACACGCTGATCGGCGAAGGCGATGCCGATTACCAGAGCCGTCGCATGCCTTCTGCCAAGGCGCTGATGATGGCGCGTCTTGCTCCGGTCAGCCTGGCGCCAAAGGACGGGCTGTCGCTGATCAACGCCTCGGCGGTCTCCACCGGCACCGGCGCGCTGGCGCTTGTGGACGCGCTGTCGACAATGGAGCAGCAGCAACAGGCCGGCGCGCTGACCATGGAAGCGCTTGGCGCGAACCGCACCATTCTCGACGCGCGCCTGCATGTCTCGCGCCCCGCGGCATGCCAGCTGCTGGCCGCAAAGGCGCTGCGCGAGTTGCTCGCTCGCGACAAGGAACCCGCGCCAACCACCATTCAGGATCCGCTCTCGATCCGCTGCATGCCCTCGATCCACGGCGCGCTGATCCAGGCGATCGACCATGCCAGACTCGCGGTCGAGATCGAACTCAACGCCGCCGCCGACAACCCGCTGGTGCTTGCCGAGGACGCGCTCGTGCTGTCGACAGGCAACTTCCACACCGCGTCACTGGCGCTTGCTTTTGAGACGCTTGGCCTCGCGATCGCCCAGTGCGCGGCAGCCTGCGCCGCCCGCTTCATCCAACTAACCGGCTCGGGCCGCAATGGCCTGCCCAAATATCTGTCGCCGGTCGGCGGCGCCTCCGCGGGCTTCGTGCCGCTGCAGAAAACGGTGACGGCGATCCTGGCCGCGATCCGTCACAAGGCCAATCCGGTGATGCTCGACTTCTTGCCGGTTTCCGAGGGCGTTGAAGATCACGCCACGCAGACACCGCTGGCTATCGCCAAATGCGCAGAGATGATCGCGCTGTGGCGGCGCCTGGTCGCCTTGGAGTTGATGGCGGCGGCCCAGGCCATCGACCTGCGCGAAGGTCTGGTGCTGGCGCCGGCGACCGGGGTAATCCACGCGGCCGTCCGCGCTCATGTCGCGACGCTCAAGGAAGACAGGCCGCTTGGGGCCAACGCCAACGCGCTTTATGCCGCGCTCGCCGACGGCTCTTGGAGGGCCTAACCCCTAGCGCTGCCGCCTCAAACCTTTCCGCCCACCTTCCTCATGAAAAGGGTGAGCTCGTCCGGATCCATATGCACGATATGCCTGTCTTCCGGATAGGCGCCGCTGTTGACGTCGGCGACATATTCGGAAAACGCCGCGACGCGCTCTTGTTGCAGCCGGTCATATTCGGCGGCAAAGTTGCGGTAGACTTTCGAATGGCGCGGCATGTGCCCGCGATTGGTGCCGAGAATATCCTCGGCAAACAGATATTGCGCGTCGCAGCCCGTGCCCGCACCCATCGACAGCATGATCAGCGAGGTACGCTCGGAGATAGCTTTCGCCACCTCCACCGGAACCACCTCGATCTCGGCGCCAATGGCGCCGGCCGCCTCCAGTTGCTTGACCGCCTCGAACACCTGCATGGCGGCATCCGCGGTCTTGCCGACCGCCTTGAAGCCGCCAGTCCAGGTCGCGCGGGAGGGGATTAGGCCGACATGGCCGATGACCGGGATGGCATCGTCGGCCATGCGCTTGATCGTGGCGTAGCCGGCGCTGCAATAGACGGCGTCGGCGCCGGCCTTGTAGAGCCGGAACGACCAGCGGATGAAATCGTCGGCCGTGCCGATCTCGAAGAAGTTCTCGCCCGGCATGGTGAAGAGGCTGGGCGCCGCATCGCGATATTGCGGATTGAGCACCAGTTCCGGCGGCACCGAGACGATATCCACCCCTGCCCGCTCGGCGGCCTCCGCCTCTTCCAGCGTCAGCACGCGCAGCATGGTCAATTGCCGCTTGCTCTTCATGGCGCGCAGATCGGCAACGGTCGGTCTCTTACGGCTCATCGGCAAATCCCTGTTTTGTCTGTCGGACGGCTTTCAGCCGATATCGATCATCACCTTACCGGCCTCGACCTTGACCGGATAGGTCTTGAGGTTGACGCAGACAGGCGCGCCCTTGGCTTGGCCGGTCTTGTAGTTGAAGCGGCCATTGTGCTTGGGGCATTCGATGATGTCGTCCATCACCAGCCCATCGGCGAGATGCGCTTGTTCGTGCGTGCAGAAGCCGTCGGTGGCGAAGAACTCGTCGTCCGGCGAGCGGTAGATCGCGAAAGTGCGGCCGCCATGGTCGAAGCGGATCACATCCTCCTCATCCACATCGTCGACAGCGCATGCTTCGATCCACTCCGCCATCTTCTTCTCCGGCCATCATCTCTCTCTGGATTGATCCGCGACGCCTATTCGGCGGCCGCGGCCGTTAGGTCGAGCTCGTGGAACTCGCCGCGATAGGGCTTGGCCGTCGGCGGCAATTCGCGCTTGAGATAATAGTCCTCGTATTTCAGCTGCCTGAGCAGCACCGGCCACACCTCGCGATAGGCGTGCCACATCGACGGGTTCGGCTCCGGCAGGTCGTGCTTGATCAATTCATGCAGCTTCGGCAAGGCGTGATAGGGCACCATCGGGAACATGTGATGCTCCACATGGTAGTTCATGTTCCAGTAGATGAACCGGCTGATCGGGTTCATGTAGACGGTGCGCGTGTTCAACCGGTGATCGGTGACATTGTCGGCGAGCCCGATATGCTGCAAGAGGCCGGTCAGCACCATGTGCCAGGTGCCGTAGAGGCGCGGCAGGCCGATCAGCACCAGCGGTATCCATGATTCAAGCGCGACCGCGACAGCGATCGTCGCGGCGTAGACGACCATGTGCCAGCGCGCCGCGATCACCGCCTTGTGCTGCTCCATCTCCGGGACGTAGCTCTTCTCGTCGTCCGACAATTTGCCGAAGGCCTGGCGCACCAGCGTCGGCAGCGAATAGCGGAAATCGAGGACACCGGTGAAGGCCAGCGCCGCCTTGATGAGGTCCGGCGGCCGCATCACCGCGATCTCGGCGTCGCGGCCGACGATGATGGTATCGGTGTGGTGGCGCGCATGGCTCCAGCGCCACTGCACCGGATTGCGCATCAGCATGAACGAGGCGATGTGATAGACGACATCGCTCATCCAGCGCGTGCGGAAAGCCGTGCCATGGCCACATTCGTGCCAGCGCGAGTCGCTGGACGAGCCATAGAGCACGCCATAGACGAACAGGAACGGGACGACCCACCAGCTGCCCCAGAACCAGACGATGCCGGCCGCCGAGCCCAGGATCGCGGCAATCCAGATGATGGTGTCGCGGATCGCCGGCCCGTCGGAGCGCTGCATCAACTCCTTCATGGTCTTGCGCGCCACGTCGGTGTGGTACCACTCGGCCGAGGCAAGTCCGGTCTCGATCGCCCGGCGCGTGCTTTCGCCGACAAGGCTGTAGTCGCGCTTCTTTGCCATCGTCACATCGACCTCCAATCCTCACGCAGCGCCGGCAATCCGGTCCGCCGGCCGGAGGGCTTGCTATGGATAATTGTCACGCTCATGGCCTGCCCGCCAGTCTTGGGAAATTACCCGAGGGCTGAGGATAATCCTGCTTGGGCTGACGGGCGATGGTCGCGATCCTGTCTTCGGCGCCGGCGATCGCCTCCCCACCGTCGAGGATGCGGAACACCGCGTCATAGGTACGGGTTTCGTCATGCTCCAGCCAGATCATCTCCCCACGCTCGCGCGCGGCAAGATTGCCGAGCACATGGTGCGTCGAGGGCTCGATGCCAAGCGCATATTGCCCGGCCTGGAAATTCTGCCACTCGTAGCAACAAGGCAACTGGTCCTTGCGGGTGACGACCTCGAAGCCAAGCCCGAGACGGTCGTTGACGACGGCGACCGGCACTTCGCCCTTTGCGTCGGCGCCAAGCTCATGCTGCCAGACCTGTTCGCTGAAGCCGATCTGCGGCCCAGGGACGGTGCGGTAGCCGACCTTCTGCGCTTCGTAGCGCTCGCCGGCATGCGCGGCCCAGACCACGTCGCGGATCGGCGCCAGATAGCGCGAGCCTTCGTCCAGCAGCGGATGCCCGACATTGACGTGGTAGAAATACATATGCGGCGTGCGATGGAAGCCGTGATTGACGACGCGGTCCGAAAGCCGGATCTCGCTGCCGCCGACATCGGCCTCGATCCGGCGGATGAGATGCAGGTCCTCGCCGAACACGCTCGCCTGCTGGACGATGCCTTCGGCCCACAAGAGGCAGCGGTCGCCGTCCCAGCGCTCGCCATAGCCTGTGAGCCGCGCCGGAATGGTGCCGATACGCCCATGCAGCGAATGCGTCACCGTCTCGCGGCCCGGATAATTGTAGTTCTCAGCCGGCACCTCGCTGCGGCCGAGTATATGGTCGAGGCCGCAGGTAACGAGCAGGCCGGAGAAGGACCGCCCCCAGGCAAAGCCGTCCTCGCCCTCATAATCATGCAGGCTCGGGTTGCGAAAACCGCTTGGCGAATGCCAGCCGATCGCCTGGCCCTTGTACTCGCAATCGGCGATGTCGAGCGCGCGGTCGACCAGCGCCGTGAAGCGCAGGCCAGAGCCGGTGCGGAACTCGAGCATGCGGATGCCGCGCTCGACGCCGTCGCCAAGCGTCATCAGCCGCACGCCGGCGAATTGCGACAGCATGCCGGACCGCTCGGAAACCTGCCGGCGCGAAAGCGTCTGTCCGTAGAGCTTCACCATGCCGTCACTGCGCCCTTTTCATCAGGGCCGACAGATCGGCGCCGGTTATCAGGCTTTCCACCGTCAGGAGGTCGGTGTCGGCAACCGTCTGCTCGGCGACGATCTCGCCGCGGCGCATGACGATGATGCGGTCGGCGACCTCGAACACGTGATGGATGTTGTGGGTGATCAAAAGCACCGAATGCCCGGCGTCGCGCATCTCCTTGACGAAGCGCAGCACGCCATGCGTCTCCTCGACGCCGAGATTGTTGGTCGGCTCGTCGAGGATGATCACCTTGGCGGCGAACTGCATGGCGCGCGAGATCGCGATCGACTGGCGTTCGCCGCCGGAAAGGGTCGAGACCAGTGCGTCGGCGTCGAGCTTCTTCGAGATGCCGACGCGCTTCAGCAGCGCCGAGGCCGCATCGCGCAATTTGGCGAGATCGAGCGGCGCGAAGACACCCAGCCATTTGAGATTGACCGGCTCGCGGCCGAGAAACAGGTTGCGCGCGATGCTGAGATCCGGCGCGAGTGAGGTGTCCTGGTGGATGGTCTCGATGCCAAGATCCATCGCCTCGCGCGTCGAGCGGATGGAGACCTTCTCGCCGCGCACATATATCTCGCCGCGATCGATCGGGAAGACGCCCGAGATCGCCTTGATCAAGGTCGACTTGCCGGCGCCGTTGTCGCCGAGCAGCGCCACCACCTCGCCCTCCTTGAGCGCCAGCGAAGCATTCTTCAGCGCGCGCACACTGCCGAAGGATTTTTGCAGGCCCTGCAGCCGGAGCACTTCCTGCATCATCGTCAGCTCCTTGCGGCGTTTTTCTGCAGCAGCGCGTGCAGGATGAGCATGGCGAGGATGATGACCCCGACGAAGATGTTGTAAGCAAGGCCCGGCACGCCGACGAGCACGATGCCGTTGCGGATCGCGCGCAGCATCAGCGCGCCGACGATGGTGCCGAGGATCGTGCCGCGGCCGCCGGTCAGCGCCGTGCCGCCGACCACCACCATGGCGATCACTTCCAGCTCATAGCCGGTTCCCGCCACCGGCGAGGCAGCCGAAATGCGGAAGGCGCTGATCATGCCGGCGAGCCCGGCAAGCACGGAGGTAGCGATGAACAGCCATATCTTGACCGCGTCGGCCGGCACGCCGCGCGCCACCGCCGCATTGCGATTGGAGCCGATGGCGCTGATCCAGTTGCCGAGCTTGGCATAGCGCAGCACATAGACCGCAAGCAGGGAAAGGCCGATGAACCACCACAGCGAGGTGTAGAAGCGGAACGCGCCGATGTTGAAGCTGCCGGCGAGCAGCGTGACGAAGAAGCCCGGCTGGTCCCAGGACTTCAACGGAAAACCCTGCGTGATGTAGAGCGCCGCACCGCGCACGATAAGCAGCATCGACAGCGTCACCAGGAAGGACGAGATGCCGATCTTGGTGACGATGACGCCGTTGATCGCGCCGATCGCGATGCACAGCAAAAGCCCGGCAAGCAGCGCCACGCCGATATCGACGCCGCCATTCTGCGCCAGGAGCATCACCACGACCGGCGCCAGGCCGAACACCGCGCCGACCGAAAGGTCGAATTCGCCGGCGGTCAAAAGCAGCGTCATGCCGAGCGCGATGATGCCGAGCTCCGGCAGGAACGCCATCATGTTGGAGATGTTGAGCGGCGACAGGAAATTGCCGTCGGCGACCCCGAACACCACGAGCAGCACGACGAGAATGACGAAGGAGGAGAATTGCGGCGAGCGCATCAGCCTCGACCTGCCCTTGGCCCTTCCTGCGCCGTCTTCCGCGGTTATTGCCCCAACTTGCTGAACCATGACTTGCTGAACCATGCTTGTGCATAGCGCCCGCCGCTCGCGCCGCGGGCACCGATTTGCTTACTTCTTGTCATAGAGCTTCAGGATCGGCTCGACGCTGGACGCGTCGTAGAGGCCGAAGGTGTGGATGTCGTAGCCGATCGGCTCGCCCGAAGCCGCGAGGCCGAGCAGCGCAACCGGCATGAAGCCCTGCGCCGAAGGATATTGCCAGGCGGCGGCGTTGACGAACCCGTCTTTCACCGCTTGCGCCGTCTCCTTCGAATTGCCCCAGCCAACGACCGGGATCTTGCCGGCCGGGATGCCGGCGCCGTCGAACACCCGCTTGACGCTCGCCGCCACGGAATCGCCAAGCGCGATGATGGCCGGCGGATTGTTGGCCACCATATAGTCGGTCATCTTGGCGATGATGCCGGCCGGGTCGGTGCCGCAGTCGACCACGTCATACTTGATGCCGAGCGGATCGAAGACGCCGGCGATGCCTTCCGTCTCGAGCTGCTGGTAGCTGGCGCCGGGGACCTCGACCGGCAGGAACACCTTGTCGCCCTGCTTCACCATCTTGTGGTCGACGAGATATTTCGCCCAGATGGCCCCGGCTTCCTTGAGGTCGGCGCCGACATAGGCCTGGCGTCCGGTCGCCGGGTCGTCCGTGTTGAAGAACACGATCGGGATGCCGGCGGCCTTGGCGGCCTTCACTTCCTCGGTCCACAGGCCCGGCTGCGCCGAGGTGGTGGCGATGCCGTCGGGCTTGGCGGCGAGCGCCGAATTGAACGCTTCCTTCTGCGCCGCCATGTCGCCGCCGCTGAAGGAGATCTTGCAGGTGACCTTGAGCTGGTCGCAAGCCTTGGTCGCGCCGGCATTCCAGTCGATCCAGAAAGCGTCGGACGGGCCGCCATGCGACAAAAGATAGAACGTCTTCTGGCCGTCCGCGGCCTTCGCGGCCGAGCCGAACGCAACGCCGGCAAGCACGGTCGCCGCGGCCGCCAGTTTCAATGCGAATTTCAACATCTCGTTTCCTCCCTTTGTTTTGGAGCCGTCACAGGCCGTTGGCGCGGAACTTCCCGTCGAGGAACTTCTTGGCGCGCGGCACGTCGTCTTCCGACAGATGCTCGATGATGACCGGGATGTTCGGGTGCTTCTCAGCCAGCCGCTGGAGGTAGAGGTCGTAGTTCAGCGAGCCGAGGCCGGGCGCCGGCAGCTCGATCTCGCCGACGCCGCGGAAAGTGTGGCTCTCCAGCGCATCCTCGTCGCCGATATCGGCGTGCTTCTCGGACTTGTCGCCGCCGGAGCGCTTGACGTCCTTGGCGTGCGCAATTTTGATCTTGTCAGTCAGCGTGTCAAAGACCTGGTTCAGGATCTGGTCCATGCGGTCGATGTTGTGGGTCTCGAAATAGTTGGTCGGATCCATCAGCAGGCCGAGGCCGGGATGATCGACCTGCGCGAACATCTTCACCGTCTCTTCGACCGAGCCGACGACATTGTTGACATAGGTCTCGAGCAGGAAGACCGCGCCGTGGTCGTAAGCCGTCTGGGCAAGGTCGGCGATCACCTTGCGGCATTCTTCAAAGCCTTCCTCGGTCTTGTTCTTCGGGTGATGCACCCAGTCGGACTCGGTGTTGTAGGTGCCGGTCTCCGAGATCACGTAAGGCGAGCCGAAATGACGCGCGTTGCGGATGATCTCCTTGAGATAGCCGACGCGCTTCTCGCGCTCGGCCTTGTCCGGATGGATGATGTTCGTGTAGCCCGAAACGCAGCAGACCGGCAGATTGTGGTCGCGGAAGGTGTCGCGCACCTCCTTCGCCTTATCCTTGGTGATCTGGCCCGCCGAGAGATCGACGTCCTTGAAGTGCAGGTCGAGCTGCACCGTGTTGAAACCGAGACCGCGGATCTTTTGCGCCGTCTCTTCGAGGCCGTACGGAAAATAGCCCGTGAAAATACCTGCCTGCATCATGATGTGAATTCCTCCCTGTAAGCGATTCAGTTGATTAGGTTGTTTTGGCTGCCAATGGTCAGATCGCGATCTCGGAGAGCTTGACCGTGCGGCCCGATGCCATCGAGCGGTAGCCCGCCTCGACCAGCGCCATGGTCTTGACGTTGTCGGCGACGGAAAGCGCGGGCGGCGCGCCGGTCTTCACGGCATGCTGGAGCTGCTCCATCACGCCGATGAAGGCATGCGGGAACCACATCGTCTCCCAGCTTGGGCTCACCCATTCGCCGCCGGTCGTCTCGGCCGAGGCATAGGTCAGCGTCGAGGCCGCGCCCGTGGGCCAACCGATCGTGCCCTTGGCGACACCCTTGGTGCCGTCGACACGCCAGTTGATGTGCTGGTCGTCGCGATAACCTTCCTGGCGCGGACCGGACCACACATCCTCCAGCGAGACCGCGAGCACGCCCGACGGGAAGCGCAGCGTCGACACCGTGATGCCGTCGGAATGGTCGAAGCGCGTGCGCGGGTCCTTGCGCGTCAGCGTCGTGATCTCGTCAGGGTCGCCGAACAGGAAGCGCAGCACGTCGAGGTGATGCACGCTCATATTGGCGAGCGTCAGCCGGTCGTAGCCTTCGAGGAAAGTCTGCCAGTGCGGGATCGCGTGCATGTCGATCTGCGCGAAGACGATGTCGCCGAGCGCGCCGCTGTCGATGATCTGCTTGAGCACACGCATCGACTGGTCGTAGCGCATGTTCTGGTTGACCGAGAGGATCTTGCCGGACTTGGCTGCCTCGTCGCGCAGCTTGACGGCTTCCTCCACCGACAGCGCCAGTGGCTTCTGCGCCAGGATCGCCTTGATGTGCTTCTGCTTCAGCGCGTGGCGGATCAGCGCCGGCTGCTGGTCCGGCGGAAAGGCCAGGTCGATGATGTCGACGTTGGGATCTTCGATCAGCTGTTCCGGCGTGTCGTGCACCGTCGGTATGCCCCAGCGGGTGGCGACCTTCTGGGCATTCGCCTTGGTGCGCGAGGCGATAGTCACCACCGGAAAGCCGGCCTCCTTGTAGGCCGCGAGATGGCACTCAGCCATGATCATGCCGGCGCCGACGCAGCCGATTTTGTAATCCCTGGTGCGAACCTTGACGTCCGGCTCGAAGCCTCTGCTTGCCATCTCTTCCTCCCGAAATTCTGTCCTTGCGGCCACGGTCACAGCGCGCCTCCATCCTGGCCGAAGTAATGCACGCGACCCGGCTCGCAGGATATCGCCACCATCGCATCCGGCCTGATGTCAGGCTGCCCACGAAGCAGTGCCCTGAGCCGCGCCTGCCCGGCTTCTAAAGTCACCACGGTATAGCCGCCGAGCGGCTCGACCTCGAACACCCGCGCCGGGCGGCCCTTGCCCCCTCCCGCTATCTCGCCGTCAGTCCAAGGCCTGACCTTGATGTCTTCCGGCCGTAGCCCGATCTCGATCGCCTCGGCCGGCGCCTTGGCATCGGCAATGCGGATTGCGCCTTCGGCCGCTTCGATCCCGCCTGCGCCTCGCACCGACGGCAGGATGTTGATCATCGGCGAGCCGAGCATGCGCGCCACATAGGCGCTTGCCGGACGGTCGTAGATCTCCGCCGGCGCGCCGATCTGGCGGATGCGGCCGTTCTCCAGGATGGCCATCCGGTCGGCGACCGACATCGCCTCTTCCTGGTCGTGCGTGACATAGATCAGCGTCTTGCCGAGCTCGCGCTGGATGCGCTTCAGCTCGACGCGCGTCTCCTCGCGCAGCCTGGCATCGAGCGCCGAGATCGGATCGTCCATCAGATAGGCGGCCGGATCGCGGACCAGGGCGCGCGCGATCGCCACGCGCTGCCGCTCGCCGCCGGAGAGCTGCGCCGGCGGCTTGTGCAGGATGTGGCCGATGTGCAGCTTGGCCGCGACGTCGGCGAGGCGCTTTTCGATCTCGGCTTCCGCGACCTTCCGCTCGACCAGCGGGAAGCGGACATTGTCTCGAGCGCTCATATGCGGAAACAGCGCCAAGTTCTGGAACACCATGGCGACGTTGCGCTCGGCCGGCGAGACGCTGGTGACCGGCTTGCCGCCGATCAGTATCTCGCCCTGATCCGGTATTTCCAATCCGAGCACCAGGCGCAGGATCGTCGACTTGCCGGACAATGGCGGGCCGAAGAAGCAGAAGAACTCGTTATCGTTGACGGTAAAGGAAGCATCGTCGACGGCAAGTGTTGCGCCATAGCGCTTGGTGACGTTGCGGAAAACGATATCGGCCATGTCTCAGCCCGCCTTCACTGCGAGGCCGGTGGCGGCCTCGAAGACGCGCACCGACGAAGCCGGCGGCGCGACGATCGCCGTCTGCCCGATCGACAGCCCGACATCGTTCTCGAACACCGCCTTCACCGCGCTCCCGCCTTCGCCCAGATGGACGATGGTGCGCGCGCCGATCCGCTCGACGAAGCTCACCGGCATCGAAAGCCCGCGCTCGGCAAGCGCCACCTGTTCCGGACGGAAGCCGTAGAGCACCTCGCCGCGCGCCGCCCTCACCGCAGGAGCGAGCATTTCCGGTAAGGGCGGCGTGACGCCGAGCGGTCCGAGATCGATGACCAGCCCGCGATCGCTTTCGGCAGGCCTCCCCTTGAGAAGATTCATGCCCGGCGCGCCGATGAAGCGGGCAACGAAGACATTGGCCGGATTGTTGTAGACTTCAAGCGGCGTGCCGACCTGCTGCAGCACGCCATGGTCCATAACCGCGATGCGGTCGGCCATGGTCATCGCTTCGAGCTGATCGTGCGTGACATAGACCATCGTCTGCCTGAACTGGCGCTGCAGCTGCTTGAGCTCGGTGCGCATCACCGCCCGGAAGGCCGCATCGACATTGGACAAAGGCTCGTCCAGCAGGAAGATCGCCGGCTCCATGATCGCCGAACGGCCGATCGCCACGCGCTGCAGGATGTTGACCGAGAGCCGGTCCGCCTTGCGGTCGAGCAGTGGCGAAAGCTGCAGCATCTCGGCAATGGAGCCAACGCGGCGGTCGATCTCGGCCTTGGCAGCGCCGCGCATCTTCGGTCCGTAGGCAAGATTCTGCCGCACCGTCATATGGGTGAAGATCGCATAGTTCTGGAAGACGAAGCCGACGCCGCGCCGTCCCATCGGCACACCCGCCATGTCGCGCTCGCCGAACAGGATCTTTCCGCCGGTCGGCTCCTCCATGCCGGCGATCATGTTCATCGTTGTCGACTTCCCGCAGCCTGAAGGCCCGAGCAGCGCCATGAACTCGCCGTCGGCGATTTCGAGATCCATCGTCTTCAGCGCGGTGAAGTCGCCGAACTTTTTGACCAGGTTTTGAAGATGGATCGCGCTCATGCCGGCATCTCCCGGGTCTTCGCCATGCGCTTCATGGCGTAGACCGCGACGATCGAAAGCACGATCAGGATGGCGAGCGCGATGGCAGCCACATAGCCCCAGATCAGGTCCTGTGTAGTGACCTTGTAGATGTAGACGGAGATCGTCTCGGTGGCGACGCCCGGGCCGCCGCCGGTCATGATGTAGAGCGTGTCGAATATCTTGAAGTTCTCGATCACCCTTATCGCCAGCGCGATGATGATGATCGTCTTCATCTTCGGCAGCACGATGGTGACGAAACGCTGCCACGGATTGGCGCCGAGCAAGGTCGCCGCCTTGATCTGGTCCTCCGGCACGCCGACCAGGCCGGCAAGCAGGATGAGGAACATCAGCGGCGTCCACTGCCAGATATCGGCGACCATCACTGCGATCAACGCCAGCGTCGGGTCCGACAGCCAGGCAATGGTGACGCGTGTACCTGTGATGGTGGACAGGATGTCGTTCACCGGGCCACCGGACTGGAACAGCATGAAGAACATGTAGCCGGCGACCGCGGGCACCACCATCATCGGCATCAGCAGGATCGAATAGAAGATGCGCTTGCCGGGAAAATCGTCTGCGAACAGCGTCGCCAGCGCCAGGCCGAGCAGGAACTCCGCCGGCACGCAGACCAGCATGACGATCGCCGTGCGCTGCAGCGCGCTCCAGAACCGGGTATCGGCCGCAAGGTCGGTGTAGTTGGCGAAACTGTTCCACATCTCCCAGGCGTTCCACCAGCCGAGGCCGGAAAGCGGCGACCAGTCGGTGACGCTGATGTAGAGCTGCATCAAAAGCGGAAAGGCCGAGATGAACAGCACCAGGATCTGCGCAGGCAAGGTCAGGCGGAAGCCCAGCCGCGCCCCCTCGTCCCGCAGGGCCGGCTTGCTGCGCGCGGCGCCCATCTTGTCCTCCGAAATCGTCGCCGTCACCGCGCTCATTGCTTGAGCGCTCCGAAGGTCAGCCCGCGCACCAGGTGGCGCTGGATGGCGATGCCCATGATGACCGGCGGCACCGCCGCGATCAGGCCGAGCGCCGCCTTGGCGCCATAGAGCTGCCCGGTCATCGAGGACGACAGCGACGCCATGTAGACGGGGATCGTCACCCATTCGCGCGTGGTCAGCAGCAGCGCGATCAGATAATCCGACCAGTTGAGGATGAACACGAAGAGCGCAGCACTTGCCAGCGGCGCGCGCATCATCGGCAAGGTGATGCGGGTGAAGACGCGCAGCCGCGAACAGCCCTCGACGAGTGCCGCCTCCTCGATCTCGCGCGGCATGTCGTCGAAGAAGGTCTTCATCAGCCAGAAGGCGAAAGGCAGCGTGACGATGCCGTAGATCAGCGCCAGCCCCCACCATGTGTCGTTGAGATTGAGGAAAGCCCACATGATCATCACCGGGATCATCACGGCCATCGGCGGAAACAGCCTGAGCTGGATCAGCGCCAGCGGCAGGTTCTGGCCGGAACCGAAACGCGACAGGCCATAGGCCGCCGCGGTGCCCGCAGACATGGCGATGGCGGTCCCGAACACCGCCGAAAGCAGCGACGACAGGATCGGCTTCAGCGCCGTGTGGTCAAGCGCGACGATCAGGTCGTTGGCGGAGTGGCCGAAGACGAACTGGAAATTGGCAAGCGTCGGATGCTTCGGCCACCAGGTCAGGTCGGCGCCGGTCGCCGACCACTCGCCGATCGGCTTGAAGGCCATCGACACCATCCACAGGATCGGCACCAGCGTCACCGCCATCGCCGCGAGGATCGCGGCGTAGCGGAATATCTCGAAGGGAACGGAACGCTTCATCTGACTGCTTTGCTGGTGGCGCTGCTGGCGAAGGGGAGGAGCAGTCGCCCCTCCCCTCCTTTTCTGATCCAGGGAGACGGATCAGCTGATCGGATCGAGAACGGTCGGCCAGGCCTCCTTGTTGGTCTTGATGGCTTCGTTGAGCTTGTCTTCGCCGATGCGCCGCGCGATCTTCTTCCACTCGCGCTCGGTGTCGGCCATCGCCTGCTCGGGCGTCTTGGCCTTGGTCAGGGAGGCCATGAGGTTCTCGTCGAGCGCGTTGTGGAAGGCGGTGGCGCCGGGATAGTTGATCGTCGGCACCGTGCGCGCCACCGTCTCGCGCACCACGTCCATGTGGTAGGCATGGTAGGTCTGGCGGACCAGCGGATCAGCAAAGTCCGAGAGCCGGAACGGATCGAGATAGCCGCCGGGATTGGCACTCATCCAGGCATAGATCCGGGCCGAGCCGAGCCACTGCAGCAGAAGGTAAGCGGCTTCCGGATTCTTCGACTGCGACGACACCATGCCGGTCAGCGAGAACCACAGAACGGAGCGGCTGATCAGCTTGCCGTCGACCTCGCGTCCCGGCGGCAGCATTGAGCCGATCTTGCCGGTGACGGCGGAATCCTTGTTGCCGGCATTGTCGAGGAATTTCGGCAGGTTGGAGAAGGCGCAGGTCATCGCCGCACCGCCCTTGGCGAAATTGCCATACTGCTCCGGCCAGCCCCACGAGATCGCGTCCGGCGAATGATGCGCCAGGGAATCGATGTATTCCTTCGTCGCCGCGATGCCTTGCTCGGAATTGATCAGCGGCTTGCCGTCGTCGCCGAATAGGAACTGGTTGGGCGACGCCATCGAGACATAGCGCTGGTACCAGTTGGTGTAGCCCCAGCCCTGGTTGCGCAGGTCAGTGGAGCCGAACAGGCCCTTGTCCGGCCGCTGGAAGAAGGCCGCGACGTCGCCGTGCTGCTTCCAGGTCTTCGGCGGAGCCAGGTCGTAGCCGTATTTGTCCTTGAAGGCCTTTTGCTCGGCAGCGTCGCCGAACAGGTCCGTGCGGTAGACCCAGGTCTGGAAGTCGCCGTCCAGCGACACGCCGTAGGTCGAACCGCGATACTGGTTGAGCAGCGAAACGCCCTTGGCGCCGTTGACATAACCCTGCTTCGGATCGTCCCATTCCGGTCTGTGCTTTGCGACGAAGTCGTCGAGCTTGGCGATGCCGCCGGTTTCGGCGAGATCGCCGAGGCGGTTCCACTCGGTCGAGTAGATGTCGTAGGCCCCACCCTTGGTGGAGATGTCCTGCATCGTCTTGGTGAATTCCTGGCCGTTCGGCAGGCCGACGATCTCGATCTGGATGCCGGTTTCCTTCTCCCACAGGTCCTTGATCGAAGGCGCGCCGGCCGGGAAAGGCTTGGTCAACTGGCCGATCGAACCGTCGGACAGGCCGAGGACGATCTTTGCCGGCGCCTTGCCGGCCGCCTTCAAGGCCTTGGCCGCCTCGATAGCGCGCCCTTCCGGCGTGTCGGGGCCATACTGGTAGCGCTCGGCGCCGTCGAAGCCGGTCGGCCCGCCGATCATGCCGGGCGCCAGCGCATCCGCCGCGAAGGCGCGGCCGGGACGAATGAACTGCGGTGCAATACCAGTCGCGGCAACGAACACCGCGGCTTTTCCTCCGGACGCCAGCAGGCGGCGCCGCGACATGCGGATCAATTGAGACATCGAATTCCTCCCTCGGGGCCTGTTCCTCCATGGCCCTCGTGAGGGATATTGACGACAGTGTGTGAAGCCTGTCAACATCATAAATACTCAAAACACGTCATAAGATCGCAAATGAGGGAGAGAATGCAGTTCACCGAGCTTCCCACGTCGCACCCATTGCTTGGATTTGAGGGACTTTTGCGTCGATCCGGCCGACTTTCCCCGACCTTCTTTGCCCTATGTAACGCGCCGGCTTGCGTGCGGGCCAAGGGCGGTTACATCATTTCACATCAGAATCGCTGCTGCGGCTGAGCGGTTTTCCGAAACGGGATTGGAAGCTGCGTGATTTTGATGCTTGCGATGAGGTGCTCGACGTGCGGTCAACCCTGACAGACATAGCCCGGGAAGCCGGCGTTTCTCCGGCCACGGTCGACCGCGTGCTCAACAACCGGCCCGGTGTGCGGGCCCGCACGCGCGAGATCGTCATCGAGATGGCGCAACGCCTGGGCTACATCGCCGAAACGCCCAACGGCGCGCAGCAGCGGGCCGTTCCGGGCCAGACGATCAGGCTCGACTTTGCGTTGCCCGCCGGCACCAACTCCTTCATCAAGCTGCTGCACCGGCATATCGAGGCGCAGGCGTTGACGCGGCCCGATCTGGATGTCCGCGTGACGACCATCGAAGGTTTCAACCCCGACCGGCTCGCCCGCCTGCTGCAAGACCTGCATGGCCAGACGCAAGGCGTCGGCGTCATCGCGCTCGACCACCCGACGGTGCGCGAGGCGATCCGCTCGCTGTCGGCCAGCGACATCAAGGTCGTCACCATCGCCTCCGACATCCTGCATGTGCCCAGGGTCGCCTATATCGGCATCGACAACCGCGCCGCCGGGCGGCTTGCCGGCTATCTTCTCAATCGCTTCATGGGCGCCGGCCGGCCGGGCAAGGTCGCGCTGTTCGCCGGCTCGCTCGCCTATCGCGGCCATGAGGAGCGCGAGATGGGTTTTCGCCACATCCTCGCCGAGGAATCCCCCAACCTCGAGATCGTCGAGATGCGCGAAATGCTGGACGACCGCGAGAAGGCCTATTCGGAAGCCTCCGCGCTGCTCGATCGCCACCCCGATCTCGCCGCCATCTACAATGTCGGTGCCGGCAACACCGGCATAGCTCGCGCGCTGAGGGAGCGCGGACGCGCGAAGGAGATCATCTTCCTCGGCCATGAGGTGACGGATGGCACGAAGGAACTCCTGCTCGACGGCACGCTCGACGCCGTGATCGACCAGAACCCGCGTGTCGAGGCCAGAGAGGCGCTCAACATCCTGTCCCATTCGGTCAGGGGACTTTCTTACGAGCTCCACCAGCCGCGGCTGCAGGTGATTTTTAGGGAGAGCATCCCGGAGATTTGAGCTTCTCCCTGGTGTGGCTGAAGCCTCCCGAACCTCGTCATCCCCGGGCGGAGCAGCCGCGAAGCGGCGTCGCGGAGACCCTGGGATCCATTCCGTGACCCTGATCGAAGAGTGCAGCGGAGCAGAATTCTGCGCCGCAGCAGCGCTCCAGGGTAACGGAATGGATCCTCGGGTCTCCGCGTCCGCTTCGCTCCCGCTCCGCCCGTGGATGACGACGGGGTAGGCGTTTCGGCCAGATCTCCAAGGTATGCGACCTGCCAACGGGGCCATAGCCGACCGGTCAAAATTTCTGTGCCAGGGAACTAGCTCAGGCGGCGATCAACACCGTGCTCTCCGGAGACCAGCGCAACGTCACATCCTGGCCTTCGGCAAGCCGCCCGGCGCCGGTGTTCTGCACGATTACCTTCAGCGTCTGCCCATCGCGATCGACGAAATAGGTGCTGTTGTTGCCAGCGAAGATGCGTTTCGAGACCTGCCCTTTGAGTGTGTTGGCATTGGCTGAACCGGGCTTTGCCGCGCCGGTCGAAATCTTGATGCGCTCCGGCCGAACGGCGCAGCTCGCCTTGGCGCCGGCCGGTACCGATGCACCGGAGGCGGCATTGATCGTCGTGCCATCCTGCAGCCTGATCCCGAAGCCGGTCGCGTCGCCGCGAAAGATGTTGGCGTCGCCGAGGAAGGTCGCAGCGAATTCGCTTTGCGGCCGGTCGTAGATCTCCTCCGGCGGCCCTTCCTGCACCAGTCTGCCGTCGCGCAATATGCCGATGCGGTCGCTCATCGTCAGCGCCTCTTCCTGGTCGTGGGTGACGAAGATGGTGGTGATGCCGATCTCGCGCTGGATGCGCTTCAGCTCGATCTGCATATCGACGCGCAGCGCCTTGTCGAGCGCGCCGAGCGGCTCGTCGAGCAGAAGCACGCGCGGCTTGGTGACGATAGCGCGCGCGAGCGCCACGCGCTGGCGCTGACCGCCGGAGAGCTGATGCGGCCGGCGGGCGCCGAGCTTGCCAAGCTGGACGAGTTCGAGCGCGCGCTGCACTTCCGTGGCGATCGTCGCCTTCGGCTCGCCGCGCACCGACAGGCCGAAGGCGACATTGTCGGCCACGCTCATGTTCGGGAACAGCGCGTAGTTCTGGAACACCATGCCGATGCGGCGCTTTTCGACCGGCACGCGCTCGACGCTTTCGCCGCCGATGGCGATCCGGCCGGCGTCCGGAAAATCGAAGCCTGCGATCTGCCGGAGCAGAGTGGTCTTGCCGCTGCCGGACGGTCCGAGCAACCCGTAGAAGCCACCATCGGCGAAATCGATCGACACGTCGTCCAGCGCCTTGTGCGCGCCGAAGCTGCGGGAGACGTTCACGACCTGGACGCCTGCCATTATTTCTCTCCGCCGAATTTGAAGAAGCGCGCCGTGAGCAGCATCAGCGCCATCGACACCACGATGATGATCGTCGACACCGCGTTGATCTCGGGCGTGAAGCCCTTGCGGATCGCGGCATAGATTTCGACCGGCAGCGTCGTCTGGCCGGGCGTCGACAGGAAATACGAGACGACGAACTGGTCGAACGACACGGCGAAGGCGAACAGCCCGCCGGCGATCACGCCGGGCATGATCCAGGGCAAGGTCACACGCATGGTCACCTGCCACTGGTTGGCGCCGAGCGAGCGCGCCGCTTCTTCCAGCTCCGGCGCGAAGGTCTGCAGCCGGGCGGAGACGACGACGATCACATAAGGCAGCGCCAGCGCGACATGGCCGAGCAGGATGGCGACAAGCCCGCGTCCGATGCCGACGCCGAAGAAGAAGATCAGCATCGCCGTGCCCGTGATCAGCCACGGAATGGCGATCGGCGGGAAGAGCAGCGCCTGCAGGAACTTCTTGCCGCGGAATTCGTAGCGGTAGAGCGCCAGCGACGCCATCGAGCCCAGCACCGTCGAGATGATCGTGGTGATGACGGCGATCTCGATGCTGTTCCAGGTCGCCGCGATCAGCTGGTCGTTCTGCCAGAGCGAAGCATACCACTCCGTCGTCCACTCGAACGGCAGCTGGTAGAAGGGCGAAGCGTTGAAGGACATCGCCGCCATGATGATGATCGGCAGATAGAGGAAGCCGAGCAGCAGCACGACGTAGAAGCGGCCGAGCCATTCGAGGATGCGCGTCGTCGACATCAGCCGGCCCTCCGCAGGACCGGTGCAGCCAGCGCCAGGATGATCAGCACGACGGCGAGCAGGATGAAGGAGAGCGCAGCACCCAGCGGCCAGTTGAAGACGGCGACGAACTGGTCCTCGATGACGGTGCCGTAGAAAGTGCCGGTGCGGCCACCGAGGATGCGCGGCTCCATGAAGGAGCCGACGACCGGCACGAAGATCAGCGCGGAACCGGCGACCAGACCCGGCATCGACAGCGGGATGATCACCCGCCACAAAACCTGCCGCCGCGATGCGCCGAGCGAGCGGCCGGCCTCGATCAGCGAGTCGTCGATCGCCTGCAGCGTGAGATAGCAGGTCAGCACCATGTAGGGCACATAGGAGTGCACCAGGCCGATGATGACGGCCGGATAGGAATACATCAGGTCGATGTTGATCTTGAACGGCAGCACGGCGTTGAGCGCGGTGTCGAGGATGCCGCCTTCGCGCAGCACCATGGCCCAGGAGAAGATGCGCACCAGTCCGTTCGACCAGAAGGGCAGGATGACGAGCAGGAAGATCGCCTCGCGGCTGCGCCCTTTGAGCACCTTGGCCAGCACATAGGCCGCCGGATAGCCGACGACGACGCACCACAGCGTGACCTCGAGGCCAAGCCGCAATGAGGCAAACAGGAGTGTCGAGTAGAGGCTCTGCGAGAAGAAAGCAGCGTAATTGCCAAGCGTGAAGGCCCATTCTTTCCCGGCCAGCGGCAGGTCGGTCATGAAGGAGAAAAAGACCATGGCCGACAGCGGCAGGAAGATCGCCACCGTCAGCCACAGATAGGCGGGAAGGAGAAGCGGCATGGCCGGCCGTAGTCCGCGCCGCGAAGCGACCGCAAGCTGGTCAGCCATTTTTTGCCTCTCCTCCCGAAGACACCTGCTACTTCACGTTGACCTTCAACTCCTGCCACAGCGCAAGATACTTCTCGCGCTGCTCGTCGGTGATCGGCGCCTGGAACTGGATGCGCTTGGCGACCTCGGGGCTGCCCATGACCTTGCGGTTGAAGGCATCCTCCGGCAGCGCATCGACCGCCTTGATATTGGCCGAAACCGGCGCGCCCACCTTGGTGACCCATTCGACATAGAACTTCGGGTCGATCATGTAGTTGATGAAGGCCTCGGCGCCGGCGACGTTCTTGGAACCGACGGGGATCGAGAAGGCGTCGAGCCAGGCGACGGAACCTTCCTGCGGGATGACCAGCGAGACCGGCAGCTTGAAATGCGTCTTGGCGCGATCGGCCGAGCCGCTCCAATAGGTACCGATATCGATCTGGTTGGAGGCGACCATCTGGTTCCAGTCGTTCTCCGAGCTCCAGAAGGTCTTGATCTGCGGCATCAGCGAGGTGAGCTTCGCCTTGACCGCATCCATGTCCTTGATGTCGTTGATGTTCTGCCCCGAAGCCAGCGCGCCGAACTGCACCGCCTCGACGGCGTCGTCACGGATGATGACGCGGCCCTTATGCGCCGGGTCCCACATCTCGGCGATGCTCGTCGGCGGCTTGTCGAACGACTTGTCGTTGATGGCCAGCGCCGTCAGACCCCACACCCACGGCACGCCATAGACCTTGCCGTCATGGTTGAGCATCGGCGAGCCGGCCTTGTCCTTGGCGATGTCGGCATAGTTGGAGAGCTTCGAGACATCGATCGGCTGGATCAGCTTGCCGGCCATCGCCTGGTCGTTGAAGGCGGCATTGATCATGACGACGTCGTAGAGGCCGGGATTGGTGCGGATCTTGGTCAGCATCTCCTGCTCGGAGTTGAAGAAGTCGTTGACCACCTTGAAGCCGGTCGCCTTCTCGAAATTGGCGATCGCCCAAGGCTCGTCGGCGCCGTAGCCCTTCCAGTTGAGCACATGCACTTCCTCGGCTGCTTGTGCTGCCAGCGTGAATGCTGAGACGAAGACGGCGGTCGCCGCCAGGAAAGCGGTCAGTCTGGGCATGCGCATGTTTTCTTCCTCTCATTGTTTGCCCGGTTGATGGGCTTGTTAAGTCGCAGTCGCTTCCTCCCGGCCATGCGCGGTCGTTGCTTGGCCGTGCCGGCTCAGGAATTCCTGGATTTCCGCGTCGGTCGGCGCCGAGGACCCGCCATGGCGGGTGACCGAAAGCGCGGCAGCCGCATTGGCGTAGCGTGCCGCGTCGCAAGGGCGCAGACCGCGCGAAAGGCCGCTGACGAAGGCACCGATATGCGTGTCGCCGGCCCCGTTCGTGTCGACGGCTTCGACGTCGAAACCGGGCACCGCGCGGGTGCCGCCATCGGCAATGCGCACAAGGCAGCCGCGCGCGCCGGCGCGGATGACGACGCCTTCGGCCTTGGGGCAATGCTCGGCAAGCAAACGGATAGCGACGGTCTGGGCATCGCCCGCGCCGGCGATTTCGGCGGCCTCGTTTGTGTTGCAGCTCAGCCAGGTCGTGCGCGCCAGCACCCTGTCCAGGATCGGCCGCGGAATGTCGGCGATCACCGGCGTCGGGTCGAAGACGAAAGGAATGTCGGCCGGCAGCGCCTCGATCCAGGCGGCGAGCACATCACGGCTGCCAGAGTAGCTCAGCGTGTAGCCCGAGGCGAAAACCCAGTCCCCCGCAACGACTTGGACAGGCGCCATCATGTCCGGCGTGAGCCGGCTTTCGGCGCCCGGCCAGGAGACGAAGGTGCGTTCGGCGTCGCTGCTGATCATGGCGACGCAGTTGCCGCTGTCCATCAAAGGCGATGGCGGGGTCAGCGTCTCGATTCCTTCGGTCGCCAAAGCGGCGCGCAGGAAGTCGCCGTCCGGCCCGGTGCCGAGTTGGCCGCCGAACACCACCTTCATGCCGGTGCGGCCTGCGGCGACCATCATGTTGAAGCCGCCGCCGGCGATCCGCGCATAAGCTGTCGCGGTTTTTTCCGTGCCGGCCGCCGGCAAGGCATCGATACGGTAGACATAGTCGACCACAGCGCTGCCGACATGGACGAGCCGCCCACTCATGCGGCGTCCTCCCTGCCGGAGCCAGCCTTTGCGTTTCGTGCCGCGACCAGATCAGCAGCCAGCGCGCGAACCTCGGCGAGGTCTATGCCCTGCAGCCTCGCGATGCGGTTCTGTGGCAGGCACGACAGACCTGAACAGGCGCCGGCCATGCCGGCGGCGATGGCGCCGATCGTGTCGGTGTCGCCGCCGAGATTGGCCGCAATGACGGCGGCCCGCCATGCATCGCCTTGCGCAACCTCCAGCACGGCGAATGCCGCCGGCACCGATTCCTGGCTGGCGACGCCGGTACCGACCAGGTCGACGATCAGCTTGATCGCTTCTTTTTCGGCCTTGCCGCGAACGAGCTCCTGCGCCCAGACAATGCGCGCGGCAATGTCGCCACCGGTCACCCAATGGCCGAGCGCGGCGCCAAGTCGTGCCGCAGCGACCGCGTGGCCGGATGCGGCCCGCCAGTCGCCACCCGAGACACCGAGACTGACCGCGGCGGCGACCGCGGCGGCCGATGCGATGGCTATCGAGGTGTTGTGCGTGGCCCGGCAGGTTTCCGCCACTTTGGCGACAAGTGCTGCGAGCGGCTCCGGCGGCATCATGATGCCAACCGGCGCGATGCGCATCGCCGCGCCATTGGTGTCGCCGCCACGCCCGGCCTCCTCGGCCGGCACGCCGCTGTTGATGGCGTCGATGGCACGCTTGGTCGACGGTCCCAGCAGGTCGTAGCTGCCGCGTGCCTTGACGTCGCGCTCCCAGTCGAGCAGCGCGTTGACCCAGCGCGCATGATCGAAACGCTCTCCGGAGTCCACGAGGATGCGGCCGAGTAGCAGCGCCTGCTCGGTGTCGTCGGTGATCGCGCCGGCCGGCAGCCCCTTCGACACCGGGTGATCAACGGCAGGCGCGACGAAATCCTCGACGTGGCCGTAAAGCTCTGCGATGCGGGCCGGCGACAGAAGCTGCGTCGGCATGCCCAGCGCGTCGCCTAGCGCCCCGCCGATCAGCGCGCCCATCGCCCTATCGCCCATTGTTCGACCGCTCGCCTTCCCGACCACGCTCAGAACTCCAGATGCAGCGCGAAATGCGCTGGGTTGAGCAGGCTGGTGACGAATTCGATGGCGCGGCCGTCGGCGGCGCGCGTCAGGCGGCGCGTGCGCAGGAACGGCGTGCCAGGGGCGCAGCCGAGGATCGCGGCATCGGCGGCGCTCAGCATCTCGATGTCGACCCATTCTTCGCCGTGGTCGGGAACAAGCCCTGCTCCGCGCAGCGTCTGGTGAAGCGTGCCTTCGCGCAAGCCGCGCAGCGGTATGTCCTCCAACTCGGGTGACAGCGGCAGGCGGCTGCGCTCGATCGAGATGGCGTGGCCGTCGTCGGCATTGGTGCGGGCGCGGTCGACGGCGATGAAGGACGAACTCTCGACCCCGAGCCTGGCCGCCAGCTCCGCGTCCTCGATGATCTCGAGCCGCAACGTGCGGGTCTCGGCATTGGCGCCCGCATTGGCAAGCGCGCGCGACCAGCCGATCGCATCATCGACCGGCTTGCCGTCGAAGGTCACGAAGGAGCCGATGCCGACCCTGGTGGTGATGAGCCCCCGGCTCGACAGTTCCTCGAGCCCCTTGCGGACTGTGTTGCGGCTGACGGAGAAGCGCTGGACGAGCTCGTTTTCGCTCTGCAGGCGGTCACCGAAGCCGAGCAGACCGGAGCGTATCTCATGCTCCAGAACCGTCGCGATCTGCTCGGGCTTGCCCGTGCCGGGAGTAAGCTGCATTGCGCGACGGGTCATATCGATACCTGTTCAATGAACCTGTATAGTCCTGTTCATTAATGTATCTGAAATGAAGCGTCAACGGCCTTGCGCCTGACGATCGAGCGGGCGTTAAACGAGGAAGAATTCCTCGACGCGCTGCTTGGCCTTCCGCAGCACCGGCAGGATGTCACGCTCCATCGCCTCGACCGAGAACCGCGCCGACTGCGTCGAGACGTTGATGGCGGCGACGGTGCGGCCGGCGCGATCGACGATCGGCACCGCGATCGAGCGCAGGCCGAGCTCCAGTTCTTCGTCGACGATGGCAAAGCCGTCCGCCCTCGCCTTGTCGATGGCCTTGCCGAGCGCGGCGCGGCCGGTGATCGTCTTCGGGGTGCGCCGTTCGATTACCGCCTCGGCAAGGAAGGTCTTCAACTCATCCGCCGCCAGGCCGGAAAGCAGCACCCGTCCCATCGATGTGCAGTAGGCCGGCAGCCTCGTGCCGATATCGAGCGCCACGCTCAGGATGCGTCGTCCTGGAATACGCGCGACATAGACGACATCCTCGCCCGACAGCACCGCCGCATTGCAGGCTTCGTCGAATTGTCCAGCCACCTCGCGCATGATTGGCGCCGCGAAGGTCCACAGCGAAGCGCCACCGAGCCAGGTCCGCGCTACGGTCAAAAGACGTGGCGACAGCGAAAACAGCCGGCCCGACTGCGTGGCGTAGCCGGTGGTGGTCAGCGTCAGCAGAAAGCGCCGGGCGCCCGCGCGAGTCAGACCCGCCTCCTCCGCCATCTCGGTCAGCGTCATGCCGGACGGATGGCGGGCGAGGATTTCCATCACCGCCAGGCCGCGCTCCAACGAACCGACATGGTCGCGCGAGCCGGCCTCTTCTTCCGCGACCGCTTCCATGACGTTGACTCCCAATTCAGGGCAGATTAAAAAGTATCGCATATCAAACATATGTTCGCAATGCGAACTTTTTCGATCTACGGAGCCTCGAGATGGTCAAGTTCCTGCCGCTTGAAGGGGCGGTCGCGGCGAATCTGCATGACGGCGACACAGTCGCCTTCGAGGGCTTTACCCATCTGATCCCGACCGCCGCCGCGCATGAGGCGATCCGCCAGGGCTTTCGCGACCTGACTCTCATTCGCATGACGCCCGACCTGATCTACGACCAGATGATCGGCATGGGCATGGCGAAGAAGATCGTCTTCTCCTATGTCGGCAACCCGGGCGTCGGCCTGCTCAGGCGCGCCCGCGACGCGATCGAGAACGGTTTTCCGCGATCGATAGAAGTGGAAGAGCACAGCCACGCCGGTATGGCCAATGCCTATGAGGCGGGCGCCGCCGGCCTGCCATGCGCGGTGTTTCGCGGCTATCGCGGCGCCGGTCTTGCCGCGGTCAATCCCAATATCAGATCAGTCACTTGCCCGTTCACCGGCGAGGCTCTGGCCGCCGTCCCGGCGATCCGCCCGGACGTCACCTTCATCCACGCGCAGAAGTCGGACCGCAAAGGCAATGTGCTGGTCGAGGGCATTATCGGCATCCAGAAGGAGGCCGTGCTGGCGGCCAGGCGCGCTGTCGTGACGGTCGAGGAAGTGGTCGACAATTTCGACGACCTCCACCCCAACCTCACCGTGCTGCCAAGCTGGACGATCGCGGCGATCTCGGTCGTTCCGGGCGGCTCGCACCCCTCCTACACGCATGGCTATTACGAGCGCGACAACGCGGCCTATCTCGAATGGGATGAGATCGCCGCCGACCGCGACCGCTTCCAGGCATGGATGCAGAAGAACGTCATCGAGAGCAGCGCCGACGACTTTGCCGGCCGCGTCGAGCATCTGAGGAAAGCCGCATGAGCGACGCTGACAATCCGGGTTTCACCCCGAACGAGATGATGACGATTGCCGCCAGCCGCGCCTTGAAAAGCGACGACGTCTGTTTCGTCGGCATCGGCGCGCCGTCGGCCGCCTGCAATGTCGCGCGCCTGACGCACGCGCCCGACATCACGCTGATCTACGAAAGCGGCACCATCGGCACCGCGCCCGACGTCCTGCCGCTGTCGATCGGCGACGGCGAATTGTGCGAGACGGCCGTGACCACCGTCGCGGTGCCGGAAATGTTCCGCTACTGGCTGCAGGGCGGCCGCATCTCGATCGGCTTCCTGGGCGCCGCCCAGCTCGACAAGTTCGGCAACATCAACACCACCGTCATTGGCGATTATGCGCATCCCAAGACGCGGCTGCCCGGCGGCGGCGGCGCGCCGGAAATTGCCACCTCGTCCAGACAGGTCTACATCACCATGGCCCAGTCGAAGCGCGGCATGGTCGAGAAGATCGACTTCTTCACCTCCTTCGGCCATGGCGAGGGCGGCGACCACCGCAAGCGCCTCGGCATCGACACGGCCGGCCCGACGCTTCTGATCACCGACCTCGCCATCTGGAAGCCGGACCCGGTGACCAAGGAATTCACCGTGGTGTCGCTGCATCCCGGGGTCTCTCGCGAGCAAGTGCAAGCGACCTGTGGCTGGGCCGTGAAATTCGCGGAGGCTCTTGACGAGACGCCGGCGCCGACGGAACTCGAGCTGAAGACATTGCGCGACCTGCAGGCCCGCACCAAGGCGGCGCATGCCGGAACCGCCAAAGGGAAAGCTGCATAAATGACCGAAGCCTTCATCTGCGATTACATCCGCACCCCGATCGGTCGCTTTGGCGGCGCGCTGTCCTCCGTGCGCGCCGACGATCTCGGCGCCGTCCCGTTGAGAGCGCTCGTGGAGCGCAATCGGGGCGTCGACTGGGCCGCCGTCGACGACGTCGTCTATGGCTGCGCCAACCAGGCCGGCGAGGACAACCGCAACGTCGCGCGCATGGCGCTGCTGCTTGCCGGCCTCTCCCAGGATATTCCTGGCTCGACGGTCAATCGTCTGTGCGGCTCGGGCATGGATGCCGTCACCATCGCCGCGCGCGCCATCAAATCAGGCGAAGCCGAGCTGATGATTGCCGGCGGCGTCGAATCGATGAGCCGCGCGCCCTTCGTCATGCCGAAGGCCGACACCGCTTTCTCGCGCAATGCCGAGATCTACGACACCACCATCGGCTGGCGTTTCGTCAACCCGCTGATGAAGAAGCAGTATGGCGTCGATTCCATGCCGGAGACCGGCGAGAACGTCGCCGAGGATTTTTCCGTCAGCAGAGCCGACCAGGACGCCTTCGCCGTGCGCAGCCAGGACAAGGCCGTCGCCGCGCAAGCCAATGGCCGGCTGGCGAAAGAGATCACGCCGGTGACCATCCCGCAGAAGAAGGGCGATGCAATCATCGTCTCGAAGGACGAGCATCCCCGCGCCGGCACGACCGTCGAGGCGCTGGCCAAATTGCCGACCCCGTTCCGGCAGGGCGGCACGGTCACCGCCGGCAACGCCTCCGGCGTCAATGACGGTTCGGCGGCGCTGATCATCGCCTCGGAAGCGGCCGCGAGAAAGCATGGGCTGACACCGATCGCCCGCGTCCTCGGCGGCGCCGTCGCCGGTGTGGCGCCGCGCATCATGGGCATCGGCCCGGCGCCGGCCACGAAGAAGCTCTGCGCCCGCCTCGGCCTGGTGTCCGAGCAATTCGACGTCATCGAATTGAACGAAGCTTTCGCCTCCCAGGGCATTGCCGTGCTGCGCCAACTCGGAATTTCCGAGAAGGCGGAACATATTAACCCCAACGGCGGCGCCATCGCCCTCGGACACCCGCTAGGCATGTCGGGCGCGCGCATCACCGGCACGGCGGCGCTCGAGCTGCGCGAGCGCGGCGGCAAGCTGGCTTTGGCCACCATGTGCATCGGCGTCGGCCAGGGCATCGCCATCGCGCTGGAGCGGGTTTGAGATCGACAGGCGAACGCCAGGATGTGCCGAGATTGAGGCCAAGTCGGAAATGGTCCGTTGTTAGACTGGACGACATTTTGTAGGTTGGGCATATGGCGCTCAAACGAATGGACAATGTAGGAATTGTCGTCGACGACCTCGCAGAGGCGGTCGATTTCTTTCGCGAGCTCGGCCTCGAGCTCGAAGGGCGGGCCACGATCGAAGGAGAATGGGCCGGACGTGTCACTGGACTGGGCGACCAGCACGTCGAGATTGCCATGATGCGCACGCCGGACGGCCACAGCCGGCTCGAGCTGTCCCGCTTCCTCAGGCCGCCTGTCGTCGCGGATCACCGCAACGCCCCCGTGAATGCGCTAGGCTATCTGCGCGTGATGTTCACCGTGGACGACATCGACGATACGCTCGAACGGCTCCGCAAGCGCGGCGCGCAGCTCGTAGGCGAAGTCGTCCGGTATCAAGACGCATATCGGCTCTGCTACATCCGCGGGCCTGAAGGGCTCCTCATCGGACTTGCCCAGGAACTCAGCTGAGCGCAAGACCAGATAGCCAAATCTAGTAAGGCAGCCCGACGTAATTTTCCGCCAGCGCGGTCGACGCGGCTTTCGAATGCACGAGGTAATCGAGCTCGGCTTCCTGGATGCGCTGGCCGAACTCGCCCGTCTCCGGAAAACGGTGCAGCATCGTCGTCATCCACCAGGAAAAGCGCACCACTTTCCAGACCCGCGCCAGCGCCTTTGACGAATAGGCGTCGAGCCCGGTGTCTGATTTCTCGCGATAGAATTCGCGAAGCCCGGCAAACAGATAGCGCACGTCGCTGGCAGCGAGGTTGAGCCCTTTGGCGCCGGTCGGCGGCACGATATGCGCGGCATCGCCGACAAGGAAGAGCCGGCCGAAGCGCATCGGCTGGGCGACGAAGGAGCGCAGCGGCGCGATCGACTTCTCGAACGATGGCCCGGTGGTGACGGCGGCGGCCGTCTGCAGCGGCAAGCGGCGGCGCAGCTCGTCCCAGAAGCGGTCGTCGGACCAGGCCTCGACGCGCTCGTCGGCGGGAACCTGCACATAGTAGCGGCTGCGCTGCGGCGAGCGCATCGAGCACAGCGCAAAGCCGCGTTCGTGATTGGCATAGACCAGTTCTTGGTCGGCCGGCGGCACCTCGGCCAGCACGCCCAGCCAGCCGAACGGATACTGCCGCTCGAAAGTCTTCAGCGCGCCCGCCGGCACCGATCGGCGGCTGACGCCGTGGTAGCCGTCGCAGCCGGCGATGAAGTCGCAATCGATGCGACGCGCGGCGCCGTCCTTGTCGTAGGTGACGAAGGGCGAGGCGCCGTCGAAATCATGCAACTCGACACTCGACGTTTCGAAAACGGTCACGAGCCCCGCCGCTTCGCGCTTCTGCATCAGATCGAGCGTCACCTCGGTCTGGCCATAGACGGTGACATGCTTGCCGCCGGTGAGCGCGGTCATATCGATGCGATGCGCGCGGCCGTCGAAGGCGAGCGAGATGCCCGCATGCTGCAGGCCCTGGGCATGCAGCCTGTCCGCAGCGCCGGCTTCGCCGAGCAGGTCGACCGTACCCTGTTCGAGCACGCCCGCGCGCACGCGCCCAAGGACGTGCTCCCGGCTCGACCGTTCGAGGATGATTGTCTCGACACCGATGGTGGCAAGCAGTTGGCCGAGCAGCAGGCCGGACGGACCTGACCCAACGATGAGGACCTGCGTGCGCATCAGTGGCCGAGGCTCTCGATCTGCGCGGCCAATTCAGCGGCAAGCCTGAGCGCGCCGGCTGTCGCGACGACCATCTGCGGCAGGATGAGCCACTCCAGCGTCCAGGCGGCGCCCGAGCGCTCCTGCTCATGCACCAGCGCCTGATGCATGCCCGCGAGTTGGACGGCATTGAAGCGCGCGAGCGCCACCAATGCTTCCGCCTTCACCGGGTTCTGCTTGTGCGGCATGGCCGACGAGCCGCCACCGCCGGACAGCTCGATGTCGGTTCCCCCTTGCGCCATCAGCGCGACATCCTGACCGAATTTACCGAGGCTGCCGGTGACGAGCGACAGCCAGCCGGCGAACTCGGCAAGGGCATCGCGCTGGCTGTGCCATTGCGGCGCGTCGGCAAGACCGAGCTTCGCGGCGAGTGCCGCGCGCACGGCCGCCGCGCTGTCGCCGAGCTTTTCCAGCCTGCCGGCCGCACCGCCGAACTGCACCGCCAGCAACCGGACGGAGAGCTCTTTCAAACGTTCCTGGTGACGTTCTAGCGGCGCGCGCCAGGACACGATGCGGTCCGCCACAGTGATCGGGATTGCCGGCTGCATGCGCGTCATCGCCATCAGCGTTCTACCCCCGAACTCCTCTTCGAGTCCCGTGAGACGCACGATGTTTTCACTGCGCAGCAGCCCGATATGCTCGACCGCCTCCCGCAGGCGCAGCACCAGCGAGGTGTCGATGGCATCCTGGCTGGTGGCGCCGAAATGAACGAATTCGCGATACTGCTCGTCGACGATCGCCTTGATCTGGCGCACCAGCTCCGGCACCACGACGCCATCCTTGGTTACCCCGGCGCGCAGCTTCGCCGTGTCCGGCCGGAACGACGCCAGCGCCTTGACGATCGCCGCTTCGGCATCTAGCGGGATCACACCGCGCTCAGCTTCCGCCTCCGCCAGCGCTCGCTCGAAGGTGAGCATCGCATCGATGTCGGCTTCCACCGAAAAATGCCTCGCCGCCTCCTCGTCGCCGAGCAGGCCGGAAAGCAGCGGATGATCGAAAGGCGATACGGTCATATCGTGGCCGGTCAGCTGTCGAAGAAGACCGTCTCCTTCTCGCCCTGCAGATGGACGTCGAAGACATAGGTGTCGCCCTGGCGCTCCGCGATCAGCGTCGGTACACGCAGGCGATGCTCGATCCGCGCAAGGATCGGATCCTCGGCATTGGCCTTGTCCTCGTCGGAGAAGTAGAGCCTGGTATGCAGGCCGATATTGATGCCGCGCGCCACGATCCACAACGTGATATGCGGCGCCATCAGCCGACAGTCACGGAACGGCACGCGGCCGGGCTTGATCGTCTGGAACAGGCAGACGCCCGTTTCCATGTCGGTCGGCTGCCGGCCCCATCCTGAAAAATTCGGATCGGCCGCGCCGCGCAATTCCGCAGGCGAATTGTAGAGCCCGGCGGCATCCGCCTGCCAGATCTCCACCAGCGCATCCTTCAGCGGCGTGCCGGTGCCGTCGAGCACGCGGATGCGCAGCTCGATGCGCTCGCCTTTGGTCTGGTCGTTGACCATGGTCGAGCCGAGGTCGCTGGCATAGACGCCGCCGATGCCGCAGAAATTGGGCGTCAGCCCGATATGCACATAGGGTCCGGCGGTCTGCGAAGGGCTCTCCTTCAGCCGGTCGAGCGACTGCGCCATCAATTGCCCTCCGGCCTGTTCTCGAACAGCGTCGAGCGCCGCCCGCGCAGCACGATGTCGAACTTGTAGGCGAGCGCGTCCATCGGGATCGTCGAGTGCATGTCGAGCGCGGCGATCAGCGCTTCGACCGCAGCCTTGTCGGAAATGCCGCCGACGATCGGACAGCGCCAGATCAGCGGATCGCCCTCGAAATACATCTGCGTGATCAGCCGCTGCGCGAAGCCGTGGCCGAAGACGGAAAAATGGATATGCGCCGGTCGCCAGTCGTTCGGACCGTTCGGCCACGGATAGGGCCCGGGCCTCACCGTGCGAAAGGCGTAGCCGCCATCCTCGCCGGTGATGGTGCGGCCGCAGCCGCCGAAATTCGGATCGAGCGGGGCAAGATAGCCGTCCTTCTTGTGGCGGTAGCGGCCGCCTGCATTGGCCTGCCAGAATTCGAGCAGCACGCCCGGCACGCCCTTGCCGCGCTCGTCCAGCACGCGTCCATGGACGATGATGCGCTCACCGATGGCGCTCTCGCCGGGTTTGGCGAAATTATGGATCAGGTCGTTGTCGAGCTCGCCGAGCATCGCGTGCCCGAACACCGGACCGGTCAACTCCGACAACGTGTTGTCGAATGACAGCAACGCCTTCTGCGGCGAGCGCAGAACCGAGCTCTTGTAGCCCGGCGTGAATGCCGGCGGATGCCATTGGCGATCGCGCTGGAAGAAGGCGCCGGTTTCCGGCGAACGGTTCGAGCCCCGCTCAGCCATGGACAGTCTTGGCTCCATCCATCTGCGCGAACACCTCCTTGGCGATCTTGAAGGCGCGATTGGCCGCCGGCACGCCGGCATAGATCGCGACATGCAGGAAGGCCTCGCAGATATCGTCTCTTGTAGCACCGGTATTGGCGGTGGCGCGCACATGCATAGCGACTTCCTCGTCATGACCAAGCGCCGCAAGCAGCGCCAGCGTCACGATCGAGCGCTCGCGCTTCGACCAGCCGGGGCGCGCCCATACCGTTCCCCAGGCAGCCTCGGTAATCAGTTGCTGGAACGGCCGGTCGAAATCGGTCGCGGCGTCCTCGGCGCGGTCGACATGCGGATCGCCGAGCACGGAACGGCGGACTTCGAGACCGCTCCGGTAGCGGTTCTTCGTGACATCATCCATGAGCAGGCTTTCCCTCAGGCAACGAGGCGACGAAATCGCGGATCAAAGTGACGAGCGCTTCGGGCTGCTCGATGCATAGGATATGCGCGGCATTGCGGATCATTTCGAAGCGTGCGCCGGGGATCAGATCGGCCAGCGAGCGGACAAGATCCGGCGGCGTCGAGCCGTCCTGATCGCCGACGATGCAAAGCGTCGGCACCGCGATGCGCCGTGCGCTGCCGGTGAAATCGGCATCGCGCACGGCAATGCACGTGCCGATGTAACCAGGCAGCGCTTGCCTGATGAGCATGTTGCGACAGCCCGCCAGTTCAGCCGCGCGCCTGGCATGGAAATCCGGCGTGAACCACACCTTCATGATACCGTCGGCGATCGCCTCGATGCCGTCGCGCTCCACGGTTGCGATGCGCGTATTCCAGCTTTCGGCGGTGCCGATCTTATGCGCTGTGTCGCTGAGGATGAGCGCCTCGACCAGCTCGGGCCGGCGGGCACAGAGCCCCTGCGCGACCATGCCGCCGACCGACAGGCCGAAGAGCACCACCTTGCCGAAACCGAAGTGATCGACGAGAGCGCTCAGATCATCGACATGATCATCGATCGAGCGCACGCCACTTCCGATATCCGACAGCCCGTGGCCGCGCTTGTCGTAAACCAGCATCGGCATTTCGCCGGTCAGTTTGGCGACGACATCGTCCCAGATCCGGAAGTCGGTGCCCAGCGAATTGATGAAGATGATCGGACGCGACGTGCCGGTCGCCTCGATAAAGCGGTGATGCAGCGCGACGCCGTCTATGCTGACAAATGGCACGATTTCTATCCTCCAAACTCACATTGCACGACCAGTTTGGTTCGGTAAAATGATATTTTGCGGCGTTTTAAGTGTACCGCGATTCTTCCTTCCCCCCTTGTGGGGGAAGGTGGATCGGCGCGTAGCGCCGAGACGGATGAGGGGTGTTCCAGCGGAGTGAGACGTTGGCGTTCCCTGGAACACCCCTCATCCGTCGCCTTCGGCGACACCTTCTCCCACAAGGGGAGAAGGAGAAGAGCCTTCTCACCCCAGCGTGAGCCCGGCCTTCTTCGCTTCCTCGCGCAGGAATGGCAGGCCGACCTCGATCACGTCGCGCGGGTCTTCCGCCACCGGCCGCCACACGGCCAGCCCGCCGGCGATATCGACGTCGACATGGTTCATGCTTTCGAGCGTGATCGCGCCCTCATAGCCGATGTCGGCGATCGCCTTCATGCAGGCCGCCCAGTTGAGCATGCCGCGCCCCGGCACGCCGCGGTTGGCCTCCGACACATGCACATAGCCGAGGTAGGGCGCCGCCGCCTCGAAGCCCGAGGCAAAGCTCTCCTCCTCGATATGCATGTGGTAGGTGTCGAGATGGATGAAGATGTTGTCGGCGCCGACGCGCTCGATGATCCGCGCCGCGTCGATGCCTCGGTTGATCAGATGCGTCTCGTAGCGGTTGCAAGGCTCGATGCCGAGCTTGAGGCTGCGCGCCTTGGCCGATTTCGCCGCCCGGTCGAGGAAGCGGCACATGCCGTCGATCTCCCTTTGCGTCGGCGCACGCCCAGTGGTCTTGCCGATCGTGCCATAGGTGACGCCGCCGAGCGCCTCGGCGCCCACCTCGTTGCAGACCTTGAAGCCGGACTGCAGGAAGTCGAGCGCCTCGTCCGGCCGCTCGACCACGTCGAGCGCGCGCGGCAGGCCGAGCGACGGGACGAGCTGGACGCCGTAATGATTGGCGAAGCCGCGCGTGCGCTTGGTGTCGATCTCCTCGGGACGCAAGAGCGGGATCTCCATCAGACCGATGCCGAACTCCTTCAGCCGGTCCATCTGCGGCTCGATACGGGCAAGGTCCCAGACCGGAGCGATGGCGAAAGTGTGCAGTCCGAAGGTGTTCATATCAGCCTCGTTGCTCGTGCGCCGCGGCAGCGGCCGTGTCGCCGCCGCCGACGATGCGGCTGACGACTTCGTTCATGTTGGTGTTGCCGGTGACGAGATCGGCGTCCGCCCTGCCGTGGCGCAGCACGACGATGCGGTCGGTGACCGACAGCACGTCGTTCAGCCGGTGCGAGATCAGGATGACGGCGATGCCTTCCGACTTCAGCCGCCGGATGAGGTCGAGCACGCTCTGCACCTCGCGCACGGCAAGAGCCGCCGTCGGTTCGTCCATGATGACGAGCTTCGGGTTGAAGGTGAGCGCGCGCGCGATCGCCACCGTTTGCTGCTGACCGCCGGAGAACGAGCCGACGGACCGGTTGATCGACGGCAGGTGCGCTCCAAGCCGTTCGATCATCTTTGTCGCCTGGCGGTCCATCTCGCCCTTGTCGACGAAGCCCGGGATGACACCGAACAGTTTCTTCACCGGCTCGCGACCGAGGAAGATGTTGGAGGCCACGTCCTGCTGCTTGGCCAGCGACAGATCCTGGTAGATCATTTCGATGCCAAGTCGGCGCCGCTGGCCGGGATCGAGCGGCAGGATGTCCTTGCCGTCGAATTCGATCGAGCCAGTGTCGGCACGGTAGATGCCGGTGATGGTCTTCATCAACGTCGACTTGCCGGCGCCATTGTCGCCGACGAGGCCGACCACTTCGCCGGCGTCGACCGCGAGATCCACGCCATGCAGCACGTCGACCGCGCCGAAGCTTTTGCGGATGCCTTGAAGCGAAAGCAGGGTCATACGCGTGACTCCTTCCGCACCTGGTACTGGTCGATGAAGACGGCGAGGATCAGCACCGCGCCGATCGCCATCTGCTGGTAGTAGGACTGCACGGCAAGCAGTGTCAGCCCGTTCTGCAGCACGCCCATGATCAGCGCGCCGATCATCGTGCCGAGGATGGAGGCGCGGCCGCCGAACAGATTGGTGCCGCCGATGATCGCCGCCGTGATCGCGGTGAGCTCGTAATTGATACCAGCCGTCGGATCGCCCGCATTGACGCGGGCGGTGAAGAGCAGGCCGGCGAGCCCGGCGAGCGCGCCCGAGAGCGTGTAGATGATACGGCGGTGATGCTCGACGCGGATGCCGGCCGCGCGGGCAGCACCCTCACTATCCCCCAGCGCCAGCGTGTGTCGGCCGAAGCGCGTATAGGCAAGCACGCAATGCGCGATGATCGCTGTCAGCACCAGTATGATCACCGGCATCGGAATGCCGAATGGCCGGCCTTGACCGATATAGACGATCTCGGGCGGCAGGCCATAGATCGCCCGGCCCTGCGAGATGACCAGCGCCAGACCGCGCGCCAGGCCCAGCATACCGAGCGTGACGATGAAGGCCGGCACGAAGGCGCGGGTGACCAGTTGCCCGTTGATGTAGCCGGCGATGCTGCCTGCCAGAATACAGGCGATCACTGCGAAGACCGAGGGCCAGCCGAGATTGACGGCGACGAAGGCTCCCGCGACGCCGGCAAGCCCCATGACCGAACCGAGCGACAGATCGAGCCCGCCCGAGCCGATGACGAAGGTGGCGGCGATCGCCAGCACGCCGATCGTCGAGGTCGCGAGCAGTATGTTGAGGAAATTGCTGAGCGACAGGAAATAGGGCGACAGCAGCGCCATCGCCGTACCCAGCGCCAGAAGCACCACCAGCGACTCCAGCCTGATGTGGAGCCTTTCGACGGATGCGCGCTGCACCCGAGCCCAGAAACCGGGCTGCGTCGTTTCGGAAGCCATTTTAGACCCTTCGGGTAAGGGAGTAGGGGAGTAAGGCAGTAGGGGAATAGGGAAAGCAAGATGGCCGGGTGGTTTCGAAGCAGCACAACCGCCCTTCCCTTACTCCCCTACTGCCCTACTCCCTTCCCTTCCTACTTCACATATTGCAGCATCGGCTCCTTGCCGGCGTCGATCACGTCCTTGGTCAGCACCAGCGTCGGCACGGCGATGCTGTCCTCGACCTTGTCGCCGGCTAAGGCCTTCTTGACGTTCTCGACCGCCTGCTTGCCGACCAGATAGGGAAGCTGCGCCACCGAGGCATTGAGGCGGCCTTCCTTGATCGACTTCACCGCGTCCGAATTGCCGTCGACGCCGATGATCGTCACCTGCGGACCCTTGCCGGCCGCGTAGACCGACTCCACCGCGCCTAGCGCCATGCCGTCATTGGCGCAGAAGATGGCGACGAGGTCGGGGTGCGCGGTCAGCGTGTCGGTGGCGATGGAAGCGGCCTTGCCCCGATCCCAGTCGCCCGGCAGCGAGGCGACGATTTCGAGGCCGGGCGCCAGTTCCTTCAACTTGTCGGCAAAGCCCTTGGCGCGCTTCTCGCCGGTGATGTTGCCGGAAAGGCCTTCGATGACCAGCACCGGACCCTTGGCGTCCTTGCCGAGCTTGGTGGCGAGATACTCGGCGCCTTGCGCGCCGGCGGCGATGTTGTCGGACCCGATATGGAAGGTGACCTTCACGCCTTCCTTGTCGAGCACCGCCTGGTCGAGATTGTTGTCGAGGTCGACGATCTTGATGCCGGCATCCTGCGCCGACTTCAGGCAAGGCAGAAGGTTCGTCGAGTTGATCGCCGCCGTGATCATCGCCACCGGCTTGCGCTCAAGCATGGTGTTGCACAGGTTGAGTTGCGGCTCGGCCGCCTGGTCGCTCTCGGCCGCCTGCTGGAAGTATTTCACGCCGGCTTCCTTGGCGCCGTCGGCAACGCCCTGCGCCATGGCGCCCCAGAACGGATTGGCCAGCGTCTTCATCAACACGCCGTATTCGCCGTCCTCGGCCCTGGCGGTGCCGACGGCGCAAAACGCAAGCGCGACACCGATGGCGAGTGTAAATCGATTTATCTTTGACAGATGCGATATCATCCTATCCTCCGTTTGATCCTTGGCGCCGGACGCCTAGGCCAGGGCCGGCGTTTTTCTACCGTTCACGACAATGGGGGCTTTTGTCGGTCTCCTCCCCCGGAATGCGGGCCGCTGCCTGGCGAGCCAACGGATTCCCGCATCAACACCTGGCAGGGTTCGAGCCGCGCCGTGGGCGGTCCCACAGCACCTTCGACCCTGCGAAACAAAAGGTTCATCGCCTCGCTGGCGATCTGGCGCACCGGCTGCACCACCGCGGCGATCGCCGGCCATGTCACCTGCATCCATTCTGCGTCGTCGAAGCCGACCAGCGAGATGTCGTTCGGGCAATGCCAGCCACGCCGGCGGAATTCGGACAACGCGACAAGCGTGCCCTTGAGCAACAGCGAGTAGACAGCGGTCGGCCGCTCGCCCCTGGCAAAGTAATCGCGAAGCGAAGACCTGAGCGGCTCGACGCTGACTTCCGCAGTGATGACGTCGATGCGCACCGACGGATCGAGCGCCAGCGCCTGGGCGCGAAAACCCTCAAGGCGGGCGCGCACGGTCGCCGCCTGCTCGGCAAGGCCGATGACCAGGATATGCCTGTGCCCCTTGCCGAGCAGCATCCGCGCCACCTCGGCGCTGGCGGCGGCGCTGTCGGCCGAGACCGTGTCGAAGGCGTCGTCGGACAGTACGCGGTCGATCAGCACGCCGGTCATACCGTTGGATTTCATGAAGGCGGCCGCCGGCCCATGCTCGTTGCGCACCGGCGCCAGCACCACGCCGGCAACGCGCCAGTCATGCATGCGGGCAAGGATCTCTTTCTCGCGTGCTTCGGACTCGCGGCTGGAGGCTGCCACCAGCGTGTAGCCGCGCTGCTCGGCGAGCCCTTCGAGTTCGGTGACCATCTGGCCGAAGAACTCGCTTTCGAATTCCGGCATGATGGCGCCGATGATGCGGCGCTTGGCCCTGCGCATGTCGGAGGCCAGCGGATCGACGCGATAGCCCAGCAGTTCGACGGCATCGAAGACACGCTGCGCATTTTCCGGCCTCACCGTGGTGACGCCGGCCAGCACCTTGGAGACGGTGGCCGCGGACACGCCGGCGTGGCTTGCCACGTCGTGGATCGACGGACGCCGCTGGGGTTCTTGTTGCGCCATTAACCTCCTCCCGAGGGCAGACAGCCGCCCGCCCTCTCGCTAATGTAATCGATAAATCGATTTTTCGCTGTTGTAAATCGTTTCATCAGGAGTAGAAAACGTAGATGTGATTGACGCGATCCAATCGCGCCGGGAGGAACATCATGCCAAACAAAGCCTTGCCGCTGGTGATCAGCGCACCCGAACCGCGCACGCTCGATTTGATCTTCACGCCGCCGCAGCTGGCGCTGTTTCGCAACAAATATCGCATCGTCGAGACAACGCCTGAAGGCGTATCCGAGTTGCCACCGGATGTGCTGGCCGAAGCGCGCTATATCGTCGGCCAGCCACCGATATCAGCCGAAACGCTGGAGAAGCTGAAGGCGCTGCGCTGCATCTTCAACGTCGAGACCAACCTCATCAACAACATGCCCTATGAGACGCTGTTCGCGCGCGGCATCCATGTCGTCACCACCGGCCTGGTCTTTGCCGAGCCGGTCGCCGAGCTCGGTCTTGCCATGGCGCTGAACCTGGCGCGCAACATCGTCGACGCCGACCTCGCTTTCCGGCAGGGCAAGGAATTGTGGGGCGGCGATGGCAATCAGACCGCGCGGCTGCTGTCCGGCGCCGATGTCGGCATCATCGGCTTCGGCGACCTCGGCCGCGCGCTCAACCGCCTGCTGACCGGCTTTCGCACCCGCACGAAAGTCTACGATCCGTGGCTGCCACCGTCGATCCTGATCGACAACGGCGTCGAGCCCGCCACGCTGGATGAGGTGCTGACGCAAAGCGACTTCGTCTTCGTCGTCGCTTCCGTCACCAGCGAGAACCAGGGTTTTCTGGGCGCGGACTCGTTTGCCCAAATGCGCGAGGGCGCCGCCTTCATCCTGCTCAGCCGCGCCAGCGTCGTCGATTTCCCGGCGCTGATGGCGGCGGTGAAGAGCGGGCACATCGTTGCCGCAAGCGACGTCTTCCCCGACGAGCCGCTGGCGCAGGACCATCCTGTCCGCGCCCTCCCCGGCTTCTTGCGTTCGGCACATCGCGCCGGCGCGCTCGATATCGCCTTCAAGCGCATGGGCGACATGGTGCTGGAGGACATGGACCTGATCGACCGCGGCCTGCCGCCAATGCGCTCCAAGCGGGCGGAACGCGAGACGGTTTCGCGCATGCGCTCGAAGCCGGTCGACAGGAACTGAACAACCTGTCTACAGCGTGCCGAGCCGAAGCGCGTCACGCGCAATTTGCCAGGCCGTTTCCACATGCCGCCGGGCCGCGGCCTCCGCCGCTTCCGGCTTGCGCGAACGGATCGCATCCATGATGGCGTTCATTTCGGCGATTGCCGGCTCGCGGCGGTTCGGCGACGTGATTGTCATCGAACGCAGCTGGTTGATGCGGACATTGAGACCGGTGACGATCTCCCACGCGATACGCTTGTCGGCGGCTTCGAACAGCACCTCGTAAAACCGCGCGGTTGCCCGCATGACCTCGGCCGGCACGCCGGACGCCCATGCTTCAAACAGCTTTGCCAACGCCGCATCGAGCAAGGCGATCTGGTCGTCGGTGGCCGAAGCGGCACAGGCCCTGGCCGCTATGCCTTCGAGCAGCGCGCGCAACTCGTAGATCTCGTCGGTCCGGCCAAGGTCGGGCTTTGCCACCGCCGGTCCGTGCCCGGGTATCATCTGTACAAGGCCCTCGGCCTCCAGCTGCCGCAACACCTCGCGCACGACCGAACGGCTAACCCCCAGCTGATCGCAGAGCGGCCGCTCGACCAGCCGTTCGCCGGGCTGGAAATGGAAATCCATGATCGCCTCGCGCATGCGCTCCAACGCGAGCGTCCTCAGCGTCTTGGCGGAGCGGTCGATGCGAAGCGTGTCGTCAGCCATTTTTCCTCCGCCACGAAGCAATTCCAGGAAAAGTGTGAAGCGGCTTTCCGTCCGGAATTGCTTCAACAAAGACCCCGCTGCACAAAAACAGATTCCATGGCCAATTGACAAGGCACTCGGCACTCCATAGCATGGTATACCATAAGACGATACAGAAATTGATGCAGCCGCGAGCGGCTCCATCCGAGGAATTCCATGCAGCCGGCCATTCGCAAGATCGTCACCTATACCGAGAACACGCTGATCGAGGGCGGCAAGGCGGCTCCACGGCCGTTGCGCCTGATCGGCGTCGCCGCCGTCCTGACCAACCCATGGGCCGGCCGTGGCTTCGCCGAGGACCTCTCGCCAGAGATCCGTGCCTTCGCGCCGGTGCTTGGCGAAACGCTGACCAATGAAATCATCTGCGTGGCGGGCTCGGGCGAAGCGATCGAAGGCTATGGCAAGGCCGCCATCTGCGGCACGTCGGGCGAGATCGAGCATGCGTCGGCGCTGATCCACACCCTGCATTTCGGTAACCACTATCGCCGCGCCGTCGGCGCCAAGACCTACCTCGCCTTCACCAATCTGCGCGGCGGTCCCAACACGCCGATCATGATCCCCCTGATGGACAAAAGCGACGAAGGCCGCCGCTCCCATTATCTCACCGTGCATTTCCAGATCGGCGACGCACCCGCCCCGGACGAGCTGGTGGTGGCGCTCGGCGCGTCCATCGGCGGCCGGCCGCATCACCGCATCGGCGATCGCTATCAGGACCTGAAGGAGCTCGGAGACCTGCATGGCTGACGCCGCGACGATCCGCAGCAAAGCCCCCGACGGCACCGGCTTCATCCGGGCCGGTTCGGGCGCGCCGGTCCTGCTGATCCACGGCGTCGGCATGGATGCTGCGATCTGGCAGCCGCAGATCGCCTCGATGCAAGGTCGCTTCGACGTCATCGCCATCGACATGCTCGGTCATGGCGCCTCGCCTCTGCCCCCGGAAAACGCCGGCCTGTCCGACTTCGCCGATCAGGCGATCCGTCTTCTCGATCATCTTGGCCTCGACCGCGTGGCCGTCGTCGGTCACTCCATGGGCGCGCTGGTCGCCCAGGAACTGGCGCTCCGCGCGCCATTACGCGTCGGTTCGCTCGTCTGCCTCAACGCCGTCTTCCGCCGCCCGCCCGAACTCGCGCAAGCGGTGCGCGAACGGGCGGCGGCACTCGGCGGCCCCGGCGATCCGTCGGCCATCGCCGCGACGATTGCCCGCTGGTTCGGCGATCCGATCCCGCCGCTTCTGGCGGACGCGGCCGCGACGGCCCGCTCGGCGCTCGAAAGCGTCGACGCAGAAGGCTATGCCCGCACCTATCGTCTCTTTGCCCATGCCGATACCGAGCACGCCGATCGTCTGGCCGATCTCTCGGCACCCGCGCTGTTCATGACCGGCTCGGAAGATCGCAACTCGACACCCGCTATGTCGGCGGCGATGGCGCGGCTTGCGCCGGCCGGGCAATGCCTGGTGCTGAGCGGCGAAAAGCACATGATGACAATCGCTTCGCCGCAAAAAGTGACTCAGCGCATCACGGCCTTTCTCGACCAGGTCGCGGCTGTTCGCCCCGTGGCCATAAAGATCGACCCCGCATTCGATGCCATGGAATTCCGGCGCGCGCTGGGTTCCTTCCTGACCGGCGTCACCATCGTCACAACGATCGACGAGGCCGGCGACCCGCGCGGCTTCACCGCCAATTCCTTCACTTCGGTTTCGCTCGATCCACCGCTGGTGCTGGTCTGCATCGCCAAGAAGGCGCTAGGACATCAGGCCTTCGCGACATCGAGAGGCTTTGCCATCAACATCTTGTCGGAGGCGCAGAAAGCGGCGTCCGGCATCTTCGCCTCGAAGGCCGCGGACAAGTTCGCCTCCGTGGCATGGCAGCCCGGACAGGCTGGCAATCCGCTGATCGAGGGATCGGTCGCGGTGTTCGATTGCGGCATGGAACAGTTGGTCGACGCCGGCGATCATTCGATCCTCATTGGCCGCGTCCACGACTTCACCCATAACGGCGCGCAGCCTCTCGGTTATTGCCGGGGCGCCTATGTCACGCCGGGCCTCAGCCAGGACGCGCTCGCGGCCGCCGCTCCGCCCGGAACCGAGGTCGGCGCCATCCTCGAGAACGAAGGCCGCGTGCTCTTCTTCGAGACTACCGAGGGATCCTACCTATTGCCGGCCGGGCATGGGCTGGGCGCCGCGAACGACCCTCGCAGCCTCAGGGGACGGCTTGCCGCCAAGGCCATCGACGCCGAACTCGGCTTCCTCTACGCGGTGTGGGACGACGCGACGGACGCTTCGCGCACCCATGTCTATTATCGCGGAACGGTGGAGGCCCCCGTCTCCGGCGACGGCCAGATCAGCTTTGTCGAGATCGAACGCATGGCCGAATTGAGGATCGCCGACCCGGCTGTCCACTCGATGCTCGCCCGCTATGCACGCGAGCGTGCCGAGGACACTTTCGGCGTCTATGTCGGCAACGAAATCGAAGGCGAGGTCCGGCCGCTCGCCAAGCCGGCGCCAAACCATTCCGGCCCAATCCATCCCGGCCAGCGGTGACACCGATGAAATTTTCGCTTTTCGTCCATATGGAGCGCTCGGATCTCGCCAAGCCGCATTCCGATTTGCTGACGGAATTGGAAGAACTCGTCCTGCTGGCTGAAGCGGCGGGTTTCGAGACAGCCTGGATCGGCGAGCATCACGGGATGGAATTCACCATCTCGCCGAACCCCTTCATCAACATCGCCTATCTGGCCGCCAAGACGAAAACCATACGCCTCGGCACCGGCACCATCATCGCGCCCTTCTGGCATCCGATCAAACTCGCCGGCGAAGCGGCGATGGCCGATGTCATCACCGGCGGCAGGCTGGACATCGGCATCGCGCGCGGCGCTTACAGCTATGAATACCAGCGCGTCTTCCCTGGGCTCGATGCCTGGGGCGCCGGCCAGCGTATGCGCGAGATAATACCGGCGATCCGCGGCCTCTGGGACGGCGACTACGAGCATTCCGGCGAGTTCTGGCAGTTCCCGCCGACCACCTCTTCGCCCAAGCCGCTGCAAAGGCCCTATCCGCCGATCTGGGTGGCGGCCCGCGATCCGAACTCGCACGACTTCGCGGTCGCCAACCAATGCCAGGTCCAGGTGACGCCGCTGGCTTCCGGTGATGGCGAGGTGGCGAGCCTGATGGAGCGCTTCAACGCCGCCTGTGCTGCGCATCCCGACATAGCGCGGCCGGAAATCATGCTGCTGATGCACACTTTCGTGGCCGAGGACGCCGCCGACGCAGAGCGCCTGACGCAGGACCTGTCGCAGTTCTACTGCCAGTTCGGCGCCTGGTTCCAGAACAAGAAGCCGGTGCACCAGGGTGTTCTGGAGCCACTGAGCGAGGACGAGATCGCGGCCATGCCGCAATACGCCCCCGATAAGATCAGGCAGAACCTCGTCATCGGCGAGGCCGACGAGGTGATCGCCAGGCTGAAGACCTACGAGGCGCAAGGCTACGACCAGTACTCGATCTGGATCGACAGCGGCCTGTCGCACGAGCGCAAGAAGAAATCGCTGCGGCTGTTCATCGACAAGGTGATGCCGGCCTTCCAGGAGGCAGGGGCGCGATGAGCAGCACGGCGTTCAGGAACTACATAGACGGCCAGTTCACGGAGCCTTCCTCCACCTTCGACAGCATCGATCCGTCGACGGGCCTGCCCTGGGCGAAGATGCCGGCCGCGACCGTTGCCGATGTCGACCGCGCCGTTGAGGCCGCGCACCGGGCGCTGCGCTCCGATCCATGGGCGGCGATGACCGCGACTGCACGCGGCAAGCTGCTGGTCAGGCTCGGCGACCTCGTCGCCGCCAATGCCGGCCGCCTGGCCGAGCTGGAAACGCGCGACACTGGCAAGATCATCCGCGAGACGCGCGCCCAGATCGCTTATGTCGGCGACTACTACCGCTACTACGGCGGCCTCGCCGACAAGCACGAAGGCGCCTTCATCCCGATCGACAAGGCCGACATGGAAGTGACGGTTCGGCCCGAGCCGATCGGCGTCGTCGCCGCAGTCGTGCCCTGGAACTCGCAACTCTTCCTGTCGGCGGTCAAGCTAGGCCCGGCGCTGGCCGCCGGCTGCACCGTCGTGCTCAAGGCCTCCGAGGATGGCCCGGCGCCGCTGCTCGCTTTCGCCGAGTTGGTTAGCGAAGCCGGCTTTCCAGCCGGCGCTGTCAACATCATCACCGGCTTCGGCCATGATTGCGGGCATCGCCTGACCAGCCATCCGCTGGTCGCCCGCGTCGCCTTCACCGGCGGCCCCTCAACCGCTCGGCGGATCATTGCCAACACGGCCGAGAACCTCGCCTACACGACGCTCGAGCTCGGCGGCAAAAGCCCGGTGGTCGTCTTCGCCGACGCCGACCTCGACAGCGCCGCCAATGCCGTCGTCGCCGGCATCTTCGCGGCCACCGGCCAGAGCTGCGTTGCCGGCTCGCGACTGCTGGTCGAGCGTTCGGTCAAGGACGATTTCCTTGCCCGGCTGAAGCGCAAGGCCGAAGCCATCGTCATCGGCGACCCGCAGGATCCCGCCACCGAGATGGGTCCATTGGCGACCGCGCGGCAGCGCGAAAAGATCGAGGCGATCATCGCGGAAAGCGTGGCGGCGGGCGGGCGGCTGATCACCGGCGGCGCGCGGCCTAAGGACAAGGCTGACGGATTTTACTATGCGCCGACGATCATCGAGGCGCGGGACCAGGCCCTCGCCTGCGTGCGCGAGGAACTGTTCGGCCCGGTGCTCAGCGTGCTTGCCTTCGACAGCGAAGCGCAAGCGCTGGCGCTTGCCAACGACACGCCGTTCGGGCTCGCTTCCGGGGTCTTCACCAGCAATCTCGCCAAGGCGCATCGCATGGCGCGCGGCATCCGTGCCGGCGTCGTCTGGGTCAACACCTACCGCGCCGTCTCGCCGCTGGTCCCTTTCGGCGGCTATGGCCTTTCGGGCCTTGGCCGCGAAGGCGGCCTCGATGCCATCCGCGATTACACGCGCTCGAAATCGGTGTGGATCCGCACCTCGGACGACCCGATCCCCGATCCTTTCGTCATGCGCTGAGGCGCATGGCGAGGGTGCAGACAAGAATAAGAAACGGAACAACCAATCAGAGGAGAACGACATGAAACTGATTTTCGCCGGCATCCTTGCCGGACTGATGGCGACCACGGCCGCGAAGGCCGACGAGATGGTGTTCACAAGTTGGGGCGGAACGACCCAGGAAGCCCAGACCAAATCCTGGGCCGAACCCTTCACCGCCGCGTCGGGCATCAAGGTGCTGCAGGACGGGCCGACCGACTATGGCAAGCTGAAGGCCATGATCGACGCCAAGAACGTCACCTGGGATGTTGTCGATGTCGAGATGGACTTCGCCATCAAGGCCGCAAAGGACGGTCTGCTCGAGCCGATCGACTTCGCCGCCGTGCCGAAGGCCGACCTCGACCCGCGCTTCAGCAACGAGAATGCCGTCGGCAGCTTCTACTATTCCTTCGTGCTCGCTTGGAACAAGGGCGCCGTCTCCGGCGAACCGGCGAGTTGGGCCGACATGTTCGACACCAAGAAATTCCCGGGCAAGCGCACCTTCTACAAATGGTCGGCGCCGGGCGTGATCGAGATCGCTCTGCTCGCCGACGGCGTGCCCGCCGACAAGCTCTATCCGCTCGACCTCGACCGCGCCTTCAAGAAGCTCGACACCATCAAGTCGGATATCGTCTGGTGGAGCGGCGGGGCGGAATCGCAGCAGCTGATCGCCTCCGGCGAGGCCGCCTTCGGCCAGCTCTGGAACGGCCGCGTCTTCGCGCTGGAGAAGGACGGCGCAGATGTCGGCGTCTCCTGGAACCAGAACCTGACCGCAGCCGACGTTCTCGTTGTCCCGAAGGGCGCCAAGAACAAGGACGCCGCCATGAAATTCCTCGCTGCGGCGACCAGCCCGACCGGGCAGGCGAAATTCGCCGAGGCGAGCGGCTACGCGCCGATCAACACCAAGGCCAAGGCTGAAATGCCCGCCGAAGTGGTCAAGGGCCTGCCCGACGCCCATGTCGACGGCCAGATCAACCTCGACATGAACTATTGGGCCGAGCATCGCGACGAGATCGCCACGCGCTGGTACGCCTGGCAGGCGAAGTGACGCCCGTCTTTTCCTGACAGGATCGGGATGGCACCAGCCGTCCCGATCCGCAATCCGGGATTAACGCCATGTCGGTGGAAGCACAGCAAGGGATCGCAACCCCGCGAGTACCGGCAGGCCTCGGCGGCCTGCTTCCGGCGTTGATCCTGATCGGACTGTTTTTCGTCGTGCCGGTGCTGGCGCTTTTGCTGCGCAGCGTCACCGACCCCGCTCCCGGCTTGCAGAATTATGCGGCGCTGCTGGGCGACGGCACTTATGCGCGGGTGTTCTTCAACACCTTCCTGGTCGCCTTCGTCGTCACCATCGTCACCGTGCTGGTAGCGTTCCCGGTCGCCTGGATGCTGGCGATCATGCCGCCGGCGCTGGCCTCGATCCTGTTCGGCATCATCATCCTGTCGATGTGGACGAACCTCTTGACCCGCACCTATGCCTGGATGGTGCTCTTGCAGCGCACCGGCGTCATCAACCGGACACTGATGGGCGCCGGCATCATCGACCACCCGCTGCCGCTCATCAACAATCTGACGGGTGTGACCATCGGCATGGTCTATATCATGCTGCCCTTCATGATCCTGCCGCTGGTCGGCACGCTTCGGGCGATCGACCCGATGACGCTGCGCGCCGCGGCCCTCTGCGGCGCCAGCCCGCTCGCCGCCTTCCGCCGCATCCTATTGCCGCTCTCGCTGCCCGGGATCGCCGCCGGCGGCCTGATGGTCTTCGTCATGTCGCTCGGTTATTTCGTCACCCCGGCGCTGCTTGGCGGCACGTCGAACATGATGCTCGCCGAAATGATCGCGCAGATGATCCAGTCGCTGCTCAACTGGGGTCTCGGCAGCGCCGCCGCCTTCATCCTGCTCGTCGTCACGATGGCGCTCTATGCGCTGCAGTTGCGCCTGGTCGGCAGCAGGCGCGCGATGGGAGGCGCCTGAGATGCTGCTCGACTATGACCGCCTCGGCTGGCTGAAAATTGTCCTGCTAGGCTTCACCGCCTTGGTCGCGGCATTCCTGCTCCTGCCGGTGGTCTTTATCGTGCTGCTCTCATTCGGCTCCTCGCGCTGGCTTGCCTTTCCGCCGCCCGGCTGGACGCTCAAATGGTATCAGGAACTGTTTGCCGATCCGTCCTGGATCGAAGCAGCTCTCACCAGCGCGCGCATCGCAACGATGACGGCAATCCTCGCCGTAACCATCGGCCTGCTCGCCTCCTTCGCGCTGGTTCGCGGCCAGTTCCGCGGGCGCGAGATCCTGCGCGGGCTGCTCTTGACGCCGATGGTCCTGCCGGTCGTCGTCTTCGCCATCGCCATCTATGACTTCTTCCTGCGGCTTGGCCTGGGCGGCACGACGATCGGCTTCGTCGTCGCCCACACCGTGCTGGCGCTCCCCTTCGCCATCATCCCGATCGCCACTGCGCTCGAAGGTTTCGACAAGTCGATCGAGGATGCGGCCATCGTCTGCGGCGCGAGCCCGCTTGAGGCGAAGCTGCGGATCACCCTGCCGTCGATCCGCATCGGCATCTTCTCCGCCGCCATCTTTTCCTTCCTCGCCTCCTGGGACGAGGTGGTCGTGGCGATCTTCATGGCCAGCCCCACCCTGCAGACCCTGCCGGTCAAGATCTGGGGCAGTCTTCGGTCCGACCTTACTCCCGTCATCGCCGCCGCCTCCAGCCTGCTGGTCGCGCTCACGCTTGCCCTGATGATCGTGACGGCACTCTTGCGCCGAAAGCTGCAGACATGACCCAGCCCTTCCTCTCGATCCGCAAATTGCGCAAGGCTTTCGGTGCCTTCACCGCCGTTCATGATGTGACGCTGGACATTCCCAAGGGCCAATTCCTGACCTTCCTCGGTCCGTCCGGTTCTGGCAAATCGACGACGCTCTATGCCATCGCCGGCTTCCAGGATCCGACCTCCGGCAACGTGCTGCTGCAGGGCAAGTCGCTGCTGTCGGTTCCCTCGCACAAGCGCAACATCGGCATGGTCTTCCAGCGCTACACGCTGTTTCCGCATCTGAGCGTCGCCGAAAACGTCGCCTTCCCGCTCCGCGTGCGCCGCCGGCCGGATGCCGAGGTCAAGCGCAAGGTCGCCGACATGCTTTCCTTGGTGCGGCTGGAAAGCTTCGCCGAGCGGCTGCCCGCGGCGCTCTCTGGCGGCCAGCAGCAGCGTGTCGCGCTCGCCCGCGCGCTGGCCTACGATCCGCCCATCCTTCTGATGGATGAGCCGCTCTCGGCGCTCGACAAGAAACTGCGCGAAGAGATCCAGGCCGAAATCCGCCGCATCCACCGCGAGACGGGTGTCACCATCCTCTATGTCACGCATGACCAGGAAGAGGCGCTGCACCTGTCGGACCGGATCGCGCTCTTCAGGGACGGCCGCATCGAGCAGATCGGCACCGGCGAGGATCTTTACCTCAGGCCAGCCACCGATTTTGTCGCCGGCTTCATCGGCAACTCGAATTTCCTTGCCGCCGAACATCTGGAAACGGTGGCAGGCGCCTCCACCATCCGCCTTGCCGACGGCTCGCTCGTCTCCGGCATAAACGCGAATGGCAGCTTCGAGCGGGGGCAGAAAACCAAGCTGATGATCAGGCCGGAAGCATTTCGCCTGGAGCGCTCGCCGAACAATGCCGAGCTTTCCGTCGAGATCGTCGACATCGCCTTTTACGGCGAGCGCCGGCGCATCGTCGCGCGCACAAACGCCGGACAGGAAATCGATATCAGGCCTACGTCCTCGATGGTGGCAACGCAAGATACCTCGCCGGGCCGGCGGCAGGTGTTCTTCGATCCCGGCGGCGCCTTCCTGTTTCCCGCCTAGATTAGGCGACGAGATCGCTGCGGCTTGACTGCTTGGCCGGTTCCCCGAAATTGGCTTCGAGCCAGGCAATGGCGCTCGCGACATCTTCGATGGCGAAGCGCGCGGTGGTCTCGCCCTGCGGCTTTACCCGGATCGAAATTCCTCCCGCGGCATTGACCGTGTCGAAGCCGTTCTCGTCGGACGTGTCGTCGCCGAGGAACACAGGCCGCCTGCCGGTGAAAGGATCGAGCTGCATGAAGCGCCGGATCGCGGCGCCCTTGGCGGCTTCGAGCGGCATAAGCTCGACGCCGGCATTGCCGGCGATCACCCGGTAGCCCCTCGGCAAGCGGTCAAGCGCGGCCTCGACCAATTGCGTCGCTCGCGCCAGAAGCTGCGGCGCGGCTCTCGTGTGGATGGCGAGCACAGGACCCTTGCGCTCGACATAGACCGCCTTGCTTGCCAGCTCCAATTCGATCTCGTCGGCGAGTGCCGCCATATCCGCCGGCGCATCGGCGGCCTCGATCTTCCCATTTGGCGCAATCCTGTGCTCCAGCCCGTAGAGGCCTGCGATCCGCAGCTTCAAGGGATCGAACAGTTGGTCCACGGCCGCGATCGAACGACCGGTGATGAAGGCGAGCGCTCCGTCCAGCCGCCGCTCGACCCCCTCCAGCAATTGGCGCAACTCATCGCTGACCGACACGCTGTCCGGATGCGCCGCGTGCTCCAGCAAGGTGCCGTCGATGTCGAGGAAAAGCGCCCAGCGGCCTTCGGGAAGCGGCGGGGTAAGATCTGCCTGAATTTTCATCGGAATCCGACTGCCTGTTTGCGTTCGAACATGGAAACGACATTGTCGCCGGTGGGACCCGTCGGCCGATCGTATGAAGCCGTGACCCGGTCGAGGTCGCCGCGCTTCCTCAGCCGCGCCGCGTCGAGCAGCATGCTGCCGGCCCAGCGGTAGACATTGTTGTCGCGCACGATCTCGCGCATGCGCCGCATGCGCTCGTGCTGCTCGTCCGGCCCCATGGTCAGCGCCTGCAGCATCGCCTCGCTCATCATCGCTGCATCGTAAGGATTGACGATGAGCGCCTCCAGCAATTCGCGCGAAGCGCCGGCGAAGGTGCTGAGCAGCAGCACGCCCCGCTCGTCGTCGCGCGACGCCACGAACTCCTTGGCAACGAGGTTCATGCCGTCATGCAGGCTGGTGACCATGCAGATGTCGGCGGCGCGATAGATCTCGTAGACGCCTTTCTGGGCATGATGTTCCGCCACCAACACGACAGGCTGGTAGGTCTCGTCGCCGTAGCGCTCGTTGAGCTCGTCGGCATAGCGCAGGCATTCCTCGTGCAGGTGCTTGTAGGCCGGTAACGTGCCGCGGCTGGGGGCGGCGATCTGGAGGAACACCACCTTCCCGATCATTTCAGGATGACGAATGAACAACTCCTCCAGCGCGTGGAAGCGGTCGAGGATGCCTTTGGTGTAATCGAGGCGCTCGACGCCGACGCAGAGCTTGGCATCGGCTGGAATGCCGAACCGTTTGCGGATCCGGGCGCGGCACTCTTCGACACTGGGCAGCGCCTTGAGCAGCTCGACCGGCCATTCGATCGAGATCGGATAGGCATGCACCAGCGTGACCTGGCCGCCATAGGAGACGGCCGCATCCGCCCGCTCGATACGGCTTTCCATGAAGCGGTCGACGCTTTCGGTGAAGTTGTTGGCATGGAACTGGGTGTGGAAGCCGATGATTGAACTGCCGAGCAGGCCGTCGAGGATATGCTCGCGCCACGGACAGATGCTGAACACTTCCGAGTTCGGCCACGGTATGTGCCAGAAGGTGATGATGATTGCCTCCGGCAGACGCTCGCGGATCATGCGCGGCAAAAGCGCGAAGTGATAGTCCTGGACCAGCACGATCGGCCGTTCGTTGCGCGCTTCGGCAACCACCGTGTCGGCGAATTTGCGATTGACCGTTTCGTAGGCGTCCCAGTCGGAGGTGCGGAAGATCGGGCGCGTGAAGGCGATATGGCAAAGTGGCCACAAGCCTTCGTTGGCGAAGCCAAGATAGTAGCCTTGATATTCGTCCTCGCTCAGCCAGACCCGGCGCAGCGTGTAGGATGGATTGCCGGGTGGCACTTGTACACGGTCGCTCCTGTCGACCACCGTCCGGTCGGCGGTGCCGCCGCCATAGGCGATCCAGGTGCCGGCGCAGGCGCGTGTGATCGGCTCCAGCGCCGACACCAACCCGCTCGCCGGCACGACAAGCTCGACATCGCCATCCTTTGTTTCGTTGTGGATATAAGGCTCGCGATTGGAGACGACGATCACCTGCGCATCCGGCAGTTCGTCGGCCAAAATCTTGCGCAACGTGTCCGGCGACCAAGTGACCAGAGCCGCGTCGACGGACTGCCCGTTCTTCTCGAATTCGCGCAGCACCTTGCGCGCGGCTTCGGTGGCGAAGTCATCGCTGGAACCCGGCGTAGCTGACGCACTCAAGTGATTGCGGCGATGGCGGGATATCGAAATGAAGATCGCGAGAGCGGAAAGTCCGAGGCTTGCGAGAATAAGGACCAAAGACAGGTCGACGCCATATTGTGTCATTGAAATGTCAGGTTGCCTCCGGCTGTCCGCTCTTTGTTTTCATTCTTGCCGGCTGCGGACCGGCAGACCGGTTCAGGTATGGAACGCACAACCCGGTCATGGGTTCCGACATTTTTCGATTGTTGAACGCGGGTTTGCGGGGCTTTATTTATGTGCGAACGATGAGCGGCACCTGGCCTTCGTGCCGGTCGGGCAAGAAGGCGGCGACACGGTCGCCGACCCGCTGGAAGGTGAGATCGACCGCCCTTTCGCCGACAGAGAGATGCCGCAGCGTGAGCGTGTCGATGCCGATCGGCAACCTTGGGCGCGTGACGTGCAATTCGCCTTCCCAACCGTCGATTTCAAGTCCCAGGCAGGCCTGCATAAGCATGAAAGTGGAGCCTGCCGACCAGGCCTGCGGCAGACAGGCTACCGGATAGGCGATCGGTGCCTCGCCCGGCGCCCGGGCGAAGCCGCAGAACAGTTCCGGCAGCCGCATGTTGAAATGCACGGCCGACTCGAAAGTGCCACTCATTAGCCGCACCACGCTGTCGCGCTCGCCGTAACGGGCGAGGCCCACGCCGCAAAGCGCCGTATCATGCGGCCAGATCGAGCCGTTGTGATAGGACATCGGGTTGAAGAACACCGCATCGTCGGCGAGCGTTCGCAGTCCCCAACCGGAATGGAAGGAGGCCGACAGCAACTGCTCGGCGACCAGCTTTCCACGCTCGGGCTGCGGCAGCCCGACAAAAAGCAGGTGCCCGGCGTTTGATGTTCGAGCCTTGCATGGTTGGCCCTCGCCATCGATGGCCAGGGCGTAGAAGTTCATGTCGTCGAGCCAGAAATCCCGCTCGACGGCGACCCGCATTTCCTCGGCGCGGTTTTCCCAGTGCTCGGCGTCCGCGAATTCGCCGCGGCGGCGCGCGAGGGCCGCCATGCCGCGGAAGGCGGCAAAGACGTAGCCTTGCACTTCGACCAGCGCGATCGGCCCCTTTGGAATGCGCCCGTCGGCGTGGAACACCGAATCGAAACTGTCTTTCCAGCCCTGGTTTGCAAGGCCGGATTCGGCGGCGCGCTGGTAGGTGACGAAGCCGGTGGCGCGGCTCGCCTCCTCCGTCCATTCGGCAGCGGCCTTGAGCGATGGCCAGAGCTTATCGATGAACGCCATGTCGCCGGTACGGTCGGCATAGGCCGAGGCAAGATGGATATAAAGCGGCGTGGTGTCGACACCGCCATAATAGCGGCCGAAGGGAAGCTCGCGCAGCGCCGCCATCTCGCCCTTGCGCGTCTCATGCATGATCTTGCCCGGCTGGGAATCACTGAAAGGCGAGGTCTCCGTTGCCTGATGCTCGGCGAGAAATGAGAGAACGCCGCGCGCCAGTCCGGGATTGAGCCAGAGCATCTGCAGGCTGGAGATCACGCCGTCGCGGCCGAATGCCGTCGAAAACCACGGAATGCCGGCATAGGGATAGGGCCCGGTCGAAAGCTCCGTGGTGAGCAGCGCGACATCGGCGCGGGCGCGTTCGACCCAGTCGTTGAAGACGCGGCCCGAGCTGCGCACTGTCGCCCCATGTCGCCGTTTGGCGCGCATCCCGAACCGGGCACGCGCCGCGGCGGCGCGGAACCGGTCGCGATTGGGGGCTTCCGAAGCTTCCGGGCCGACTTCGACATAAAGCACTTTCCTGCTGCGCTTGGTCACAGCGATCAGGAAATCGGCGCGATTGTCGCCCAATTTATCGGGCGCCTGCGAAAATGAGATTGCCGACAGGCGTGGCAGCCCGTCGAGACCGTCATATCCGAGCATGACGGACCCCTTTTCGGTCCTCGCCAAATGCGTCGTGCCGCGCTTGACCCGCGTCGAGCCGCGCACCTCGAACATGTCGCGAAAGTCGGCTGCGAAATGCAGCGAGACCGTAATGGTCGAATGCTCGCGGCTGTAGTTGGCAAGCGTAATGCGCTCGAACAGCCTGTCCTGCCACAGCAGCCTGACTCGCTCGATATGGATCGCGCCCTGCGGGATATCGCGGCCGCCTGCACTTTGGATCGGCAGGTTGGTCAGGTTGGACGTGAACAGCACATTGTCCTGGCTGAGCGAGGCGCCGAGCAGCGACATCGGCCTGCCGCCGATGGTCAGCCGGAATTCGGACAGCACGCGCGTGTCGTCGCGGAAGAACCCGTCGCCCGACCCCCTGATGTCGCCATAGGCGTCGGCGACGGCGAAGCAGTCACCTTGCTTGAGGGCAAAAAGCCGGTGCGGTTCCCGCGGCCCCGTTTCATCGAGCGTGGAAAGGGCCACGGCAGGATCGAGCTTGCGCTCGTCGAGCTCCGTCATTCGTCACCTCTTCGTTTGCCCCCCCCAACCCAGGGCGGTCAAGGTCAAGAGGCCTTAGCCTCCGGCATGCCGGTCAGGCGCATATAGGCAGCGAGATAGTCGCGCGCCATTCTTGTTGCCGAGAACCTTTCTTCGAAGACCGACCTTACCTGCCGCCGGTCGAGATCGAGAAGCGCGGGTATCGACGCGACTGCATCGTCCACATTATCCACAACGAAGCCGGTAGCGCCATTGTCGACGATCTCCGGCAGGGCGCCCTGGTTCCAGGCAATCACAGGTGTGCCGCAGGCCATGGCCTCGATCGCGACAAGGCCGAACGGCTCCGGCCAGTCGATGGGGAACAGGAGGCCCGCAGCGTTGCCGAGAAACGCAGCCTTCTCGCCCTCCGTGATCTCGCCGACATAGTCGATGCGGTCGCCGTCAATGAGCGCCTCGACGTTATCGCGGAAATAGGCACGGTCGTCATCGCCGATCTTGGCCGCCAGCTTCAGCTTCAACCCGCACCGTCGCGCGATCTCGATGGCGCGGTCCGGGCGCTTGTCGCGCGACAAGCGCCCGAGGAAGGCGAGATACGGCTCTTTTGCCTGTGGTTCGTAGGTCGGTTGATAGGCATCGAGCGGCAGTCCGTGATGGATCGTGGCGAGCCAGTTCGCATCCGGCAAGCCCCGCTTCTGGCTGTGAGAGATCGAGATCATCGGGAAGCGCGGGAAGCGTTTGTAGGCCGGCGCCAGGTCGACATAGTCGAGCCGGCCATGCGGGGTCGTCACCGTCCGCCCCGCGATCTGCTCGAAAAGCGGAAAATGCAGGAAATGGCTGAGATGGAAATGGATGACGTCGAATTCGCCGGCACGCGCGCGCACGTCGGCGAGCATGGCCAGATGCGCGGCGATCTCCGATTTCTTCGGCCGCGGGTCGAGGCGTATGGCCTGGTCGCGGCCGGGCACCAGCCGCGCCGACGTCTCACTGTCACCGCTCGCGAACAGCGTCACATCGTGTCCGAGCTCGACCAGCGCTTCGGTGATATAGAAAACGATCCGCTCGGTCCCGCCATAAAGTTTCGGCGGCACGGATTCGTAAAGCGGCGCGACATGGGCAATGCGCATCGAGTCCCTCAAACGGTTGACGCGAAGCAAAATGCGTCAACCGCGAGATCGTTCCTGCCCAGTTGGCCGCGGCATGCCGTCAGCCGCGGATTTTGCCATCGCGCTCGCCTGAGCCATCGCGCCAGGCGGCCGATATTTCCGATACGTCGATATGCAGGCCCTTACCGCCGGCCCAGACGTTCAGTTGGTTGCCAAGCGCCAGTATAATTAAATCAACTTGATTTTCTAAAGTGGCACTTTACAGTTTCCGCGACTGGTAACCGCTACCTTATGATCCTCAAGAAAGCCATCTCCGGCACCAATCTCGAGCAGGCGAAATCGCACAACCGACGCGTGGTGATCGAGGCGATCCGCAGCAACGGCGCGCTGTCGCGAGCGGCGATTGCCAGGCTGACGGCGTTGTCGTCGCAGACCATCTCCAACATCGTCGAGGAATTGGAAGAGGCCGGCCTGCTGCGCCCGGAGGCCACGCTGAAAGGCGCGCGCGGCCAGCCGGCCGTCCCCTACTCCATCAATCCCGATGGCGGCTATTCGATCGGCCTGCAGCTCGATCACCAGCTTGCCGTCGGCGTCGTCACCGATCTCTCCGGCACCATGCGCGCCCGCGTCGAGAGAGAAGTGGACCGGCCGACCCCGGCGCAAGCAATGCCGGTGCTGGCCGCGATCTCAAGCGATCTGATCGCGACGTCGCGCCTCGACCGGACAAGGCTGCTCGGCATCGGCATGGCGATGCCCGGGCCATTCGATGTCGAAGGCATGACTTCGGTTGGGCCGACTGCGTTGCCCGGCTGGCAGAATTTTCCGATAGCCGAAGAACTGCAACGGCTAACCGGCATCGCCGTGACCGTTGAGAACGACGCCACCGCGGCCGCGATCGGCGAGCGGCTCTATGGCGTTGCGCGCAAGCTCGACAGCTTTGTCTATCTGTTCATCGGAACCGGCCTGGGCGCCGGCCTTTTCCTCGACGGCCATCTCTACAAGGGCAGCCGCCACAATGCCGGCGAGATCGGCCACATCATCGTCAGGCCTGACGGCCTTCCCTGCGGTTGCGGCAAGCGCGGCTGCCTGGAGCGCTATGTCTCGCTGCGCGCGGCCTATGACAGTCTCGACCTGCCGGATCCCGATCACGCCTCGCCCGACCTGCTTGAAGAGCTTCTGGCAAATGGCGACAGCCGTTTTGAAACCTGGCTGGCCCAGGCGGTTGAGCCGATGCGCCAGGCGATCGACGTGCTCGAAATGGCGCTCGATCCCGAAACCGTCGTGCTCGGCGGCTTCATGCCGCTGCCGGTGATCGAGGCACTGGCCAGCCGGCTCGAGCCACTGCATCTCTCGGTCAGCTCGACCAGCGCCCGCGTCACGCCGCGCGTCCTGGTCGGCGCCGCGGGAAAGGACACCTCTGTCCTCGGCGCCGCGGCCTTGCCGATCTTTTCGGAGACCAACCCACAATTCGACGTGCTGCAGAAGCCGGTGGGCTAGCGTAACTCCTGGGAAAGTGTGTAACGGTAAGGCTCCGAGGCTTCGCCGTAGCCTTCCACCTTGCGAAGACGAAGAGATATGGCGGTCAGGCCGATCATAAAATTCCCCAATGAAACGCTCCGGTTCTTACGGGACCTGTTCAACGTTGCGGGTGAACCTTCGGCAGGGCCGCCGGCACGCGCTCTCTTACGGACGACATTACCCAAGGCGGCGGGCATGCCACCTCAGATGATCGTCCATGAAGGTCGAGATGAAATTGTAGGAATGGTCGTAGCCTTCCTGCATGCGCAAGGTAAGATCGATGCCTGCCTTCTTGCATGCCTCGTCGAGCAGCCATGGCCGAAGACCGTCCTGGAGGAAGCCATCCTCGGTGCCTTGGTCGACGAGCAATTCCGGGAAGCGCTTGCCATCCTCGATCAGAAGCGTCGCGTCGTAGGCGCGCCAGCTTTTCTCGTCCGATCCGAGATACTTCTCGAAGGCCGGTCGCGACCAGCCGGCCGTCGAGGGTTGCACGATCGGCGCGAAAGCCGAGCAGCTTCGGTAGCGCTGCGGATTCTTCAGCGCGACCGTCAGCGCGCCATGCCCACCCATCGAATGGCCGAAGACGCCCTGGCGTGACCTGTCGACCGGGAAGTTCGCAGCAACGAGCGTCGGCAATTCCTCGGTGATGTAGGAGGACATGCGGTAGTTCTTCGCATAAGGCTGCTCGGTCGCGTCGAGGTAAAAACTGGCGCCGCAGCCGAATTGCCAATTGTCCTTTTCATCGGGAACGTCGGCGCCGCGCGGGCTGGTGTCGGGACAAACGATGACGAGCCCAAGCTCGGATGCCAGGCGCCGGTATTCGCCCTTGTCCATGACGTTCGCGTGCGTGCAGGTGAGACCCGACAGGTACCACAGAACCGGCAAAGGCCCGTCCTTGGCCTGGGGCGGCACGAAGACGGCGAAAGTCATGTCGCAGGCGCAAACCTCGGAAGCATGCGAATAGACACCCTGAATGCCGCCATGCGATTTGGAGATGGAAACGACCTTCATCAACTCTGCCTCTCGTCGGAAAATTTCGATCCGGCATAACCGCCGGCCGGGGCATGTGCAACCTTGCGCCTCGCAAAACGGCGGCGCAATGGAGTTCGCCAATGTCGCCGGCCTTCACCCGCTGAGCGGGCTTCCTCCGTTGCCGGAACCATCGGGGAAGTCGCGCGCGTTGCACAGTCCGATTATCTGAACGCCCTTTTAGCTTTCCTTGTTTGAGGTCGCCCGCGCCGGGAGTAATAGTCGCGTCGGAATTCGTGAGGAGGAGAAGATGACGCTGAACTTCGACCCGAGGGCGAAGGCCACGACGCTTTACCATGGCGAATTCCGGCCGATGTTCATCGGCGGCAAGTGGGTCGCGGCGCAGTCCGGCCAGGAGATGCAGGCGCTGAACCCGGCGACGGGCGAAGTGCTGGCTACGCTACCGCGTGGCGGAGCCTCGGATATCGACGCGGCTGTGGCCGCGGCGCGCGCGGCTTTCGAAGGCCCCTGGTCCAAATTCTCGCCTTACGAGCGGCAATGCGTGCTGCTCAGGATCGCCGACCTGTTCGAGAAGCATTGGGAAGAGCTCAGCGTCTCCGACACGCTCGACATGGGGCTGCCGATCACGCGCACGCTGGCCAACCGGCGCCGGGTCATCGGCATGCTGCGCTTCTATGGCGGCATGGCGACCGCGCTGCATGGCGAGGCGATCGACAATTCCATTCCCGGCGAGATCGTCACCTTCACCAGGCGCGAGCCGGTCGGCGTGGTCGGCGCGATCATCCCCTGGAATGCCCCGACCGCCGCCTCGATCTGGAAGATAGCGCCGGCTTTGGCCACCGGCTGCACGATCGTGTTGAAGCCGTCGGAGGACGCCTCATTGACGCCGCTGCTGATCGCGCGGCTGATGCAGGAGGCGGGCGTGCCCGACGGCGTCGTCAACATCGTCACCGGAACCGGCGCCGAGGCCGGCGCACGGCTGGCCGAGCATCCCGACGTCAACAAGATCGTCTTCACCGGCTCGACGCTGACCGGCCAGGCGATCGCCCGCGCCGGTGTCACCAATCTCAAGCGCGTTTCGCTGGAACTCGGCGGCAAGTCGCCGATCATCGTCTGCCGCGACGCCGATATCGACAAGGCTGTTCCAGTCGCGGCGATGGCGGTGTTCGTGCATTCGGGCCAGATCTGCATCGCCGGCTCGCGCCTGTTCGTGGCGCGCGAGATCCATGACGAGTTCGTGCGCCGGGTCGCCGAGTTCGCCGGCAAGCTGCGCATCGGCCACGGCATCGAGGCGGAAACCGAAATCGGGCCGCTGATCAACGCAAGACAGGCCGGCAAGGTCGAAGGCTACATCAAGGCGGGCAGCGACGAGGGCGCCAAGCTGGTCGCCGGCGGCTCGCGGTTGACGGGCGAGCTCTATGACGGCGGCAACTTCATCGCGCCGACCGTCTTCGGTGCGGTGTCAGACAAGATGACCATCGCGCGCGAAGAGATTTTCGGTCCGGTCATCTCGGCGATGCCCTTCGACACGCTGGATGAGGCCGTCGCGCGCGCCAACGCGACGCCTTACGGTCTTGCGGCCGGTATCTTCACCACCAATCTCGGCACCGCGCACAAGCTTGCCCGCCGCGTCAAGGCCGGCTCGGTCTGGGTCAACATGTACCACGCCATCGACCCGGCCGTGCCGTTCGGCGGCATGAAGATGTCCGGTTACGGTCGTGAGGGCGGCGTCGAGCATCTGCATGAGTATCTTGAGACGAAAGCGGTCTGGATCCAGACAGACTGAAGTCGGGCTGGAACGGTCAGTGAGGCAGCTCGCGTGGATCGGTGGGGATCAGCTTCAAGTTCCGGCGGTCTTGTGAGCCAGGACGAAATCCCACTCGACAGACCAGTACGGGGCTTCGAAACCGAGTTCGCTCGCCTTTTTCCGGTCGGCGACCTTGGTGAAATCGGCGATTAGCGAATCCTTCACGCCGAAGACGGCGTCCTCGGCCAGGTAGCGGCAATCGGGCGCGAAGATGTGGGTGATAACGGGATCGTAACCCGGCGCGCTGACGATGTAGTGGACATGGGCAGCGCGGTTCGGATGACGCCCGAGCGCCGCGAGCATCTTGCCGACCGGTCCGTCGTCGGGGATCGGATAGTAGCGCGGCTTGACCGACCGGTACCAGTACTCGCCCTTCGCGTCCGTGGTGAAGACCCCGCGCAGATTCCAGTCGGGCTGCACGTCCTTCTGTTGGACATCGTAGAAGCCGTCGTCATTGGTCTGCCAGACGTCGATCAGCGCGCCGGCGATCGGCTTGCCTTCGGTGTCGAGCACACGCCCGCGCACCAGCATCGGTTCGCCCTTGCCGTCGAGGCAGATGTTCGCGCCGTGCTCGTAGCGCGGGGCTTCGGGCACATAGAAAGGCCCGAGGATGGTGTTTTCCGTAGCGCCGTTCGGGCGCCGGTGATTGATGGCGTCGACGAGCATCGAAACGCCGAGCGTATCGGAAAGAAGGATGAACTCCTGCCGCCAGTCGGAGCACATCCTGCCGACATCGGTGAGGAACTGGATGCCTTGCAGCCACTCCTCATGCGTCGGCTCGATCTCCTTGATGGCGGCATGCAGATGTTTCACCAGCACGCTCATGACTTCCCGCAGGCGCGGATCGACATCCGGTCCCATGCGCGCGTTGACCACGTCGACCGAAGTCTCTTCCTCGAAATAGGGATATTTCGGTCGAGCAACGTGCGCGGTGCCTGTCATGGCGATAACTCCTCCAGAGACGTTCGGGTTCTCAGGCCTGCGGCGGTTCGCCGGCATAGGCGCGGGCGATGAGAGCCCGGATCGGTTCCCGCTCCAACACTCGCGGGTTCCAATAAGGACTGGCCAATGCACGGTCTGTCGCGATGTCGATCCCGTCGGGCGGCATGCCTATCTCCGACAGGGCGCGCCTGGCCCCTATCCGGCCCGCGAGATCATAGAGGGCCATCGCGGGGTCGCCCGCCTTCAGCACCGCTCGCAGGGTTTCCATGACGGCTGGAACGGCAGGGGCGTTATAGGCCAGCGCATGCGGCAGCACGATCGTATGGGTCTGCGCATGCGGCAGATCGAAACTGCCGCCGAGGGTGTGGCAAAGCTTGTGGTGCAGCGCCATGCCGACCGAGCCGAGGCAGATGCCGCAAAGCCAGGCGCCATAGAGAGCCCTGGAGCGTGCATCGCGGTCATGCGGCGTCTCGGCAATGACCGGCAAGGCATCCACCAATGCGCCGATGGCCTCAGCCGCCATGAGGTTTATCACCGGGTTGCTCTCCCTGGCGTAGAGCGCCTCGACCGCATGGGCGATGGCGTTCATGCCGCTTGTTCCCGACAACGCGGCAGGAAGCGTCATCGTCAGATCGACGTCGTAGATGACCACTTCCGGCAGCACCCTCGGGCTCGATTGGGTGACTTTCACGCCATCCTTCGTCTCACCGAGGATCGGTGTCATTTCCGAGCCGGCATAGGTCGTCGGCATCACGATCTGCGGCAGGTCGGTGCGCAATGCGATCGCCTTGGCGAGGCCCGTCGTGGAGCCGCCGCCGACCGCAACCAGCCCGTCGGCCCGCAACTCCGCCACGACCCGCAGCGCGTCCTCGGTGACGGACACGGGCGTATGCATCGTCGCCTTGGCATAGACGCCGGCGGCTATGCCGCCAAGCGACCCGGCAAGACGCCGGGCTTCGGCCTCCTGCGGCGGCGTTGCCAGCACGAGCACGCGTTTCAGCCCCAGCCGGTCGATCTCCTCCGGCAACCGCGCGATCGTGCCCGATCCGAAGACGACGCGTGCCGGCTGGCCGTTGTAGACGAAGCTTTTCATCGAGCCCCTCCCCCGTCAGCCGCGGTTGTCGACACGCAGCAGAAAGGGATTGATGCTGACGCTCCGCCAGACATTGGCGGCATTGAACGGATCGCCGGCGTTGAACGCCTTCACCTGCTCTATGCTGTCCGCGGAAAAGACGAAGAGCGAGCCGATCATAGTTGCGCCATCCGCCGCGACCAGCGGCCCGGAGATTACGGTCGCAACCGCGCCACCCGCAAGATGGGCCTTGTGAGCATTATAATTGGCAAGCCGCCGCGGAAGCGCATCGGCATGGTCGAGGCAGTGCACGGCAAACAGCAAGATAGTCCTCCGGACATGGCGTGACGCTACTCCTCCGCACCGGAATTTAAATCGACTTCTGTCGAACAGGGCTGTCAATTAGTCCAATATGGACAGACACGACGGCCGGATCCGCAGCCGTGAGAGCTGCTGCGAAGGGGCGTGCAGATCCTGCAAAGGCTCGCCAGCCCGCAGCATGTGGTGGCTGGGGATTTATCCGGCGCCGGAAGCGGACGTCAGGCGATTGCGTCGTACCGTCGCCACAACCGCAGCCAAGAGATCGCCGTGGCTTCAGGCAATCCTTTGCTCGAACTGCGCAATGTCCGCGCTCTTGCGCAGACCTGTCGCGACGACGGACACACGGAACTTTCCTGCCAGTGCCTGGTCGAAGATGGCGCCGACGATGATGTCGGCATCGGTATCGACCTCTTCGCGTATCCGCGTCGCAGCTTCGTCGACCTCGAACAGCGTCATGTCCAGGCCGCCGCAGATCGACACGAGCAGACCCCGGGCGCCCGACATGGAGGCTTCATCGAGAAGCGGATTGGCGATCGCCGCCTCGGCCGCGATCCTTGCACGCCCCTCTCCGGAGGCCTCCCCGGTTCCCATCATCGCCCGGCCCATGTCCCGCATCACCGACTTCACGTCGGCGAAATCGAGATTGATCAAACCTTCCTTGACGATGAGATCCGTGATGCAGCCGACGCCCGCGTAGAGAACGCGGTCCGCCATGGCAAAGGCGTCGGCGAACGTGGTCTTGGCATCGGCGACCCTGAAGAGGTTCTGGTTCGGGATGACGATCACGGTGTCGGCGCTTTCGCGCAGGCGTTCTATGCCTTCCTCGGCGGCCTGGGTCCTGCGCTTGCCTTCGAACACGAAAGGCTTGGTGACGACGGCGACCGTCAAAATGCCGGCGTCGCGCGCGGCACGCGCAATCACGGGCGCAGCACCCGTCCCTGTACCGCCGCCCATGCCGGCGGTGATGAAGCACATATGCGTCCCGGCCAGATGGTCCATGATCTCGTCGAGGGATTCCTCCGCGGCCGCACTGCCGACCTGGGGCAGAGAGCCGGCGCCCAGGCCCTCGGTCACATGCGCGCCCAACTGGATCAGCCGCGACGACTTCGACATGGTGAGCGCTTGGGCGTCGGTGTTGGCGACGACGAACTCGACGCCCTGCAAGCCCTCGGCGATCATGTTGTTGACGGCGTTGCCGCCCGCGCCGCCGACGCCGACAACGGTGATCTTGGGTCTCATCTCCAGGATTTCCGGCTTGGCGGTCATTTTTTCATCTTTCTACCGAAAGCACCTGCTGCTCCGCCGCATGATCATGCGGAACCGGAACAACGAGCACACGAATCAGGCGATCCCCACCAGCCATAGGGAATCAGAGCAGACGCCTCACCGCAAGGTCCACTGACATTCTGTGCAAGTGCGGTGCCTGATAGTTCGGCTGTCCCGCCTGGCCACTTCGCGGATCGTGCTACTGCTTTATCGAGGTCGAGGTGCCCCAGGTGTCCGACAGCACATAGCCTTGCGGATACGGGTCCGTCGGATCGAGATAGTAGTTATGCTCACCCGTGATCCACGCCCTGCCGGTGATCTCAGGAACGATCGCCTTTAGTCCGGCGATCTCAGTCAATTCCAGAATTCTGCCGGTGAAGCGGGAGCCGATGATCGATTCATGGATCAGCACATCGCCGACGCTCATCAGGCCGCGGGCCTGCAGCACGGCCATGCGGGCCGAAGTGCCGGTTCCCGTCGGGCTGCGGTCGGAGCGTCCGGGCGAGACGATGCAGGTGTTGCGCGTGACGTTGCCCGGCCCTTGGAACGGCATGGCGAACTGCACGATCGACACACCACGCACATTGTCGAATTCCGGATGCACGACATCGAGCTGTTCGCGCGCCGCGCGTCGAACCTTCTCGCCGGCCGCGGCCAAGTCGCGGGCCTCGTCGGGTGTGACCGAGAAGCCGAGCGCGGCCGCATCGACAATCGCGTAGAACATCCCGCCATAGGCGATGTCGACCGTGAGCGTTCCGAGCCCCTCGACCTCGATGTTGGCGTCGAGGCGTTCGGCAAAGGCGGGCGCGTTGCGGAAGGTGATCGACAGGCATTTGCCGTCGCGGCATTCGGCGCGCACCTCGATGACGCCGCCTGGCATGTCCAGTTTGAAGCGCGTCTCGGGCTCCTGCATCGGCACCATCCCGGTCTCGAGCAGCACCGTGGCGACGCAGATCGTGTTGGAACCAGACATCGGCGGATATTCGGTCGGTTCCATGATGATGGCCCCCGTCGCGCAATCTTCGCGCGTCGAGGGCACCAGGAGATTGACGTGCCGGGCGACGCTGCCGCGCGGCTCGCAGATCAGCATGCGCCTTACATGGTCGTGATCGCGTTCCATCGCGATCATCTTTTCCATCATCGTGTGGCCCGCCGGCGGCAGCACACCGCCGACGATGACATCGCCGATCTCACCCTCGGCATGGCAGCCGACGACGCGGATGCTGGTTTTGGTGCGCATTGTTTGTTTCTCCCTGTCGGCCGCGACTATCCGCTTGGCAAGCGGTGCTGCTTCGGGACAAACTGATCAAACAGCATGCCAGCCTCAAGGAGAATCTGAAATGACCGCCAACGTTTTTTCCGGCTGCATGCCGGCGCTGATGACGCCTTGCACCAATGACCGGCTTCCCGACTTCGACGCGCTGGTGCGCAAGGGGCGCGAATTGATCGCCGCCGGCATGTCGGCTGCCGTCTATTGCGGCTCCATGGGCGACTGGCCGCTGCTGACCGACGAGCAGCGCATGGAAGGCGTCGAGCGCCTGGTGAAGGCCGGCGTGCCGGTCATCGTCGGCACCGGCGCGGTCAACACGGCCAGCGCCGTGGCTCACGCCGCGCATGCGCAAAAGGTCGGCGCAAGGGGCCTGATGGTGATCCCGCGCGTTTTGTCGCGCGGGCCCTCGGTCACCGCGCAGCGCCACCACTTCAAGGCAATTCTCTCGGCCGCCCCCGATCTGCCGGCGGTCATCTACAACAGCCCCTATTACGGCTTTGCCACACGCGCCGACCTCTTCTTCACGCTGCGGGCCGAACATCCCAACCTGGTCGGCTTCAAGGAGTTCGGCGGCCCGGCGGATCTGCGCTATGCGGCGGAAAACATCACCAGCCGCGACGATGAGGTCGCGCTGATGATCGGCGTCGACACCGCCGTCTTCCATGGTTTCGTCAATTGCGGAGCGTCCGGTGCGATCACCGGCATCGGCAACGTGCTGCCGAAGGAAGTGCTGCATCTGGTCGGCCTCAGCCAGGCGGCGGCGAAGGGCGATGCCGAAGCGCGCCGGCTGGCGCAGGAACTGGACGCCGCGCTCGCCGTGCTGTCCTCCTTCGACGAGGGTCCGGACCTGGTGCTTTATTTCAAGCACATGATGGTGCTGAAGGGTAATCCCGAATACAGGCTGCACTTCAATGCGACGGATGCGCTGAGCGACAGCCAGCGCGGCTATGCCGAGCAGCAGCTCAAACTGTTCGATACCTGGTACGCCCAGTGGTCGAACCAGCCTGTGATGGCAAGATACGCGGCCTGAGCCCATTGGCCTGAGGCCGCCATCCCATCGAAACTTGGGCGATTGGCGGCCTCTGCCCTAGATTACCGCTTCTTCCAGGAACGGCTCGTTGCGCGGGATGCGCTCGTAGCAGAACGGCGACAGGTCGAGCGTCTGGAAGGTGCCGTGGACGATCAGCTCCGACACCGCCCGGCCGACCGCCGGCGACTGCTGCAGGCCGTGTCCCGAAAAGCCGTTGGCGAACATGAAGTTCCTCACCTCCGGGTGGAAGCCGACGATGCCGTTGTGGTCGAGCATGTTGTATTCGTAGTGGCCGGTCCAGCTCGTCTGGACTTTCAGCGCATCAAAGGCCGGAATGCGGTGCCACAGCGACGGCCAGATATAGTCGTCGAATTCCTCGAAATGCATTTCGAAGTCGTCGTAATTGGCCGGTCCATCGCCCTGCGGCGTGTTGCCGGTGAGGAAAAGCTCGCCTTCCGGACGCACGAATGTACCGGAAAGGTCGATGACGTTGGGCATCCGTCCAGAGATCGGATTGGCGCTGGCGAAGACGAAGCTGTAGCGCTTGTAGGGAGCTACCGGGATGGAGAGGCCGGCCATGCCCGCCACCTGCTGCGCCCTCGGGCCGGCGGCATTGACCAGCGTTCCGCAAGAAACCGTCTCGCCTGTCGCGAGGCGGGCTGAAACGACCCGGCCATCGGCGATGTCCAATCCGGTCACCGCATTGTCGATATATTCGACGCCGCTGGCACGCGCCGCGCGGCGGAACCCGTTGAGCATGCCCATGGAATCGAACCAACCCTCTTCGCGAGCGCCCCACGAGCCGCCGCCGAGGTCGTCGACATTCAGCCACGGGAACCGCTCCTTCAGCGGGCCTGGCTCGAGGAACATGGTGTGGGCGCCGAGGCTGCGCTGCAGCTCGACCCGTTCGCGTGCCGCTTCCACGCCTTCGGGCGAGCAGCAGTAAAGATATCCGTGCTCCTTGAAGCCGAGATCGGGCGCCGGCTCGTTCGTGTAGAATGGGGCCATCCGCTCCTGGAAGCCGCGGATGATCTCGATGCCGAACTGGCTGATCTTCACATTGATCGGATTGGAATATTGCTGGCGTATGGCGCTGGTGGAAAGCGCTGTCGAGGAGAACTCGTAGCTGCTGTCCCGTTCGACAACGAGGATCGAGGCGCCGTTGCCCAGCGCCTGGCTCAGCCAATAGGCCGTCGACGAGCCGACGACCGCGCCGCCGACTATGACGATGTCATAGGCGTCGCGCGAAGGTGCCTTGTAAGGAGGGATCGCCACGACTGCTCTCCGTTCTACTGCTTGAATGAGGCGATCAGGGCGTCCGAGCCCCGCGCCAGCAGGCCAAGGTCGGAGCCGACGGCGACCATGGTGAAGCCGTCGGCGAGATAGCGGTCCGCGTCGGCCTTCAAGGGCGCCAGGATACCGCTGGCCTTGCCTGCGGCAGCAGCAGCCTTGCGCACGGACGATATCGCTTCCTGCACATGCGTGGCGCCGGGATTGCCCATCGCGCCCATGTTGGTGGAGAGATCGCCCGGCCCTACAAACAGGACGTCCACGCCATCCACGGCCGCAATCTCGGCCGCATTGGCCACGCCGGTCTCGTCCTCGATCTGCACGGCAAGCAATTGCTGCTCGCGCGCCTTGGCGTGATAGCCGGCGATGCGGCCGAACGCGTTGGCGCGGTGGCCGACCGAGAAGCCGCGGAACCCGCCCGGAGCATAGGTCATCGCGGCGACGATTGCGCGTGCCTGGTCCGCCGTGCGCACATTCGGGACCATCAGGCTGCGGGCGCCAACGTCGAGCGCCTGCTTGATCAGGTTGGGATCGTCCGACGGCAGGCGCACGACCGACTCGCAGGGAAACGCCGCCGCGACCTGAAGCTGCGCCATGATGCTGCGCAGATCGTTCGGGCTGTGCTCGCCGTCGATCAGCAGCCAGCCCGCTCCGGAGCCTGCCACGACTTCGGTGGTAAGCGCCGAGGCCAGCGAACACCAGATGCCGATGTGAGCCCGGCCGGCCTGTACGGCCGCTTTCAGCGAATTGACGCGCTCCTGCATTTGCGACCGGCCTCCAAAGAAGGTGCATTGAAATTTGTATGATGTCCTATATCATATGCCTCGCTTGAACTGCAAGGCGCTCCGACGCCGCACGGGAGTTGCGCATGAAAATCGGCTTCATCGGGCTTGGCGTGATGGGCGCGCCGATGGCGCGGCATCTCGCCGGTGCCGGGCATGAGATCGTCACGGTTCTCAACCGCTCCCCTCTTCCGAAGAACCTGACGGCATCGGTGGTCGCATCCCCTGCCGAAGCGACAAGGCTATCCGAGATCGTCATCACCATGCTGCCCGACACGCCTGACGTTGAGAGTGTTCTGCTTGGACCAAACGGCGTGCTCGAAGGAATTTCGGCCGGCAAGCTGGTCACAGACATGAGCTCGATCAGCCCGATCGCCACGGCCGAATTCGCGGCGAAGTTCAAGGAAGCGGGGGCAGGCTATCTCGATGCGCCGGTCTCCGGCGGAGAGGTCGGCGCCAGAGCGGCGAGCCTCACCATCATGGTCGGCGGGCCGGCCGCCGAGTTCGAGCGCGCGTTGCCGATCTTTGAGAAGCTCGGCAAGAACATCACGCTGATCGGCGAAAAGAACGGCGCCGGCCAGACCTGCAAGATCGCCAACCAGATCATCGTCGCGCTCAACATCGAGGCGGTCGCCGAGGCGCTGGTTTTCGCCAGCAAGGCCGGCTGCGACCCGGCCAAGGTGCGTAGCGCGCTTATGGGCGGTTTCGCCTCATCGCGCGTGCTCGAAGTGCACGGAGAACGCATGATCGCCCGCACCTTCGCGCCGGGCTTCCGCATCCGGTTGCACCAGAAGGACCTCAACCTCGCGCTCGAAAGCGCCCGCGCGCTCGGCGTTGCCTTGCCGGGCACGGCGACGGCGCAGCAGCTGATGAATGCCTGTGCCGCTCGAACGGATGGCGCGGAAGCCGACCATTCGTCGCTCGTGCGGGCCCTCGAAATCCTGAGTGATCACGAATTGTCAAACGGAAAGGAATAACCGATGCGCGGAACCGGAAAGGCCGACATCTTCGTCATGCTGGCCCACCCAGTGGGCCATGCGAAGAGCCCCGGGATCTTCAACGATATCTTCGAGCAGAAAGGGCTCGACAGCCTGATGGTGCCGCTGAGCTGCCGCCCGGAGGATTTCGACACCTTCTGGGCCGGCATCACGGCCGCGGAGAATATCCGGGGCGTGATCATCTCGGTGCCGTACAAGGTCCCGGTTTTCCACAAATGCGCCACGGCCCATGATCGCGCCGCGCGCGTGCAAAGCGCGAATTCCGTGCGCCGGCAGGCGAACGGCACCTGGTACGCCGACAATTTCGACGGCGTGGGCTTTATCGAAGGGCTGAAGGCGGGCGGACACCGGATCGCCGGCAAGCACATCCTCCAGGTCGGGGGGGGGGGGGGGGGGGGGGGGGGGGGGGGGGGCCGGGGGGGGGGGGGGGGGGGGCGGGGGCGGGGGGGGGGCGGGGCGCGGGGGGCCCCCCCGAAACA